>DATIOF010000074.1:0-28768 GCA_035473395.1 Gaiellaceae bacterium
GCGATCGTCGCGCCGAGGCGCTGCAGCGCCTTGGCGGGTGCCGGCCGGCGCTCCGGGGCCAGTGGCTCGAGCGCCGACTGCGGCAACGGCTCGATCCGGTCGAGCGCGGCCGCGACGAGGCGCAGGATCGAGACCGGATCGTCGTCACCCTCGTCGACCGAGACCCAGGCGAACGGCCGCACGTCGCGCGCTGCCCACTGCGAGAGCAGCGTCGTCTTGCCGTAGCCGGCAGGCGCCACCACCAGCACCAGCGGGAACGCACCCGCCGCGCGCAGCCGGTTGACCAGCGCCGTCCGCGACACCGTGCCGGCCAGCAGCGCGGGGACGCGCGTCTTCGAGTCGGCGACCTCGAATGGCAGCGGTGGCGCGCTCGGGTGCCCGACGAGCACGGCTTTCGCCCCCGCTCTGCGCAGGCTGGCGCTACGCGGGTCAACCGGTGCGGGGACACTCGTGAGCTCGATCATCCGGGGGCCCCGGTCGTCGAGCGCTGCGGCGGCATTCTGGTTTTGCCCTCCCTGGAGGACGTGGGATCCCTCCACCCCCGAGTATGGGAGTTTCGGGCGATTTCGCCTATCGGGGGAAACGCCGATTGTCCGGGCGACGAACACCGTGCAAATCACCACGATTTGTACGCCGGGCTGCACCGGTTTGTGTTGCCGGTTCAGAGCACCGCTGCGATACTGGCGCCGGGACATGTACAGCTGCCGCAACCGCACCGGGCGGGGCGGCGCAAGGGGTTTCTTTCCGACCGCCGCTCCCAGTGGCCGCCGGTCGGGCTGTGCGCTTCTCTTTTCGGCGACCCCGGATTGTCACCGGCCCGCCGGCGCCGGCGGCGTAGCCTGGCCTGAAGTGGTGCGCCCGTGATCCGAGTGGTCCTCGGCGAGGACAGCTTTCTCGCCCGCGAGGGGATCACGCGCGTGCTCGATTCGATCGAGGACGTCGACCTCGTCGCCTCCTGCGGCGATCTGGACGAGCTCCGCTCGACGGTCGACGAGGTCAGGCCCGATGTCGTCCTGACCGACATCCGGATGCCTCCCACGAACACCGACGAGGGCATCCGCTTCGCAGGCGAGCTGCGCCACTCGCTGCCCGAGGTCGGCGTGGTCGTCCTCAGCCAGCACGCCGAGCCGGCCTACGCGATGAGCCTGTTCGAGAACGGCTCCAGCCAGCGCGCGTACTTGCTCAAGGAACGCGTCAAGGACAAGGATGAGCTCGAGCGGGCGCTGCACGAGGTGGCGGACGGCCGTTCCCTCGTCGACCCGCGGATCGTCGACAAGCTCGTCTCGGCCCGCCTCGGCGATCCGGGGATCGAGAAGCTCACATCCCGCGAGCGCGAGACCCTCGCGCTGATCGCCGAAGGCCGCAGCAACACATCGATTGCCGAGTCGCTGCAGATCACCAGGCGCGCCGTCGAGCGGCACATCAACGGGATCTTCGTCAAGCTCGAGCTGCCCGAGGACGGCGACGTCAACCGGCGCGTCAAGGCCACCCTGCTCTACCTGACAGGCGACGGGGCCTGATGTCCGAGTTCGCCTACCGCGAATCGGTCGACCGGCCCTGGCTCGAGCGCCTGCCTCACAATCCCGCGCGGTACGCGGCCGGCGTCCTCGCGCTTGCCGGCCTCTACTACGCTGGCGCCAAGACCGGCTACCTGCTGGAGTTCTCCGGCCCGGTGGCGGCGATCGTCTGGCTGCCCGTGGGCATCGGTATCTCGTTCCTCTACCTGGGCGGCGTCGTCTACTGGCCGGGCGTGCTGATCGGCGACCTGCTTGCCAACAACTACTCGGTGCTGCCGTTCGGCTCGGCCCTCGGCCAGACCTGCGGGAACGTGCTCGAGGTGGTGATCGCGACGCTGCTGATCCGGCGCCTCATCCGGCACGAGTCTCCGCTTGCCACCGTTCGGGGCATTGGCGTGATCGCGGTCTCGGTCGCGGCAGGCGCGGCCGTCAGCGCGACCATCGGGGCGACGTCGTCGCTCTCCGGGGGCGTGATCGGCTTGCACGAGCTGCCGAAGGTCTGGCGGACCTGGTGGCTCGGCGATGCCTCCGGCGCACTCCTCGTGGTGCCGCTCGCCCTGGCGTGGTACGCGCCGCTGCCGAAAGGGTGGCCACGCGCGCGCTGGCTCGAGGCCGGCTCCTTGCTGCTGGCAGTCGTGGCGCTGGCGGAGGTCGCCACGCGGAGCACGACTCCGATCGCGTACCTCGTCTTTCCGGTGCTGATCTGGGCTGCGCTCCGCTTCGGCCAGCGCGGGGCGACGCTCGCCGTGGCGGTCACCGCGGTCGTCACCGTCTGGAACGTGACGCACTACGCCGGCCCGTTCCACTTCACCTCGATCACGCGCAGCGTGCTCAGCACGCAGCTCTTCATCGCGGTAGCGGTGCTGACCACGCTGAGCCTCGCAGCGGCTGTCACCGAGCGGGAGCGCTTTGCCCTGCGGCTCGCCGCGTCGCGCCTGCGCCTGATCTCGGCGTCGGACAATGCGCGTCGCCGGATCGAGCACGATCTCCACGATGGTGCGCAGCTGCGCCTGACCTGGCTGGCGCAGCAGCTGCACGACTCGGCCGAGACCGCGCGGCGTGAGCCCGCCCGCGCGGCCGAGCTGCTCGGCGCGGCCGAGGTCGAGCTGCAGCTGGCGATCGACGAGCTGCGGGAGCTCGCCCACGGGATCCATCCGGCGGTACTCGTCGACTTCGGCCTCGCCGAGGCGCTGAAGAGCCTCGCGCTCCGCTCGAGCATCCCGGTCAAGCTCGCCGAGCTGCCGTCCACCCGGCTCGACTCCGCTGCCGGGACTGTCGGCTACTACGTCGTCGCCGAGGCGATCGCCAACGCGCAGAAGCACTCCGATGCCTCGCGGATCGAGGTGCGCGCCTCGGCTGCGCGCGGCGTGCTCCGGCTCGAGATCGCCGACGACGGGGTCGGCGGTGCGGTCGAGCACTCGGGCTCCGGCCTCGAGGGCCTGCGGGACCGGGCTGAGGCGAGCGGCGGCATGCTGGAGGTCGTCAGCCCGCCGGGCGGCGGAACGCGCATCAGGGCTGAGATTCCCGCCTAGACGGCTTCATCCCTTCGGGAGGATGTCCCCTGTCACCCAGTGGGATTTGCTGGCCGGGTGACCGCGAAAGCCAAGGGCTACCGGCACGGCAAGCTCGTGGTGACGCTGGTCGTGATCGCCTGCGTGCTCGCGCCGATCGCCGGCACCGCGATCTGGATCAACAACCAGGTCACGAAGACCGACCGCTACGTGCGGACGGTCAAGCCGCTCGCCTCGGATCCGCACATCCAGGCGGCGATCGCGGACAACGTGACGAGGACGCTCTTCGCCAACGTCGACGTCGCGGCGAGAGCGAAGCAGGCCCTGCCGCCTCGCGCGGACTTCCTCGCGCCGGCCATCGCCACCGGCCTGCACACGTTCGTCGAGAATCAGACGAAGGCGTTCCTCGCCTCCGACGCTTTCCAGAAGCTCTGGGTCGAGGTGAACACCCGGGCGCACAGGCAGCTCGTCAACGTGCTGACGGGCAAGGGCGGCAGGCTGGTCGAGACGAAGAACGGCCAGGTGGTGGTCAACCTCGCCCCGATGCTCGCGCGGGTCGAGCAGCGCCTGCACGACCGGGGAATCAACATCTTCGACCGGATCTCGCCGAGTGCGATTCCGTCCAACTTCGTCATCCTCGACTCCAAGACGCTCAAGCAGAGCCAGCGCGGCGTTCGGCTCCTGAAGACGCTCTCGATCGCCTTGCCGCTGCTCGTGCTCGCGCTGATCGCCGCCGCGATCGGCCTCTCCGAGCGGCGGCGGCGGACGCTGCTGCAGGCGTCGCTCGGGATCGCCGCCTCGATGGCGGTACTGGGCGCGCTGCTCACGATCGGCCGCTCGATCTACCTGGACCAGATCGCCGGCCCGAACCTGCCCACGCCGGCCGCCTCGGCGTTCTACGAGGTGCTCGTGCACTACCTCCGCCTCGGGCTGCGGATCGTCGCTGCGGTGGCCCTGCTCGTCGCCGCCGGCGCATATCTGAGCGGCCCGTACAAGTCCGCCGTCGCGATCCGCGGCTGGTTCGGGTCCGGCACGAGCTTTGCGAGCGGCAAGAGCGGCGTCGCGGCGACGCCCTTCGGCCACTGGGTCGGCGAGCACAAGCGGGCCCTGCGCATGGGCGCGATCCTGATCCCGGCGGTGATCTTCCTGCTCTGGAACTCCCCCTCGCTGACGGTCCTGATCGTGCTGACCGCGATCGCCGTCGTGCTGCTGCTCGCGATCGAGATTCTCGGCAGGGCACCCGTGGCGCAGGGAACCCCGACCTCCGCAGCGTGACCGGGGCGAGCCCGCACCTGGCCACCCTGCTGGTGACGATCGGCGTCGGCCTGGTGATGTGCCTGCTTGGCTTCCGGGAGCGGCGCCTGCTCGCACGCCGGAGCCGCGGCAAGTGCGCCTCGTGCGGCCGCGAGCTGGGCACGCGCCGCAGGTGCGAGCGCTGCGCCTGAGCTAGCTGGCCGTCGCCAGGTAGCCGTGCCGGGCGACGGCGACGGCCTCGATCCGGGAATGCACGCCGAGCGCCCGGAACAGGTGGCGGATGTGATTGCGCACCGTTTCCTGGCTGAGGTGGAGCTCGCCCGCGATCTGCCCGGTCGAATGACCTCGCTCGAGCAGGCGCAGCACCTCGGCCTGCCGCGGGGTGAGCTTCGGGTGCGGCGGGCGGTCCGGCTCGTCGTCGACGTGCACGACCTGGCCGAAGACGCCGATGATCTTGCCGCCTGCATAGAGCGGGACGGCGCTGACCTCGACGTTGACCCGGTCGCCGTCCTCCTGGAGGAGCACCACCTCTTCGTCGGTTGACTCGACGGCGCCGACGATCTTCTGCGCGAAGGACTCCCGAGCGCGTCGTGTCTCCTCGGGTGCGACGACCGATGTGAACTGCCGCCCGGTCACATCGCCGACCACGCGCTGGCCGGCCGGATTGACCCAGCGGATGATCCCGTGGCTGTCGATCACGTAGGCGGGCACGTTGATCTGATCGAGGGCACGCTCGACGTCAGCGTCCATCGCCCGAAGCCGGGACATCGCATTCCAGTCTCTCAGCGGGGTTCTGGACGGTCATCGTCCAAAGAGGACGACCTCGACCGGGCCGCCGCCGAGTAGCCGTCGGCGCTCCCGCTGGCACTGCGGGGCACACCCGCTGCAGCGTACGCGTCGTCCTCGTCCAGCGTCTCGTGCTCGAGCAGCGCCTTGGCGAGCGAATCGAGCTTGGGGCGGTTCTCGCGCAGCAGCGTCAGCACCTGGGCGTGGGACTCCTCGACGACGCGGCGCACCTCCTCGTCGACGAGCCGCTGCGTGTCCGACGAGGTCTCCTGGGGGCCGAATGGCCCCACGCCGTCGCGCGGCACGACGGCCACCGGCCCGATCGCGGGGCTCATGCCCCAGCGACCCACCATCTGGCGGGCGATCTCCGTCAGCTGCTGGATGTCCGACTCCGCACCGGTGCTCGTCTCGCCGAAGACGATCTCCTCGGCCGCGCGGCCGCCGAGCGCGACCTGGATCTTCGCCAGCACCTCCGGCTCGCGGTAGTTGAAACGGTCGCTCTCCGGGGCCGAGAACGTCACGCCGAGCGCCATCCCGCGCGGGATGATCGAGACCTTGCGCACCGGGTCGGCACCCGTCGTGAGCATGCCGACAATCGCGTGGCCGCCCTCGTGGTAGGCGGTCAGGCGGCGGTCTTCGGCGCTCATCAGCACCTGCCGCTCCGCGCCGAGCACGATTCGCTCGAGGGCGTCCGTGAAGTCGGACTCGTCGACCTGCTCGTGGTTGCGGCGGGCCGCCAGCAGCGCCGCCTCGTTCGCGAGGTTGGCCAGGTCGGCGCCGACCATGCCGGGCGTCGTCGACGCGATCCGGCCGAGATCGACGTCCGGCGCGAGCGGCAGCCCGCGGGTGTGAACCTTCAGGATCGCCTCGCGCCCGGCCCGGTCGGGTGGCTGCACCGCGACCCGGCGGTCGAAACGGCCCGGACGCAGCAGTGCCTGGTCGAGCACGTCCGGGCGGTTGGTCGCGCCGATCACGATCACATTGGTGGAAGAGTCGAACCCGTCCATCTCCGTCAGGATCTGGTTCAGCGTCTGCTCACGCTCGTCGTTGCCGCCGCTGAAGCCGGCCGCACCCGAAGTCCGCGAGCGGCCGATCGCGTCAAGCTCGTCGATGAAGACGATCGCCGGAGCGGCTTCCTTCGCCTGGGTGAAGAGGTCGCGCACGCGCGAGGCGCCGACCCCGACGATCGCCTCGACGAACTCGGAGGCGGCCTGCGAGAAGAACGGCACGTCGGCCTCGCCCGCGACCGCGCGGGCGAGCAGCGTCTTGCCGGTTCCGGGCGGGCCCGAGAGCAGCACGCCGTGAGGGATCCGGCCGCCGAGCTTGCGGTACTTCTCGGGGTGTCGCAGGAAGTCGACGACCTCGGTCAGCTCCGCCTTCGCCTCGTCGATGCCGGCGACGTCCGCGAAGGTGACCCGGTCGCCTGAGAGCTGGTAGCGGCGAGCCTTGGAGCGGCCGAAGTTGCCGAGCACGTTCTGGACGTTCCCGGCGCGGCGGATCAGCGCGAAGAGCAGCAGGAGGAACAGGAGCGTCGGCCCGAAGCCGAGCAGGAGGCTCTCCCACCAGGGCGGCCCGTTGTCGAGGGGCTGCGCGTTGACGACGACGCCCTCCTTCTCCAGCAGGGCCGACAGCGCGTCGTTGTTGGCGAACGCGGGCACCTCGGTCTTGAACTTCGTCGTCGGCTTGGAGCCCGCGTAGGTCTGCTGTTTGGTGAAGGTGCCCTGGATCGCCGTGCCCTTGGAAGTGATCTCCTTCACGTGCTTGGCCTTCACCTGGTTCAGGAAGAACGGGCTGTACGGGACGCGGACGCGCGACGACGGCCCGGTGGCGCGCGAGCTGAAGTAGATGTTGAAGGCCAGCAACGCGAGGCCGAACAGGATCCAGCCGCGGGAGACGCGGAACCGGGGCCGCGAGGGCGATGCTCCGCTCGGAGCCGGCGTGGGCGTGGGCTGGGGGCGCTCGGAGCCTGCGGCGCTCACCGAGCCTGCCGCCAGACGGAGGCCCCTGTCAGCAGCGCGACCGCGAGCGGGAGCAGCCACCAGGCGTTGACGTCGCGGTGGGTCAAGATCGCGGTGAGCCCGAGCGCGATCCCGACTCCGGCCGCGACCGTCCAGTCGTCGCCGACGATGAAGTCCCACCAGAAGTGGCCGAACGCCTTGACGTACTTCACGTGCTCGCTCCCGCCGGCGTGAGCGCGAGCCGCCGGCGCCGGAGCGCCCAAACGAGCAGCCACGAGACCGCGCTCAGGAAGGCGATCAGCCCGAGCAGCGAGAGCTCGTTGCCGGGCCATTTGGCGCCGGCGCCCTCGGCGCCCCAGAAGCAGCCGAAGCTCGTCAGCAGCAGGCCGACGGCGAACTTGATCGTGTTCTCGGGTACGCGCTCGAGCGGTCCGCGAGCCAGGACGCCCGCCACCACGACGACCACCAGCGCTGCGACGGCGCCCACGATGGCCACGCCGAGCCGGCCCTGGGCACTACCGAAGGTGATCACGATGAAGACGACCTCCAGCCCTTCGAGCAGCACGCCCTTGAACGCCACGGTGAACGAGTACCAGTCGAGCCCGGCTCGCCGCTCGTCGCCCGCTGCCTCCGCCTCGGCGCGCTCCCGACGGAACGCCTCGTCCTCGTCGTGCAGCGCCTTGTAGCCGCTCGAGCGCAGGATCGCCTTGCGCAGCCACTGGAGGCCGAAGACGAGCAGCAGGGCGCCTACGACCAGGCGCAGCGCGTCGATCGGGATCTGCTGGAGGGCCGGCCCGAGGGCGGCGATGAGCACCGCGAGCACGAGGGCTGCCGCGCCGACGCCGATCAGCGTCGAGCGCCAGCCGCGGACGGTGCCGACGCCGAGGACGATCGTCAGCGCCTCGACCATCTCGACCGCGCAGGCGAGGAAGGCGCCGAGGCCGATCAGGACCGTCGCGGTGCTCACGACCGGGTCACCACCTTGACCGGCATTCCCACGCTGGCGAAGTCATACGTCCATTGCGCCACGGTCGGCGACTGGCGCACGCACCCGTGCGAGGCAGCGTATGCCGGGACGACGAGGAACTGGTGGAACGCGATCCCGCCGTTGAACGGGAGTGCCAGGGGCAGCCACTCGCGGAACGGCGTCGACCACCACTTCGGGATCTTCGCGTAGACGCGGTAGTCGCCCGGGGGCGTCGGGGTCGAGGGCTTGCCGGTCGAGACCGCGATCGCGCGGACGACCTCGTTGTCCTCGATCAGGAGCGTGACTTGTCGGTCGAGCAGGACCTCCGCCCGCCGCCCAGAGCGGCCGAGCGTCACCGGCCGCGGCCGCACGGCGGTGGTCAGACGCGTGTCAGTCGCCGCGTCGAGCAGGCCCGTGCGGGGCAGGCGCTCCCATTTCTGGAAGGCGAGCAGCGCAGTGCTGGTGACCGGCCCGAAGCGCCCGTCGGCGTCGCCTTTCAGCAGGTAGCCGATCGCGATCAGCCGCATCTGCGCCGCCTTCACGTGCGGGTCGGGCGGCTTCAGCCGCGCCGGTGGCGGCTTCGGCACGGGAATGTTCGGCCTGCTCAGGTAGGCGAAGCTGATCGGCCTGCTCGTGTCGACTCCCGGGAAGACGCCCGAGACGCGCTTCCCATCGACGAGCAGTTGAACGCGGCTCGCGGCCTGCGGCGCGGTGAGCGTGCGCACGAGCTGCGACAGCCGTGCAAGGAGGCTTTCGCGGTCGTGCCCGGCGGTGAAGCGGGGGCCGAGATCGACGGTCGCGACTCCGCGCGAGAAGCTCAGGCGGCGCAGCGGGGTATTGCTCGGGATGTAGGTGCGGAAGCCGTCACGCGCCTCCGTCTCGGTCGGCCCGGCGAGCAGCTGCCGCACGGCGTCCACGGGATGGGTGCCGGGCCGCGTCGTCCTGCCGAGCTGCTCACCGTGCAGGAAGAAGACCGCAACCCTGTGCCCCTGCGTGTCGGCCGAGGCCGACGCAACCAGGCTGACCGCGATCGCAAGCGCAACGAGATACGCAAGGCGCCTCACGCCGGACCGCCCAGGGGCACGGTCCGTTCCTGGCCCGCTATCCGTCCGGACTGCAGGAGCAGCCAGGCGACCAGCACCCCGAACACGAAGCCGCCGACATGCGCGAAGAAGGCCGTGCCGCCGCCGTGGGCGCTCGCGTTGAGAAGCCCGAAGTTCGCCTCGAACAGCTGGTAGAGGAACCAGAAGCCGAGGAAGAACATGGCCGAGATCCGGATCGGCCAGAAGACGATCAGCCCGAAGACCGTGCTGTTCGGGTAGAGGATGAAGTAGGCCCCGAGCACGGCGGCGATCGCGCCGCTGGCGCCCAGGTTCGGCGTGTGCGCGTCGACGCCGTTGCCGAACATTAGCGTGAAGAACGTCTGGGTGATCGTCGCCGCGAAGCCGCCGGCGAAGTAGAAGAGCAGATAGCCGAGGTGCCCGAACGAGTCCTCGACGTTCTTGCCGAAGACCGCGAGGAAGAGCATGTTGCCGAGGATGTGATCCCAGCTCCCGTGCAGGAACATCGAGGTGATCCAGCTGTAGCCCCACGACTCGGGCCCGTGGCACGACCCGTTCACGGTGCAGGGATAGAACGACGCCTTGAAGACCGCATGGTTGAGATCGGGGAGCTCGTAGAAGAGCCAGACGGCGAAGTTCGCGACGATGATCCCGACGTTGACGAGGGGGAAGCGCCGCGCAGGTATGCCGTCCGAGAGCGGAAGCACCTGGCGAGTATCCGTGTCGGCCGGTGCCGGCGCAATTTGGTGCGATGATCAACTGGCGATGAAGAATCCACAGGCCGGGATCTTCGCGCTCGGCACGAGCTCGCACGCCTACCTCGAGTTCGACGCCGTGGACGGCCGCCACGCGCGCGACGTGGTGGTGGCGATCGCCTCGCTGCGCGAGCCGCGGACGACGATGGGCGGCGTCAACCTGGTGGCCGGCTTCCGTCCCGAGCTCTGGAGCTCGATCGACCCGGACGGCCTGCCCGCCGGGCTCGAGGGCTTCAACGCCGACCTGACCGGGGCCGACGGTTTCACCATGCCGGCCACCCAGCACGACGCCGTGCTCTGGCTCTCGGGCCCGGCTTACGACGTGATCTTCGACACCGCGCGGGCGGCGATGGGTGCGCTGGCAGGGCTCGCTACCGTCGCGGAGGAGACGTCGAGCTGGTCGTACCAGCACGACCGCGATTTGACCGGCTTCATCGACGGGACCGAGAATCCGACGCTGGTCGAGGCGCCCGGTTTCGTGCTCGTTCCCGACGGCAGCCCCGGCGAGGGCGGCACGGTTCTCCTCCTGCAGAAGTGGGAGCACGACGCCGCTGCCTGGGAGGCGCTGCCCGTCGAGCAGCAGGAGCTCGCGATGGGCCGCAAGAAGCTCGACAGCGTCGAGCTCGAGGACAAGCCGGCCGACTCGCACGTCGCGGCCACCGACCAGGACCGCTTCGGCCACATCTTCCGCCGCAACATGGCGTACGGCACGGTCACCGACCACGGCACGATGTTCGTCGGCTTCGCCGCCGAGCAGCGACCCCTCGCGGAGATGCTGAAGAGCATGGTCGAGACCCCTGATGCGCTCACGCGCTTCACGCACCCGCTGACCGGCGCCTACTACTTCGTGCCGTCGAACGAGTCGCTGCTCGAGCTGTCCGGCTGAAACGGAGCCACGCTGACTCTCGCCTCCAACCTCGCCGCCGCCCGTAGCCAGATGGCGTTCACGCTGGGGTTCCACATCATCCTGGCGTCGCTGGGCGTCGCGCTGCCGGCGATGATGCTGATCGCCAACTACCGCGGCCTGCGGCACGACGACCCGGATGCAATCGCGCTCGCCAAGCGGTGGTCGAAGGCTGTGGCGGTGACGTTCGCCGTCGGCGCGGTGACCGGGACGGTGCTCTCCTTCGAGTTCGGCCTGCTCTGGCCCGCGTTCACCGGGCGCTTCGGCCAGGTCTTCGGCGTGCTGTTCGCGATCGAGGGCGTCTTCTTCTTCCTCGAGGCGATCTTCATCGCGATCTACATCTTCGGCTGGCGCTACCTGTCGCCGTGGGCGCACTTCTGGTCAGGAGTGCCTGTGGTGATCAGCGGTCTCGGCGGCGCCTTCTCGGTGGTCGCCGTCAACGCGTGGATGAACCAGCCGCAGGGCTTCTCGCCGACGAGCGGCAAGGTGACCTCGGTCGATCCGTGGAAGGTGATCTTCAACCCGGCCGTGCCCTACGAAGTGCCGCACATGATCCTTGCGGCCTACCTCGTGACCGGCTTCCTCGTCGCGTCGATCTATGCGGTCGGGATGCTGCGTGGCCGGCGCGACCGGATCCACCGGCTCGGGCTCCTGATCCCGTTGACCGTCGCCTGCATCGCGACGCCGATCCAGTTCGCCGTCGGCGACACCGCCGCGCGCGCGATCGCCAAGGATCAGCCCGTCAAGTTCGCGGCGATGGAGTGCGTGCAGCAGACGCACACGCACGTGACCGAGTACATCTTCGGGCGCTGCACCGCCGACGGGGTCAAGGGCGGGATCGGCATCCCCGGGCTCGACTCGTTCCTCGTCGGCTGGAGCACGAGCACCCAGGTGACCGGGCTCGACTCCGTGCCGCCCGACGAGCGGCCGCCCGCGAACACGATGCTGCACTGGGCCTTCGACACGATGGTCGGCATCTGCACTGCGCTGATCGCGCTCGGCGCCTGGTTCGGGTTCGTCTGGTGGCGGAAACGTGACATCCCGCAGACGACGTGGTTCCTGCGCGCCTGCGCGCTCTCGGGCATCGCGTCGATCGTCGCGCTCGAGGCCGGCTGGATCGTCACCGAGGTCGGCCGCCAGCCGTGGATCGTGTACCGGGTGATGCGCACCTCCGACGCGGTCACCCACGCGAACGGCATCTGGATCACGTTCTCGCTCGTGCTCGCGATCTACGCGGTGCTCGGCGCGATCCTGATCGTCGTCCTGCGGGCGATGTCGAAACGCTGGCGCTCGGACTCCGGCGTCGACGACGAGGTGCCGTACGGCCCCGACACAGACGTGCCTCCGGTGGCCGCTCGATGACCCTCGCGAACGCCGTCGCCGTCGTGCTGGTCGTCGGGGTGACGATGTACGCGGTCTTCGGCGGCGCCGACTTCGGCGCGGGCCTGTGGAGCCTGCTGGCCGGGGGCGGCGAGAGCGGCCGTCGGCCGCGGGCGCTGATCGACTGGGCGATCGGCCCGGTGTGGGAGGCGAACCACGTCTGGCTGATCTTCGTCCTCGTCGTGCTCTGGACCGGTTTCCCGTCTGCGTTCGAGGCGATCTTCTCGACGCTCTTCATCCCGCTCAGCCTCGCCGCGTTCGGGATCGTCCTGCGTGGGTCGGGCTTCGCCTTCCAGCACTCGGCCCGGCGGCCCGGGGGCCAAGCCCTGGCGACGACGGTCTTCGGTGCGGCATCGGTGCTGACGCCGTTCTTCCTCGGCACCGTCGTTGGCGCGGTCGCGGGCGGTCGCGTGCCCGTCGGCAACGCCAACGGCGATTTCGTCACGAGCTGGGTCAATCCGCTCTCGCTGGTGACCGGCGCGCTTTTCGTGGCGACGGGCGCCTACCTGGCGAGCGTGTTCCTCGTCAGCGACGCCCGCCGCGCGGGCACGCCCGACCTCGAGCGCTACTTCAGCGACCGCGCGCTCGTCGCGGCCGTCGTCACCGGCGCGCTCGCGGCAGGCGGCCTGGTCGCGCTGCACGCGGACGCACGCGCCGTCTTCGACGGGCTCAAGAGCGACGCCTTGCCGCTCGTGATTGTCTCGGCGGTCTGCGGTGTCGCCGTTCTCGTCCTCCTACGGCGCGGAGCGCAGCGGGGCGCTCGCGTGCTGGCGGCGGGCGCTGTCGTGTCGGTGATCTGGGGCTGGGCCGTCGCCCAGCACCCGCAGATCCTCCCGCCGAGCCTGACCGTCGCCGACGCAGCCGCTCCGAGCGCGACCCTGAAGGCCGTGCTGATCGTCTTCGGAATCGCCGTGGTCGTCGTCCTGCCTGCGCTCGGCTTGCTCTACACGCTCGTGCAGCGGAACCTGGTCGAGGAGACGACGCAACCCGCGCCGCCGGAGGGCTCACTGCGCTAGCAGCGGGTTCCCGTTGGCGTCGCACGGGATCCGGAAGCGACCTGCGGCGATGCCCGTGTCGTGCTCGAGGCGCGCGGCGGTGCGCTCCATCGCGAACGGCCGCAGGCCGCCCGAGCCGGCGTGGAACGGGTTGTTCAGGAACGAGAGGAGCAGCAGCGTGGAGGTGATCACCACCGCGACGCTGCCCATCATCGTCGCCTGCACGATCGCCCGCTCGCCGCTGTCGGCGAAGAAGAGCATGAACACGCCGATGATCCCGGCGCTCAGAAACAGCACTACCCAGAGCGGCTTCGGGATCACGCCCTCCGCGCCGTGCGTGCGGTCGGCGCGAGCGCTCTCGCGGTCGGTGCGCTGGTCGAGCCACTTGCCGTAGGCGGCCTGCTCGGACGGGGTGCGCGGCTCGACCGTCCTCAGCGTCTGGAACATGCTGACCGTCCACGGGTTGTAGCCGTCGGTGAGCGTGCCGGATTGCATCCGCGGCCACTCCTGGTGCACGACGTTGCGCGCGTAGCAGACGAGCTCGCCCGAGAAACGCCCGCGCGCGGCGGCGGGCATCAGCTGCGCCGTCTCGAACTGCTGCAAGACGACCTGTGCCTCGGTCTCGGCGCCGCTGCGCGAGGTGTCGAAGCTCTCGAAGGCGAGGAAGACGACGAAGCCGAGTAGCACGGCAAAGCCGGTCGCGAGCACGCCGAAGACGCCCGCCGCGCGGTCGCCGTCCTCGAAGTAGCTGCCCTTGGGAGCCCGGCGGCGGACGAGCAGCATGGCGGTGACCGCCAGCGCCGTCACCACGGCGACGATCAGCGCCGCCCAGAAGAAGTTCATCCCGCCGGCCCGTGCGCCGCCGGTGGCAGCTCCATCTCGGCTTTCAGAGCCGTGAGCGGCTTGTCGGGCACGCGGATCAAGCCTCGAGTCGGACGGTCGAGGTCGAACATGATCAGCAGGAGCAGGGTCACGAGCGCGCCCGCGAGGACGACGGTGGTCGCGCCGCGCCCGTGCAACGCCGTGTAGAGGGCGAGCAGGCCGAAGGCGAAGGCGGCGCCGAACACCTCCAATGCGAGGACCGCGCCGGGAATCCGGTTGTTGAGCGCCGCCACGCGCACGGTCTGCTGGTCGATCATCGCGTTCAGGGTCTCGACGTAGAGCCGCGGCGCGCTGTCCTGCGGCGCTCCCACGAGGGCGTCTCCGGCCAGGCTCCAGAGCCGGCGCTGGAGCGCATCCTCGTGCGCAACCACTGCGGCGAACCTGTCGGTGGTCGGGACCGAGTGCGAGAGCGCGAGGCTCGCGTCCGTGTACTGCCTGAGCAGCTGCAGCGAGCGGCTGCGCATCGGCTCGGCCAGCGTCTGCGCTCGAAGGTAGGTCGTGCCGATCGTGTTGGCGTCGTCGACGACGGCCGCACGGCGCGAGTCGTAGCGCCCGAGCGCGAGCGTCAGGCCGAAGGCGAGGATCAGCCCGACCAGCGCGAAGAACGCCCCCTGCACGATTCCGACCGGCTCGCGCAGCGTCTCCTGGGTGCGCAGCAGGCGCCCGGCCACGTAGCCGATCGCCACGAAGCCCATCACGAGCGCCGCGATGAGCAGCCAGAGCTCCCAGGTGCTCAGCCGGAAGAACACCCGCGCACAATCTCAAAGTGCCGGGGCGTGGGGATCATTCGATTCGGATGAGGCGTTAACGTCAGCGTGTGACGGCCCGCGGCGCTTACCGCGAGATCCTCGCGATTCGCGATGCGCGGCGGCTGATCTCGGCCAGCGCTGTCTCACAGCTGGGCGACTGGCTGTTCAACGCAGCGCTGCTCGGCACCGTCTTCGCATCGACGGGCTCGGCGCGCTGGGTCGGCGCAGCGACGATCTGCCGGCTCGTTCCCTATGTCGTGCTCGGCCCGCTCGGCGGGGTGGTCGCCGACCGCTACGACCGCCGGACGGTGCTGCTCGCGGGCGATCTGGCCCGTGGCGTGCTGATGGTCGGCCTGGCTGCGGTGGTGGAGACCGGCGGGCCGGTTGCGCTGCTGCTCGTCTTGACGGCGCTGGCCTCGTCGGCAGGCACGGCGGAGCGGCCGGCCGCGATGGCGTTGCTGCCGAGGCTGGTCGGCGAGGCGCGGCTCGGGCCCGCGAACGCCCTCCTGCACACGGTGCAGGACCTCGGCGTGGTCGTCGGGCCGGCGATCGGCGCCGTCCTGCTGGCGGTGGCGCCGAACTCGGTCGCGTTCCTCGTCAACGCGCTGACGTTCGCGGTCTCCGCCGCTCTGATCTGGACGATTCGCCGTCCTGCCGTCAAGGCGAGCGCCCGCGCGGTCGAGAGCGCCAGGCTCCACCTCCTGCAGGGCCTTCGCACCGTCCGCGCGACGCCCTTCGTCGTGCCGCTGCTGATCGTGATCGCGATGGCGGAGCTGACCTACGGCGCGCAGACCGTGCAGCTGGTCGTGTACGCGGCCCGCCGGCTCGACCTGGGCGCGGCCGGCTACGGCTACCTGCTCGCCGCCGGGGGAGCCGGCGGCTTGCTCAGCGCGGCGATCAACCCGCGGCTGACCACGAGCAACCACATCTCCGGGATCGTCGTCGGCTCGGGGGCGCTGTACTGCGCCACGCAGCTCGCGTATGCCCGAGTGTCCGAGCTCGTCCTCGCGCTGGCGATCACGCTGATCGGCGGCGCCGGCTTCGTCGCGTGCGAGGTGGTCGCCGAGACCACGCTCGCCCGCGTGGCCCCGGCCGAGTCGCTCGGACGGCTGATGGGCGTCGTCGAGGCCGTTGCCGTCGGAGCGATGGTGGCCGGTGCGCTCCTGGCCTCGTTGCTGCTTGCCTCGACCTCGCTCGGCAGGAGCTTCACGATCCTCGGCGCGGCCACCCTGCTGGCCACGCTCGGCTGCCTGGGCTGGCTGCGCGGGCTCGACGCGCTCAGCCGGCGGCGCGCCGAGGAGCTGGCCGCTCGCGTGGCGGTCGTCGAACGCCTCCCGATCGCCGCCGGGGTCTCGCAACTCGTCCTGGAGCAGCTCGCGTCCGCGTCGCAGTTCTGCCCGCTGCCGGACGGCGTCGACGTCGTCGTCCAGGGCGCGCCCGCTCACGCCTTCTACGCGATCGTCGACGGCAGCGTCGTCGTCCACCGCGACGGCCAAGAGGTCGTACGGCTCGGCCCGGGCGACTACTTCGGGGAGCGGGGCCTGCTCGACAATGCGCCCAGGAACGCAACCGTGACGACCGCGGAACCGAGCACCCTCTTGCGCCTCGACGGCGACGTGTTGCTGGAAGCGCTGCAGACGGCGCCGGCGATGCGCTCGGCGCTCGACCGCTCGAACGTGCCCGGCAGGTCATCGGCGCCGCCTCCGCCGACGCCGCTCGTTGACGATCCCGCCTGGAGCCAGGCGTGACCGTGGGCGGCGCCACCGTTGTCGTCGTCAGCGCGGGCTACCCGGGCAAGCGGCGCGCGTACGTCCGGCTGGCCGAGCTCGGCGCGCGGCTCGTGATCGTCGACGAGCCGGGCCATTGGTCGGAGTCGCTCGTCACCGATGGCCTCGCGACGAGGTGGCTGACCGCGCCCGTCGACGGGGATCCCGACCGCGACGCCGAGGCGGTTCTCGCAACGCTCGCGCAGGCGGGCGTCCGGCCCGACGGTGTGCTGACCTTCTGGGAAGACAGCATCAGCGCGGCCGCGCGGGTCGCCGTCGCGCTCGGCCTGCCGGGCAACCCGCCCGACGCGGTCGACGCCGCGCGCAGCAAGGTTCGCACCCGCGAGCTGGCCACTCGGCTCGGGTTGCCCACGCCGCGCGCGAAGAGAGTGCAGTCGCTCGACGAGCTGTTCGCCGCCGCCGGCGAAGTCGGCTTTCCGGCGGTGGTCAAGCCCGAGTTCGGCGCTGGTGCCGCGGGCTGCGTCCGGGTCGACGACGTCGAGTCGCTGCCCGGCATCTACTCGGTCGTGCGCCGGATCGTCGACCCGGAGCAAGACGTCATCTTCCGGGCCGGCAACGACCTCTTGCTCGAGGAGTACCTCGACGGCGTCGAGTTCGATGTCGACCTGGTGATGGAGGACGGCAAGTGTCTGTTCTCCAGCGTCTCGCAGAACTGGCCGACCGCCGAGCCCTCGTTCCAGGAGACCGGCCTGCACTGTCCGCCGGACCACGACCGCAAGGAGGTTCGCCGCCTCGTCCGCCACGTCGTGGAGACGGTCTGCGCGTTCGGCCTGGGGCAGGGCGTGCTGCATGTCGAGGGCAAGTGCACGAGCCGCGGCCCGCGCATCGTCGAGGTCAACGCGCGGATGGGCGGCGGCCGGGTGCACGAGTTCGTCGAGGCGATCTGGGGCGTCGACCTGATCGAAGCCCAGCTGCGGAGCTGCCTCGGGCTCCCGCAGGCGTTGCACCCGAGCCGCAAGCCGCAGGCCGCTGTCGTCGACGCGCTCGTCTATGCGCCGGCGACCGGCCGTCTCGAGGCCTTGCCGCTGGCGAGGCCCGAGGGCTGCCTGGCGCTCGAGTTCGATGTCGAGGTGCCGCTCGGCGCCGAGGTACGAGGCCCCGACGCGCTCTTCGCAACCACCCTCGCGGAGGTGACGCTTACGGCGAAGAACCTGCGGACCGCGCGGGCGCTGATGGCCGAGGTGCTCGTCGAGCCGCCCCAGGTGGCGTAACGGTACGGTCCGAAACTTCTTGACACCGCGAGAAAGGAGGCGAGATGGGCTTCGACCAGTACCACGAGCCTGCCCAGGAGCTGAGTGCCGAGACGAGGACGTTCGCTCGCATGATCGCGTCGCTGACGGAGGAAGCCGAGGCGATCGGCTGGTACCAGCAGCGGATCTCACTCGAGCCGGACGCCCAGGCGAAGGCGATCATGGAGAACGCGCAAGCCGAGGAGTTCAAGCACTTCGGCATGGACCTCGAGTTCCTGCTGAGACAGACGCCGAAGTGGCGAGCCGCGCTTGAGGCGATCCTCTTCAAGGAGGGCGACATCGTCGAGCTCGGCGAGCAGGCGGAGGAGGCCGAAGGGCTCGGCTGAAGCTTCGCGCCGCGGCAGGACTGGGTCCGGTCGAACCGAACGGCGCCGTGTGTTCGGGCGGCTCACGCGCTTCGCCGGTTTCGCCGACGACGGCACCCTCGAGCTGTACCTCCGGCTCGTGCGGGAGCGGGTCTTGCCGGTCGTTCGCGACCTCCCCGGCTTTAGTGGCTATCTGGCGCTGACCGACGGGGAGCGCGGCGAGGCGCTCGTGCTGACGCTCTGGGCCAGCGAAGAGCAGATGCAGGCAAGTGAGGAGACGACGGTGCAGCTGCGACGCCTGGCCGCCGACGAGGTCGGGGCGACCGCGTTGTCGGTGGAGCGGTTTCGCGTCGGCATCAGCGAGCTCGGCTGAGCGGCTCCGGCAGTGGGCCGGGCAGGGATCGAACCTGCGACCTTGGGATTAAAAGTCCCCTGCTCTACCAACTGAGCTACCGGCCCTGGGGCGAGGGTACCCTGCCGCGGTGGTTAGGATCGACTTCACGCTGGAGGTCGCGCGGCCGGCCGCCGAGGTGTTCGCGAGGCTCGTCGATCTCGAGCGGCTGCCCGAATGGCAGGAGAGCGCGCTCGGGTCAAGCGCGGACGGGCCGATCGCCGTGGGCACGCGGATCAAGGAGCACCGGCGCATCATGGGCCGCGAGCTCGAGAACGAGCTCGAGGTGACCGCATTCGACCCGCCGCGGCGGTTTGCCCTGAAGGCGCTCGGCGGCCCGGTGCCGTTCAGCGTCGACCACGAGCTCACCGAGAATGGCGGCTCGACGCGCCTGCGCGTGATCGCCGAGGCGAAGACCGGGACGTTCATGAAGCTGGCCGAGCCGATGCTGGCGCGAACGGCCGAGCAGGAGCTACGCAAGGACTTCGAGCGCCTCAAGAGTCAGCTCGAGGCCGGGGGCTATCCTTCGCAGCCCGCCCCCGTCGACTAGCGGCCTAGGTCACAGCCCTTTCAAGGCTGTAGCGCGGGTTCGAATCCCGCCGGGGGCATCGTGGTCACCGTCGAGGAGATTCGGGCGCTTGCGAGCGGGCTTCCTCGTAGCTCGGAGGCGTTCGTGCGCGGACAGGTGAAGTTTCGGATCGGGCAGATCGTGTGGCTGGCGCTCTCCCGCGACGGAACGACGATGGGGTTCGCCTTCCCGAAAGAGCTTCGCGACGCACTCGTCGAGTCCGATCCGGAGAAGTTCTCGCTGCCGAGCAAATCCGACATGCGCTACCACTGGGCGCACGTCCAGCTCGAGGCGATCGACGAGGACGAGATGCGCGAGCTCGTCGAGGACGCCTGGGCCTTCTGTGTCCCCAAGTTCGTGGCCGAGGAGTACGCCGTCGCGCAGGGCTACCTCGAGTCTGGCACCCTTGAAGCGAAGGGCGGTTAGCTCAGTTGGGAGAGCACCTGCCTTACAAGCAGGGGGTCACTGGTTCGAGCCCAGTACCGCCCATAGCGCTCGGCGGGTCGTCGAGGGCGTCTGTGGCGACGTTGTGTGCACTTGCGTCGCCAGACACTTGACCCCGGCCCAATGGCGCTTTCTCGCTGACTAGCATCGGCATGAATGGGCCACGCCGCGGAAGCTCACGCGCAGGTATCGCTGAATCGCTCGGCCTTTGGCGCCACCACCCACTGCCTCACCGGCTGTGCGATTGGCGAGGTTCTCGGCATGGTGATCGCTACAGGCTTGGGCTGGAGGAACGCAGCCTCTATTGCGATTTCGATCGTTCTCGCCTTCTGCTTCGGCTACGCCCTGACGCTCGACCCCTTGCTCCGAGCCGGGGTGCCGCCGCGCCGTGCGCTGTCGCTTGCCTTCGCCTCGGACACGGCTTCGATTACGGTCATGGAGATAACCGATAACGCCTTCATCCTGCTCGTACCGGGCGCGATCAACGCCGGGCTAGGGGAGGCGTTGTTCTGGTGGAGCCTTGGCACGAGTCTCGTCGTCGCCTTCGTCTTCGCGTTCCCGCTCAATCGTTGGCTGATCGCGCGCGGGCGCGGCCACGCCGTGATTGCGGAATACCACGGCCACTAGCCTGGAAGCGGGGCGTTCGGCCCGCCAGTTCGGCGGTTCGAGCGCACTTACGCCAATCAGGCCGCCGGACGCAGCTGCGCGATACCCCAGGCCTTGTTGCACTTCTCGCAGAAGACTTGCACCGTGGTGTGCAGGGTGGTCGCGTCGGTATTCGACAGCACGTACGACTGGCTGCCCCACGCGCGCTGGAGGGCGAAGCGCTTCTTGCCCATGTGGACGAACAGCTCTGGCGCGCGCTGGGTGTCGAAGTCGCGGCTGAAGCGCAGCGTCACCTGACCGGACCCGTTGCGGTCGATGGTCACCGAGCCCTTCGTCGCCCAGGTGACGGTCTTGAAGGTCCCGCGCGCGAGCACCCCGGGTGGGCCCTGGGCGAGCGCGTTCTCCGGCCCGCCGCGGGTGAGCGTGAAACCGAGCGCCAGGCCGGCGGCAACGGCCAGGCCGAGACCCGCGAGCAGCAGTCGTGGTCGTCGTCTCATCGGCTTACGTCACTTTGCCACAAAGCGGCTGCGCCACTTTCTCACGAGATCTTCACCGGATTGCAGCCCACTTCTCAGAGATACGGCGCAAAGTCGAGTGTGGATGCGTTTCGCCGTCATCGCCCACAGCCCGAGCCCGACCAATCTCGCGCTTGCCGCAGGTGGCTGGAACGGGATTCCGGGCGAGCTGCTGACACCGCGTGAGGCCCTGCTGACCCTCGGCCGCGGCGACGTCGCGCTCGCTCGGCTCGACGTGCGCCAGTCGCTCGACGGGGTCGAGGACGGGCTCTGGGCGCTCGAGCGACTCGAGGAAGCCGGCATCCGCGTGCTCAACCGCCCTGGCGCGGTTGTCCTCGCGCACGACAAGCTGCTGACCGCCCGGGTTCTGCGCCGGGCGGGGCTGCCGCACCCGCGGACGACCTTGATCGAGCGAAACGCCGCGCTGCCCGACCTCGACTTCCCGGCGGTCGTGAAGCCGCGCTTCGGCAGCTGGGGCCAGGACGTCCGGCTCTGCCGCGACCGGGAGGAGCTGCGAGCGACGCTCGAGGGCCTGACGTGCCGCCTCTGGTTCCGCGCGACCGGCGCCGTCGCGCAGGAGCTGATCCCGCCGCTCGGTCACGACCTGCGGCTGGTGGTCGCCGGCGGCCGGATCGTCGCTGCGGCGAAGCGGATCGCCGCTCCCGGCGAGTGGCGCACCAACGTCGCGCTGGGCGCGAGCGTCGTCCCGGCCGAGCCTCCGCCCGTGGCGTCGGAGCTCGCGCTGGCGGCCGCCAAGGTCTCGGGGCTGGACCTGGTCGGCGTCGACTTGCTGCCGACCGGGCCTGGCGGTTTCAGCGTGATCGAGCTGAACGGGGCCGTCGATTTCCGGCCGGTCTACGCGCTCGGCGAGGGCGACGTTTTCGCGGGTGCGGTGGCCGCGCTGGCGGGCCGCGAGGCCGAGCCGCCGGCCGCCGTTGCGCAGATCTCCTGAAAACCGCCCTTCCGGCCGATAAGAGAGGGCGATGGAACGTGCGGAGAGCATCTGGCGGCCGCTTGGCGAGCTGCTGGTCCAGAAGAACCTGCTGACGGCGGACGAGCTCGAGCTCGCCCTGGCCGAGCAGGCCGACACCGGCCGGTTGCTCGGCGCGATCCTGGTCGAGCGCGGCTATGTCTCGGGGCCGGCGCTGGCCGTCGCCCTGGCCGAGCAGTACGGCGTCGAGCTCGACACCGAGCGCGGCTTCGGCACCGGCCTCTGGGCCGAGATCGACCGTCGTCACCGCGCGGGCAGGGGGAACGAGGGGCAGGAGGACAACGTCGTCAAGCTCGAGGCGGTGCCCGCGCCGGTCGTCGAGATCGTCCGCGACCCCGAGCCGGATCCCGAGCTCAAGCATCTCGAGGCCGAGAACCGGCGCCTGCAGGACGAGATCGAGCGCCTGCGCGGCGAGTTCACGAAGCTGAAGCTCGTCGAGAACACCCAGCCGGCCTCGTCGCACCTGCTGTTCGTGCCGACGCCGGCCCGCTACCTGCTCGTCGAGCGCGACGGCGCTCCGCCGCAGCCCGGCGCGAAGCTCGAGCTCGAGCAAGGCGCCTTCGCCGTGGCCAAGGTCGGCGACGCGCCAATTCCGGGCGAAGATCGCCCGTGCGCGTTCCTCTTGTCGCTCGGTTAGGTGCTGTTGCCCGACGAGGGCTGCTGGATCACGATCACGTTCTGGGCGATCCCGAGGTACTGGTAGAGCCGGGCGGCCGTCAGGTCGTTGACCGTCTTCTCCTCGCGCGGGACGATCTTGCCCGGGACCGGAGCGTTCGCCTGCGGCAGCGTCCGCCGGAGCGGGTGCTTCAGGCTGCTGGAGAGCTCGTCGCGGCTGAAGAAGAGCGTCGAGCTCAGCTTCTTCTGTCCCTTGTCCGGCGGGAAGAAGATCAGCACGTTGTCGATCGGGTGCGCGTACTCCATCGTGTAGAGCGCGAGCTCGAGCGCTTCCCGGCGGAGGACGGTGCCGCGAGCGACCGAGGGGGAGCCCTGGGTGATCGCGCAGGTCTGCTGGTTGTCGCCGCAGAGGATGAAGACGGCGGTGTTCTCCGGCTGGAAGGATTTCTCGAGCGAACGTGGATCGTTCTTCTTGACGATCGCGACGCCGCCGAAGTTCTTCTGGTTCTCCGCCCCTCCGATCTTGACGGCGACCAGCTGGTCGCCCGTGACGAGGTGGTAGGAGCGGCCGACGTGCTGGGCGATCTCGAACACGCGGGAAGAGGTCGAGGCGGTTGTCGGCTGCCAGCTCGACCAGGGCGGCGCCGGCTGCGGGCCGGAGCGCTGGACGAGCACGATCAGGCCGCCGACCGCGGCGCCGAGGGTGGCCCCGAGCAGGAGGTAGGCGACCGCGAAGCGGCCTCGGGTGCCTAGACCGCGGGCCATGCCTTCGCCTGCGTGAGGTCGATCTTGGGGATCTTCAGCTTCGCCGACTCGAGGATCTCGACGAGCTCGTCCCCGAACAGCTCCTTCTTCTCGATCAGCGCGTCGGCGATCTGCTCGACCGCCTTCTTGTTGTGCGCGATCAGCGCGTAGGCGGTGACGTAGGCCTGGCCGAGCAGCTGCGCCGCGAAGGCGCGCTTGTCCCGGTCGCCGAACACGCCGGCGAGCGGGTCGCTGCCGAGCACGCCGCCGCTGCCGGCGCGGTTCATGATCTGCACGCCGATCTGCTCGTAGCGCTGTTTGATCTCGTCCTTCTTGGCCTCGTCGCTGCGGGTGCGTCTCGCGGCCGTGACGGTGCCGTTCGTCCGGCCGTTCAGCTCCGGCTGTTCAGGCGCCATGCCACAGACGCCGACCATCCAGGCGGCGCGGGCGGTCGCGCTCTGCAGGTCGCCGCCGACGCCGGTCGAGCTCTCGCCGTAGAAGACGCGCTCCGCGGCCAGCGCCCCGAGCGCCCAGATCAGCTGCGACATCTCCTCGGAGAACCACGAGCTGAAGCGCTCCTGCTTCTCGCGCGCCTGGTGGTGGCCGAGCGCCTGGCCGCGGCGGCGGATCGAGAGGCGCGTCGACTCGGCGCCCTTCATGTAGACATGCGCGGCAGCCGCGTGGCCGGCCTCGTGCAGGGCCACGGCCCGGGTCTCCTCCGGGACGTAGTCGGTGCCGATCGCCGTGCCCGACTCGACGGTCGTCATCGCCTCGACGAGATCCTCCCAGCTGAAGGCGATCCGCCCGTCGTGGTGGGCGATCGTCAGCGCCATCGAGCAGACCTGCTCGATCATCGCCGGCGAGTAGCCGTTGGTCACGCGCGCGAGCTCGTCTCGGCGCTTCTCGGTGTCGAGGTCCTCGTCGTGGGCGACCTTGGCCAGGTAGAGATCGAAGATGTCGAGCCGGTCGCGCTTGCTCGGGGTGCGGAACCAGACATGGCGGCCCATCCGGCCCGGTCGCGTGAGCGCCGGGTCGAGCTGCTCCATCGGGACGTTGGTCGCGCCGATGAAGTAGATCTGGTTGCCGACCGGCTTGGCGTGGGGGAGCCGCAGCGAGACCTTCGAGCCGATCCGGCGCGGGACGATGTAGAGCGCATCCAGGAACGTGTTCAGGCGGTTGGTCATCGTGCGCTTGAAGAACGGCGGGTTGTCGATCCCGTCCATCACGATCAGCAGCTGGTTGAGCGCCAGCTGTCCGCCGCCGCCCTGGCCGCCGAACATGCCCGGGATCACGTTGGCGATCCGGCCCAGGAACGGGTTCGGAGGGGCAACATGCTCGCTCCGCTCGGCGAAGATTCGCTCACGCCAGGCGCGGGACTCGAGGATCAGGTCCTCGCTCGCGGTCAGCGCGCCGTTCGGGCCGTGGAAGCAGAGGTCGTGGAAGCTCTGAGGGCGCGGCGTCATCATCCCGCCGACCGCGCCGCCGAGCGACTGGCGCCGCATGCCGACCGCGTCGATCTCGTCGATGAAGACGATGCACTGGCCGCCCCACTTGCGCGCCAGCTTCTTCGCCTTGCGGGCCATGTAGCGGACGATCACCACGTCCATCCCCATGAACGTCTGCGCGAAGCCCGAGCCCGGGATGGTCACGATCGGCGAGTTGAATCCGGTCGCGATCGCCTTGGCGAGCATCGTCTTGCCGGTGCCCGGCGCGCCGAGGAAGAGCAGCCCGCGCTCGCGCCGGCCGCCGGCCTTCTCGAAGGCCTCGCCGGACTGCCAGAGGTTGACGACCCGCCGCACCTCCTCCTTGGCTTCCTGCTGGCCGCGGACGTGGTCGAGCTTCACGCCCCAGTCCGCGTCGCCCGGCTCGAAGCCGCGGATCTGCGAGATGCCCATGAAGAGCAGCGGGCCCATCAGGATCCCGAAGTTGAAGACGAAGAAGATGAAGAAACTGGAAAGCGTTGCCAGGGTCGTCGCGTTCGGGTGGAGTTTCGACGTCAGCCAGTGCCAGGTGTCCTGCGCCGAGCCGACGAAGCTCGAGGCGGCGATGCCGTGCTTGAGCACGCTCACCGCGTAGACGGCGAACACGATCAGCAGGAAGAACCAGGCGATCTTCGCCCACCAGCGCCAGAACCAGACTCGCCGGCGCGCGACCACGTCTTCCTCGCGCAGGTCCGGGTTGTCGATCCCGAACAGGCTCGGCCATTCGATGAAGCGGTGGAAGAGCAGGTCGAGCAGCCCACGGAAGGCGGCCACCGAGAGGATCGTCGCCACGAACGCCCAGGCGAGCGTGACCCCCTGCATCTTGTAGAGCCAGACGAAGAGCGCCGGGCTCGTGAGCAGGGCCACCGCGGTCGCGGCGCGGCGGAGCGCCCGCCACTGATTGCTCAGCTCGCGCGAATGCTCTGTTGAGAGCCGCCCGCCGACCGGTGCCGCGCTCATTTACGCAGTGTAGATGTCACTAAGCTCAGGTACTTCGACGTGAAACCTTCGGATTCGTTTGCTCCGGAAGAGATCTCGCGTGCTCGGAGCTACCACCGGCCGCTCTACCTGGCGCTTTTCGCGGACCGGGCCTCGCAGCTCGCCGTGCTTGCTTTGATCGCCTTCGGCCCGCCCGGCGACTGGCTCTGGGCGGCGACCGGCGGCCCCTGGTGGGCCCGGGCCTTCGAGCTGACGGTGCTCATCCTCGTGGCGTCGGCGCTCGTCCGGCTGCCGCTCTCGGCGTGGCGCGGCTGGGTCTGGGAGCGGCGCTGGGGGTTCTCGACGCAGTCGCTCGGCGCCTGGCTGGGGGACGTGGCCAAGGGACTGTCCCTGGGCGCTGTCCTGGCCGGCCTCGGCCTGACCGCGCTCGTCTGGTCGGCGCGCGTCTGGCCGACGTGGTGGCCGGTCCCGGCCGCGCTCGGGGCGGCCGCGCTGACGCTCCTGCTGAGCGTGCTCGCGCCGCTGCTCTTCGAGCGGCTCTTCAACCGCTTCGAGCCGCTCGCGGACCAGGAGCTCGCGCGCGACCTGCACGATCTCTCGGTGCAGGCCGGCGTGCCGGTGCGGACGACGCTCGTCGCCGACGCGAGCCGGCGGACGACGAAGCACAACGCGTACGTCTCCGGGCTCGGGCCGACGAGGCGGCTCGTCCTCTACGACACGCTCCTGCGCGACTCCCCGGTGCCGGAGCTGCGCGGCGTCGTCGCCCACGAGCTGGGGCACCGACGCTTCGGCCACGTGGCGCGCGGGACCGCGCTTGCGATGCTCGGCGCGGCGGCAGCCGTGATCGCGCTGTCGGTCGTGTTCTCGTGGGACGGCCTCGTCGGAGCTGCCGGCGCGGACGGCCCGGGCGATCCGCGGATCGTGCCGCTCGTGCTGCTCGTGCTTTGGCTGCTGGAGATCGGCTCGCTGCCGTTCGACACCTGGCTCTCGCGCCGCTGGGAGCGCGTGGCCGACCGCTTCGCCGTCGAGCTGACCAGCGACCCCGCGACGATGGAGCACATGCATCGCCGCCTGGCGCTCGCGAACCTGGCCGATCTCGATCCGCCTCGACCGGTGTACCTGCTGCTGTTCACGCATCCCACGCCGCCGGAGCGGATCGCGGCAGCCAGAATGGGAACGTGAGCCACTCGCACACCCACACCTCGGCCCGACGTCCGCTGGCGATCGCGCTCGGGCTGATCCTCGGCCTGATGGTGGGCGAGGTCGTCTTCGGCGTGGTCGCCGGCTCGCTGGCGCTGCTCGCCGACGCGGGCCACATGCTCACCGACGCCGCCGCCCTCGCCCTCGCGCTCGGCGCCGTCACGCTGGCGGGCCGACCGCCGCGAGGCCGCTGGACGTTCGGATTCCGCCGGCTCGAGATTCTCGCCGCCCACGTGAACGGGATCACGCTGCTCGTGGTCGGGGTCGTGATCGTCTACACCGCCGTGCGGCGCCTGGTCGACCCGCCCGAGGTTCGAGGTGGGGTCGTGCTCGTCGTCGCCCTGGCCGGGATTGCGGTCAACCTCGTGGCGGCCGCGCTGCTGCACGGTCCGAGCCGCGAGAGCCTGAACATGCGCGGCGCCTTCCTGCACGTCGCCACCGACCTCGCCGCGTTCGTCGGCACCGCGATCGCGGGAGCGGTCGTGCTGGCCACCGGCTGGAACCGCGCCGACCCGATCGCGAGCCTCGTCGTTGCCGGATTGATCTTCTGGTCGAGCCTCTCGCTGCTGCGCGAGTCGACACGGATCCTGCTCGAGGTCTCGCCCGAGGAGCCGAGCCAGATCGGCGAGGCGATGCTGGCCGTGCCGCACGTCGCGGACGTGCACGACCTCCACGTCTGGACGGTCGGCAGCGGCTTCCCGTCGATCTCCGCGCACGTGCTCGTCGACCCGGGCGCCGACTGCCACGCAATCCGTAGCGAGCTGGCGACGATGCTGCGCGAGCGCTTCGACCTCGGCCACTCGACGCTGCAGGTCGAGCACGCGCCCGCGCACGCGCGCGAGAGCCAGTTGCCGATCGCCCGTTAGAGTCAGGCGGTGCCCGCGCTCGACGGCAAGACCGCGATCGTCACCGGCGCCTCGAGCGGGATCGGGGCGGCAACGGCGCGTGCGCTCGCGGACGCGGGTGCCAAGGTCGCCGGCGGCGCCCGGCGCGTCGACGGCCTCGAGACCGAGATTCGGCTCGAGCTCGACGTGACCGACCCGGCCAGCTGTGAGCGCTTCGTCGCCGAGGCGACGGCCGCGCTCGGCGGCCTCGACATCCTCGTCAACAACGCCGGCCTCGGCCTGGGCCGCGACCCCTTCGACGCGAGCACCGAGGAGGACGAGGTGACCGTGCTCGAGACGAACGTGAACGGCGTCCTGCGGATGACGCGCCTGTGCCTGCCGCACATCCGCGACGGCGGCCACATCGTGAACATGGGCTCGATCGCCGGGCGCCAGCCGTACGAGAACGCGGCCGTCTACATCACCTCGAAGTACGCCGTGCGCGGCTTCTCGTACGCGCTCCGCGAGGACCTGCTCGGCCGGCCGATCCACATCACGACCGTCGAGCCCGGCCTCGTCGAGTCGAACTTCTCGCGCGTTCGCTTCCGCGGCGACGAGGAGAAGGCGACCGCCGTCTACGCGAACGTCGAGCCGCTCACGCCCGAGGACGTCGCGGAGTGCGTCATCTTCGCGGTCACACGGCCGGGGCGCGTGAACATTGACGAGCTCGTGATCAAGGCGCTCGCGCAGTCCACGCCGGTCCGCATCGTCCGCGACTGATGGCGCTCACCATCCTCGAGGGCTCGACCTTCTGCATCTGCGACGAGCGGGGTGATATCTCCGGGCAGACGCAGGGCCTGTTCGCCGACGACACCCGCTTCCTCTCGCGGCTCTGCCTGACCGTCAACGGCGCCACGCCGCTGCTGCTCTCGTCGGGCGTGGTCGAGTACTTCTCGGCGGCGTTCTTCCTGCGCAACCCGCTCGCGGGCGGCCTGCCGCAGGACTCGCTCTCGATCATCCGGCATCGCTTCGTCGGCGACGGCATGCAGGACCACCTGATCGTCGAGAACCACACGCTGGAGCCGGTCGCGTTCGAGCTCGCGCTCGAGCTCGGCACCGACTTCGCCGACATCCTCTCGGTCAAGGAGCACGACTTCTCACTGGGCGACCCGTCGCGGGCGAATCCGCTGCCGACGCCGGTCGCGCCTCGCTACGAGGAGGAGCACAACCAGTTCGTGCTCGAGGAGCCCAACGGCGAGGGCGCTGCGAAGACGCAGGTGATCCTCTCCCAGCGCGGCGAGATCGAGGAGCAGAAGGTCGTCTACCGGCTCGAGCTCGGCCCGCGCGAGAGCTGGGAGCTGCGCCTCGACATCCTCGCCTCGATCGACG
>DATIOF010000075.1:0-5105 GCA_035473395.1 Gaiellaceae bacterium
GACCGCGAGCGCCTGACAGAGCCGGCCGGGGCCACTGCAGAGCAGCCGCGGGTCGTCGAGGCCCCGCCGCTCCCGCATCAGGTCGAGGCCATGCGTCGGCTCGAGCGCGCGCACGAGCACCGCGTTCGCGATGCCCTCGCCCTCGCAGACGAGGTTCAGGCACCAGTGGATCCCGTACGAGCGGTAGACGTACGCATGGCCGGGCGGCCCGAACATCGAGGCGTTCCGCTCGGTGCGGCCGCGGTAGCCGTGGCTCGCCGGGTCCTCGTGGTCGTAGGCCTCGACCTCCACAATCCGGCCGCCCACGCCGTCGACGAGCAGCGTCACGCCGATCAGCGTGGGCGCGACCTCGTGGACGCTGCGGGCAAAGAACTCAACCGGGAGCGCGCGCGTCGTAGCGGGTGAAGGCGGGGACGGCAAGGGCGATCACGACGGTACCGAGGACGCAGAGGATCCCACCGGAGACGATCGAGGTGCGCACGCTCGTGAGCGAGGCGACCAGGCCGGCCTCGACGTTTCCGAGCGCGGGCGTCGCCGCGACCTGCGCGAACTCGATGCCCGAGACGCGGCCCCGCAGCTGGTCCGGCGTGACCGTCCAGAGAATCGTCCCTCGCAGGACGGCGCTGACGTTGTCCGCGGCGCCCGCGGCCGCGAGCAGGAGCAGCGCCAGCCACAACGTCTCGGCGAAGCCGAAGGCGGCGATCGCCACGCCCCAAAGCGCGGCGGCGATCGCCACGTAGAGCCCCTGCCGGCGGACGTGCGCGATCCAGCCCGAGACGAGCGACGCCGCGAGCGCGCCGGCGTAAGGCGCTGCGTACATGAGGCCAAGCACGCCCGCGCCGCCATCGAAGCGGTTCAGCGCGAGCGCCGGAAACAGCGCCCGCGGCATCCCGAAGACCATCGCGTTCGAGTCGACGAGGAACATGCCGAGCAGCACCTTCTTCGTCCGCACGAAGCGGAAGCCCTCGGCGATCGTGCGAAGGCTCGGCCGGTCGGCGTCGTGGGCGGGCGCCAGCGCCGGCAGCCGCCAGACCGACCAGAGGGAGGCCGAGAACGTGGCCGCGTCGAGCAGGTACGCGCCCTTGAGGCCAAGGACGGCGATCAGCACGCCGCCGAGCGCCGGTCCCGCGACGTTGGTCGTGCTGCCGTAGACGTTCTCGATCGCGATCGCGGCCGAGAGCTCGCTCTGATCGACGAGCCTCGGGATCGCGCTGTTCATCCCGGCGACGCCGAGCGAGAAGATCGACATCGCGAGCGTCACCAAGACGTAGATCGCCCAGACACGCGGCTGGTCGAGCGAGGCGTTGAAGGCGAAACCGAGCGCGACAAACGCCAGCAGCACCTCGGTGACGAGCAAGAGCTTGCGCTTGTCGATCGCGTCCGCGAGCGCGCCGCCGACGATCGTCAGGGTCAGCAGCGGGAACAGCTCGCAGAGCGAGAGGAGCCCGACCTGGAGCGTCGAGTGCGTCAGCTGGTAGAGCTGGAACGGCGCGGCGACGGCGGCGATCTCGCTGCCGAACGTCGAGATCGTCTGGCCGATGAACAGCCGCCGGAAGGGCGGGTGGCGGCGGAGCGGGCCGAGGTCGATCGCCAGCCGCCGAATCATCCCCGGCTCGCGGATCTCGGAGGGTTCCATCTCCCGGGGCGGCTAGAAGAGCTTGTCGGGGTCGTCCGGGCTGGCGGTCGCCTCGAGTAGATGGCGTGCTCGCCGGCCGAGATCGGCCAGGTCGACCTTGCCGCTCTGCGACTGCTCGGAGAGGCGCTGCGCGAGGTCGAGCGCCTCGTCGAGGATCGGCTTCCCCAGCGCCTGCTCCTGGCCCATGTCGGCGAGGATCGTGCGCTCGGTGCGCGAGGCGACGATCGGCTCGCTCACGCCCTCGACCCAGACCAGCGTGCGGCGCCCGTGGCCGCGGCGCTCGTCGCGGATCGGCTCGATCGCGTAGATCTTGTCGGCGCGGGCGTACTTGCCGAAGCCGAGGAAGACCATCCGGTTGGCGTCTGCCATAGCGTGATTATCGCCGGGCCGCCGGGCGTGAGGGCGCCCACCTTGATGTTGACGCGCGCGTGACCCCGTACCCCCGCCCAACAAGGGTGGGGTTCCGTGCCCGCCGCCCTCGGCGTCGACGCTAGCCGGTTTGGTCGCGCACGTCTGTGCCGGAACCGTGTCGGATCGGTGCCGACTCGCCCACAGGCCTACAGCGCGGCACGCAGGGCCTCGGCCACGCGCTCCTGGTCCTCGGCCTCGAGCTGCGGGAAGAACGGCAGCGCGAGCGTCCGGGCAGCGACGGCCTCGGCAACCGGGCAGAGGCCTTCCGAGAACCCGTACGTCTCCCGCATGTACGGCTGCAGGTGGACGCACGGCACGTAGTCGGCGCTGCCGATCCCCTGCGCGCGGAGCTCGGTGATCACCCGGTCGCGATCCACTCCCTCGGGCACCGCGACCACGTAGACGAACCACGAGCGCCGGTGATCGCCGTCGTCGGCGCACAGCCGCTCGACGTCCACGTCGGCGAGCAGCCGCCCGTAGCGCTCGGCCGCCTCGGCGCGCAGGGTCAGCAGCCGGTCGAGCTTCTCGAGCTGCGCGATCCCGATCGCTGCCTGCACATCCGTCCAGCGGTAGTTCCACCCGAGCCGTACGTGGTTGAACCACGCGCCACCGTCGTAGTCGCGGCCCTGGTTGCGCAAGCTCCGCACGAGCTGCCATTCCCGCTCGTCGTGCGTGAAGACGACGCCGCCCTCGCCCGTCGCCAGCTGCTTGTTCGGGTAGAAGCCGAACACGCCCGACGGGCCGTGCGATCCGATCGGCGCGCCCTTGTACTCCGCGCCCAGAGCCTCCGCCGCGTCCTCGATCAGCGTCAGCCCTCGCTCCGAGCAGAGCGCGCGCAGCTCGTCGAGCTCGCAGGGGTAGCCGAACATGTCGACCGCGACCACCGCCTTCGTCCGCTCGGTGATCGCGGCCTCGACCGCGGACGGGTCGAGGTTCAGCGTGCGTGGGTCGACGTCGACGAACACCGGCGTCGCGCCCTCGAAGATGAAGCAGTTCGCGCTCGAGGCGAAGGAGATCGGCGACGTGATCGCCTCATCGCCCGGCCCGAGCCCAGCGATCCGGGCGAGCAGGTGCAGGCCGGCGGTGCCGCTCGAGACGGCGGCCACGTAGGGCGCATCGATGCGCTCGGCCATCAGCTCCTCGAAGCGGTCGATCGTCGGCCCGAGCGAGAGGCGGCCCGAGCGCAGGACCTCGAGCACGAGCTCCTCCTCCCGCTCGTCCAGCAGCGGACGCGCGAGCGGTATCTCCCTCAGCCCGGTGCTCAAGCCTCGGCCGGCGCGGGCGTGGCGTACTCCAGCCACTGGGCCCAGCGCTCGCTGCGGCCGCGCGCGGTGTCCAGGTAGGCCTCCTGGATCTCGAGCGTGATCGGCCCGACGCCGATCTCGACGTCGTCCACGGAGCGGAGCGGCGTCACCTCGGCGGCGGTGCCAGTCATGAAGGCCTCGTCGGCGAGGTAGAGATCGGAGCGGATCAGCGGCTTCTCGTGCACGCGGTAGCCGAGGTCCTGCGCGATCTGGATCACGGTGTCGCGCGTGATCCCGGGCAGGATCGAGGTCGAGAGGTCCGGCGTGTAGAGCTCGCCGCCCTTGACCATGAAGACGTTCTCGCCCGAACCGTCGGCGATGAAGCCCTCGCCGGTGAGCAGGATCGCCTCGTCGTAGCCGGCACGGTTCGCCTCGGTGACGGCCAGCATCGAGTTGAGGTACACGCCGGTCGCCTTGGCGACGTGCGGGATCACGTTCGGGCCGATGCGCTCCCAGCTGGAGATCTTCGCGCTGATGCCCTTCGAGAGACCTTCCTCGCCGAGGTAGGCGCCCCACGGCCAGCTCATGATCACGACGTCGACCGGGTTGCCGAGCGCGGAGACGCCGAGCTCGCCGTAGCCGAAGAACGCGATCGGGCGCAGGTAGCACTCGGGCAGCCCGTTCACGCCGATCAGCTCGTGGCACGCTGCCCGCAGCTCCTCGACCGAGTACGGCAACTCCATGTGCAGCAGCTTGGCCGAGTTCTGCAGTCGCTCGAGATGGTCGGTCAGCCGGAAGACCGCCGAGCCCTTGGCGGTCTCGTAGGCGCGGATGCCTTCGAACACGCCGGAGCCGTAGTGCAGGCCGTGGGCGCCGACGTGAATCCGGGCGTCGGCCCAGTCGACGAGCTCTCCGTTCATCCAGATCTTCTCGGTCTCGCGCATTCAGGCGACCTCCTACGTCGAATGGTACGGGGCCTGCTCGACGACGTCCATCGGACGGGCGCGCGAGAGGCGGAGCAGCTCGGTCGGGGACAGGGCGGCCATGTGCCGCTCGGAGCCTGCGCCCACCCAGAGCACGGGCTGAGACAGGAGCGTGCGCTCGACGAAGATCGCGTCGATGCGCTCGAGTGGGAACGGGGCGACCGCGCCGGGGTCGAAGCCCGTCGCCTCACGCACCTCGTCGCTGCCCGCGATTCGCGCGAAGTTGCTGCCGGCGGCGCGGGCGATCTTCTCGGAGTCGGCGCGCCGGTCGCCCGGCACGAGCGCCAGCACCTTCCGGCCGTCGCAGTCGAAGACGAGCGACTTGACGATCTGGCCGAGCTCGCAACCAACCGCCTCCGCGGCGTCCTTCGCGGTCGGCGTCCCCTCGGGGAACTCCTCGACCCGCACCTCCGCCCGCGACTCGCGCAAAAAGGAGGTGACCCGCTGGACGGCTTCGGGCCAGGCACTCGTCGCCACGACGGCAGCGTACCGGCGCGGGCTCAGCTCTCGTCGCCGGCGCCCAGCCGAATCAAGCGCGCGTCGTCGAAGCCCTGCTCGCGTATGGCCTCGACCAGCTCGGCCGGCGGCTCGGCGTCCAGGGAGAGCGCCATCAGCGCCTTCCCGCCGCGCCGCGAGCGCGAGACGGCCATGTTGGCGATGTTCACGCCCACCTCGCCGAAGAGCGTGCCGACGAGCCCGATCACGCCGGGCACGTCGTCGTAGCGGAAGAACACCATCAGCGGCGCCAGCTCCATCTCCAGCTCGAAGCCGAGCGCGTTCACCAGCCAGTGCCGGTTCTCGTTGCCGATGATCGTGCCGGCCGCGCGGACG
>DATIOF010000076.1:0-2781 GCA_035473395.1 Gaiellaceae bacterium
GAGCTCCGGGTTCGCCTTCACGCTCGGCAAGCTCGACGGGAAGGCGACGCTCGACGAGGTGGCCGCGCACGTCACCGCACTCGACGCGGCCTCGGAGCTGCCGGTCTCCGTGGATCTCGAGAACGGGCTCGACGCCTCGCCCGAGGATGCGATCAGAACGGTCGCGGCGGCGGGTGCCGTCGGGGGCTCGATCGAGGACTGGGACCGGGCCGGGCAGCGGATCTACGACTTCGACCGGGCGGTCGAGCGGGTGACGGCTGCTTCTGCGGCAGCGCGCGAGCTCGACTTCCCGTTCACGTTGACGGCGCGCGCCGAGAACCACGTCCACGGCCACGACGACCTCGACGACACGATCGCGCGCCTGCAGGCGTTCGAGCGGGCCGGCGCCGACGTGCTCTTCGCGCCGGGGCTGCGGACGGTCGAGAAGATCCGCGCGGTCTGCGACGCGGTCTCGAAGCCCGTCAACGTGCTCGCCTTCTCGAACCTGTCGTTCGCCGAGATCGCCGAGGCCGGGGCGCAGCGGGTCAGCGTGGGTGGTGCGCTCGCGTGGGTCGCGGTCAAGGCCGCGGCCGACGCGGCAGAGGCGATGCGGCAGGGCGACTTCTCGGCGCTGGCGTCGCGGGTGCCGCTGGCCGACTGGTTCAGAACCTCGTGAGCCGTGTTGTCACAAGTGTCACCTTGACCGACCGGCCGTGAAGTTCTAGCGTCGAGACGTCCGCGCACCGGGCGCGGACGGCGAAGGGGAGGGCCATGTGACGACCGGGCGCGCCCAGCGACCGGGGGGACGTCCACCTTGGGCTCGGTCGACCGCAGCCTGGGGAGCCCGCCGCCGAGCATCGATGCCGCCGCCGCGCGGCCGAGAGGGAGAGATGCAATGTCACGCAGATTCCGCACGCGGATAGCGCCGATCGGCGCGCTCGTAGTCCTGGGCCTCGCGCTCGCGATCTTCGTCAGTCCGGCAGTTGGCTCGGCCGGTGCCCGGGCGGCCAGCTCGGAGGACGTGATCGGGCCGCAGCTGGGCATCGCCTGGGACACCACCGGCAACGCGCCCAGCAGGCACCTGCGGGCCGCGGGCGCGCTCGGGCCGATCACCACGCTCGCCTGCCCCGACCCGACCTGCAACCTGACCTACCACAGCGGGAGCCTCGTGCTCGGCCCGCACACGACTCACGTCGTCTACTGGGAGCCCACGGGCTCGTCCGTGACGGCCAACTACCACTCGCTGATCGAGCAGTACCTGACCGACGTGGCAGCCGACAGCGGACGGGTCACGAACGTCTATGCGACCGACACGCAGTACGCGGACGGGAGCAGCAACTTCATCCAGTACCAGCAGACGTTCGGCGGGGCATCCCTCGACACAAATGCATTCCCGGCGACGGCCAGCGGCTGTCCGCTCACGGACGGGGGGACGCGGACGGCCACCAACTGCCTGACGCAGACGCAGGAGGCGAACGAGCTCGACAGCTTCATCCAGGCGAACTCGCTCCCGCGCGGGCTGAACAACATCTACTTCCTGGTCCTGCCGGACCGCGTCGAGACGTGCTCGGACGACTTCTCCGACTGCGGCAACTACCTCAACACCTCGCCGCGCTACTGCGCGTACCACAGCTTCTTCAACATCAGCGGCCACGGCGAGACGCTCTGGGCCAACGAGCCGTACATCGGCTTCGCCGACAACCACTGCAACAGCGGCACGGCGACCGACCGGCCGAACGGGGACGTGACCGACCACGAGCTCAACGTGATCAGCCACGAGCATAACGAGACGATCACCGACCCGGACAACGGCGGCTGGTTCGACACCAACGGCACGGGCGAGAACGGCGACAAGTGCAACTTCAACTTCGGCACCGCGATCGCCTCGAACACGAACGGCAACTACAACCAGCTGATCAACCACCACACCTACGAGATCCAGCTCGAGTGGGACAACTCGATCACCGGCTGCTCGGCGAACTACGGGGCACTCGCACCGACCGCCTCGTTCACCTCGTCACCGGCCTCGCCGAAGGCGCTCGACCCTGTGAGCTTCGACGGCAACGGGTCGCACTCGAACAACACCGGCGGCTACATCATCGACTGGCAGTGGGCCTTCGGCGACAGCTCGACCGGAAGTGGCGCGACGCCGAGCCACACCTATGCGGCCGCCGGCACCTACACGGTCACGCTGACCGTCAAGGACGACGCGGGCCTGACGAACACGACGACGGGGACGGTCACGGTCGCGAAGCGTGCGACCACCACGACGTACCTCGGCGACACGACCGGCAACTACCACGACAGCGTCACGCTGCGGGCGATGCTCGAGGACACGGCGACGGGCGATCCGCTCGTCTCGAAGACGATCTCGTTCACGCTCGGCGCGCAGTCGTGCAGCGGCGTCACGAATACCCTCGGAGCGGCGTCGTGCACCTTGACGCTGAGCCAGATCCCGGGCGCGTACACCGCCACCGCCTCGTACGCCGGCGACGCGACGGTCTACCTCGGCAGCTCGGGCTCAGCACCGTTCACGATCACGCGCGAGGAGTCGACGCTGGCCTACACCGGGCCAACCGTGATCCTCTCCGGGGCGTCGACCCTGACGGTGACCGGAACGCTCGTCGAGGACGGCGCCAACGACAACGACGGTGACGGAGGCTCCGCCGCGCCCAGTCCGGCCGGGCAGACGGTGACCTTCACCCTCGGCGCTCAGAGCTGCAGCGGGACGACGCTCCCGTCGGGCGCCGTCAGCTGCACGATCTCGAGCGTGTCCGGCTCGACGCTCGGGTCGAAGACGCT
>DATIOF010000077.1:0-11287 GCA_035473395.1 Gaiellaceae bacterium
CGGGCGATGAAGCGCGCGTCCTCGCCACCTTCGAGCATCGCGGCCAGGTAGTAGACGGCTGCGTCGGGATCGGAGCCGCGCATCGACTTGATGAAGGCCGAGACGAAGTCGTAGTGCGCGTCGCCGCCCTTGTCGTAGACGAGCGGGCGCTTGCGCGCGGCGTCCTCGACCTGCTGCTCGCCGACCGTCGTGTCCTCGGCCCGCGCTGTCTGGGTCGCAAGCTCGAGGATGTTCAGCGCGTAGCGCGCGTCGCCGCCGGCGCGCCGGGCGACGAGCGCGACGACGTCGTCCGGCACCTCAACCTCGAGCGCCTCGGCGCCACGCGTGACGATCGCGCGCAGCTCCTCTTCGCCGAGTGGCTGCAGCTCGTAGATCTGGACACGCGAGAGCAGGGCCGAGTTGACCTCGAAGTACGGGTTCTCGGTGGTCGCGCCGATCAGCGTCACGAGCCCCTCCTCGACCGCCGGCAGAAGCGCGTCCTGCTGGGCCTTGTTGAAGCGGTGGATCTCGTCGAGGAAGAGGATCGTCCGCTGCCCCGAGCTCCCGAGTCGCTCGCGCGCGTGCGCGAGCACCTCCCGCACGTCCTTGACCGTCGCCGAGACGGCGGAGAGCTCCTCGAACGCCGAGCCTGTGGTCTCCGCGACGATCCGTGCGAGCGTCGTCTTGCCGGTGCCGGGCGGGCCGTAGAGGATCGCCGAGCCGACCCGGTCCTCCGCGATCGCGAGCCGCAGCGCCGAGCGCTCGCCGAGCACCTGCTCCTGGCCGACGAACTCGTCCAGGCTGCGCGGCCGCAGCCGCAGCGCGAGCGGCGCCACTTCCTGCATCCGCTCGCGGGCGGCATCGGCGAAGAGGTCGCTCACGCCGGAAGTATGCTCCCGCGGTGGCCACGGGCGAGGTCGAGGACTACAGCCAGCCGCTCCTCCCCGGCGAGGGCGCGAGCGACTACGAGCGCTACCTGCGCACCGACGAGCTCTTGGCCCTGCAGAAGAGCCCCGAGGAGCAGGCCCACCACGACGAGCTGCTCTTCCAGACCGTCCACCAGGCCTCGGAGCTGTGGCTGAAGCTCGCCTGGAGCGAGGCCGAGGAGGCAACCCGGCTGATCGAGCAGGCCGATCTTCCAGGGGCGCAGCGCCTGCTGCGCCGCTCCGTGCTTGCGCTGGACTACGTGATCGCCCAGCTGGAGATGCTGGAGGCGCTCTCGCCCTGGGAGTACCAGGCGATCCGCAAGGTGCTCGGGCACGGATCGGGCTTCGACTCGCCCGGCTTCCGCCAGATCCGGCGGGTGACTCCGCCGCTCGGGCAGGCGTTCTCGCAGAAAGTGCGCGAGCGAGGCCTGACCGTCGTCTCGCTCTACGTCGAAGGGCGCTCCCACGAAGACCTCTACCAGCTGGCCGAGCTCCTGCTCTCCTGGGACGAGCGGATCGGGCTTTGGCGGATGCGCCACTACCTGGTGGTGGCGCGGGTGATCGGCGACCAGGTGGTCGGCACCCAGGGCACCCCGGTCGAGCTCCTGGGCGGGCTGATCAAGCAGCGCTTCTACCCCGAGCTCTGGCAGGCGCGCAACCGGTTGACCGAGCTGGCGAACGAGGAGGACTGACCTCTCCCTGCCATTACAGGCGGTTCCATGTGAGAATCGTCCGGTGACGGGTTACGTCGTGCACGAAGGCGAGCTCGAGGGCAACCGCAGCAATGGCGACACGGCTGCGCGCGTAGTCGCCATCGACTCCAGCAACGGCTCGCCGGTGCTCGAGCTTCACCTGGCCCACTACGGGCCAGGCCGATCTAGCCCGCGCACGCTCGAAGGCAGGCAGGAGATCATGTACACCACCTCTGGGAGCGGCTCGCTGGCGGTGGCCGGCGAGAAGCACGAGCTCGAGCCGGGAACCGCCGTCTACCTCACCGCCGGCGAGACCTACGAGATCGACAACCCAGGCTCGGAGGACTTGATGATCGTCTCGGCGACGGCGCCGCAGAGCGCCGGCGACGCCCAGGCGCCGACGACGAGAACGGTGCGCTACGCCGACCAGCCGACGCTCCCCGCGAGCGGCGACCGGGAGTTCCGCTACCTGGTCACGGACGAGGTCGGATGCCGCGACGCGACGCAGTTCTTCGGCGTCATCGCACCGGGCCGCGCACCCGACCACAGCCACGTGTACGACGAGGTGATCTACGTGCTCGAGGGCGAGGGCGTCCTGCACGGGGGCGGTGAAGACCGGCCGGTGAGCGCCGGCTCGTGCATCCACCTGCCGCCGTTCTTCGTCCATTCGCTCGAAAACAGCGGCGACTCTCCGATGCGGATCGTGGCGACGTTCCACCCGTCGGGCGACCCCGCCTCGCGCGCCTACGAGGCCAACGATTGACCGGGAACCACGTCTCATCCCCTAGCGGAACGGAATCAATGAGGAGGGCAACATGAGGAAGTACCTGGTGGCCGCGGTTCTCGCGGCTACGGTGGCTGTGCTCGCTACGGCCGCTTTTGGCTCGACCAAGTCGCCGGCGCGGCAATCGTCCGCCGGTGCAGCGACGGTGACGTGCGGGAAGACGCGCACGATCGGCCTCGCGGCGCCATTCACCGGCCCCGCCGCCGACATCGGGAACCAGCAGGTTCGCTGGGCGAAGTACTACGTCAAGACCTGGAACGCCAAGAAGGCGAACAAGAACAAGCAGATCAAGGTCGTCGACGGCGACACCCAGCTGGGTGTGGACACCGCCTTCGCGGTCAAGGTCGCGAAGTCGTTCGCCTCGAACTCGAAGCTGCTCGGCGTCGTCGGCCCTGCCGGCAGCCAGGAGGTCGTCGCATCGACCTCGGCCTACAAGGGTGGCGGCCTCGGGTTCGTCTCGGGCTCCGCGACTCGCACGACGCTCACGGACGGTCACACCGACGGCAACCGGCGCGGGTACTTCTTCCGCGTGGTGCCGAACGATGACGCTCAGGCCCCGGTGGTCGCCAACTGGATGACCAAGAAGCTGAAGTGGAAGCGGGTCTACATCATCGACGACCAGGAGACCTACTCGCAGGGCCTCGCCACCAGCGTCGGGAAGATCCTCGGCGGCCGCGGTGTCAAGGTCACCCATGACTCGATCAGCCAGACCGACTCGGACTTCTCGTCCAAGATCGCGAAGATCCCGGGCAACACGCAGGGGATCTACATCCCGTGGCAGCTTGCACCACAGGCCCAGGCGTTCGGCCAGCAGCTCAAGGCCGCCGGCAAGGGCAACATCAAGCTGTTCGGCTCGGACGGCCTGTTCGCGCCGGGTGTCTGGAAGATCGCCGGGTCGTACGACTCGGCCTTCCCGTACAACCCCACCGATCCGGCAGTGAAGAAGTACATCAGCGCCCACCACGGCAACGGCGAGTTCTTCGGGCTCCCGTCCTACGTGGCAGCGCAGGTGGTCGTCGGCGCGGTCACGAAGGCCTGTGCGGACGGCAAGGCAACCCGTGCCGAGGTGCGCAAGGACATCGCGAAGACCAAGCTGAAGAACTCGATCCTCGGCTTCCCGGTCTCGTTCGCCAGCACCGGCGAGATGCATGCTCCCGCCACGTTCGGCGTGTTCCAGATCCAGAGCAACGGCTCGTTCAAGCGCATCGGCTAGACGCGAGCGAGCACGAGAACCACAACATGTGCGGCCCACTTCGGTGGGCCGCACATGTCTTCTGAGAGGCTAAGCACCGCGTGAACCCGGAGTTTCGACAGCGGCTCGGAAATCTCAGCGGCCTCGCGGTTGCGCTGATCCTGTGGATGTTCTACGCCGTGTACTTCTCGCCCACGCAGGGCTGGACGTTCTTCCTCCAGCTGACCGTGAACGGCATCATCCTCGGCAGCGTCTACGCGCTGATCGCCCTGGGGTACTCGATGGTCTACGGGATCCTCAAGCTCCTGAACTTCGCCCACGGCGACGTCTACATGATCGGCTCGTTCATCGGCTTCGGCGTGCTCACCCTGCTCGGCGGACCGCTCAACCCGGCGATCCCGGTGGCGCTGCTCGTGCTCTGCATGTTCGTGGTCGCGATGCTCGGCTCGGGCTTCCTCGGGCTGGCGATCGAGCGCTTCGCCTACCGGCCGCTGCGTGACGCGCCGAGGATCGCGCCGCTCATCTCGGCGCTCGGCGTCGCGTTCTTCCTGGAGAACTCGGCGCTCCTGCTCTTTGGCGCGCAGTTCCGTAACTACGACGGCTTCGACCTGATCAGCTACAACGGCATCCACCTCGGCGGCGCCAACGGGGTCTTCATCCAGTACCTGGGCGTGATCGTGATCGTCGGGGCTTTCCTGCTGATGTTCGCGCTGCTGGCGCTCGTGCACTGGACGCGCCTCGGCAAGGCGATGCGCGCGGTCTCGTTCGACCGCGAGGCGGCCGCGATGATGGGCATCGAGCCGGACCGCGTGATCGCGGCGACGTTCTTCATCGGCTCCGCGCTGGCCGGTGCCGCCGGCGTCATGTTCGGCCTGCTCTTCAGCCAGATCTACCACCTGATGGGCTTCCTCGCGGGCCTGAAAGGCTTCACGGCCGCGGTCGTCGGCGGGATCGGCAGCATTCCCGGCGCGATGCTCGGCGGCCTGCTCGTCGGGCTCGTCGAGTCGTGGGCCCGCGGCTACCTGAACGGCAATGTCTCCGACCTGGTCGTGTTCGGGATCCTGATTGGCGTGATGCTCGTGCGGCCGAGCGGGCTGCTCGGGACACCCGCCCTGAAGAAGGTGTAACCGGTGAGCGAGGACACACCCGGCATCCCCGACAGCCCCACGCAGATCGGTGTCGACCAGTGGGTCGAGCGCTCGGACGAGAACATCGAGCGGCGCCGCGGTCTCGCGGGCCGGATCGGGCGGCTCTGGGAGCGCCTCCCGCCGGCCGGGAAGCTCGCGTTCCTGACGCCCGCGATCCTGGTGCCGTTCCTCCCCTTCGTCAGCGAGGGGAACCTCTTCAACTACGGCCTGTTCATCCTGATCTACGCCCTGCTTGCGCTCGGCCTCAACATCGTGGTCGGCTTCGCAGGCCTGCTCGATCTGGGGTACGTCGCGTTCTTCGGCTTCGGCGCCTACACCTACGCCTTCCTCTCCGGGACGCACCACGACAAGGGCCACGTCTACACGCATCACTGGGACGCCTCGTGGTCGATCCTCGCCGCGGTGCTCATCTGCGCCCTGCTCGGCCTCTTCCTCGGCTCGTCTTCCCGGCGCCTGCTCGGCGACTACCTCGCGATCGTGACGCTCTTCTTCGGCCAGGCCTTCGTCGTCTTCACGAACGCCGCCGACCCGTACGGGATCACCAACGGCTCGAACGGCCTCGCGAACGTCGACCCGCTTACCTTCTTCGGCTTCACGATCGACACGACCCGCGGCTACTACTGGTTCCTACTCGGCTGCGTCGTCGTGGTGCTGATCGTCCTCTACTGCATCAGCGAGTCCCGCACCGGCCGCGCGTGGAAGGCCTCGCGCGAGGACCCGCTGGCGGCGGAGATGATGGGGATGCCGGTGAACCGGCTGAAGATCATGGCTTTCAGCCTCGGTGCCGCGATCGCAGGGCTCGCGGGAAGCGTCTTCGCCGCGGCTCAGACCGGCGCGTTCCCGCAGAACTTCAGCACCCAGGTGCTGATCCTGATCTACGCGGTCGTGATCCTGGGCGGCACCGGCAGCCTCACCGGGATGATCGTCGGGGCGATCGCGATCATCGCGTCGAACCAGGTGCTCGACTCGACGTCGCCGCCGAACGTCGGCCGCGTGCTGTTCTACGCGGCCCTGATCGCCGCGGTCTACTTCACCATGCGCGGCTCGTGGGCCCGGCTCGTAGCCGCCTTCGCAGGGACAGTAGCCTTCGGGCTGGTCGTGCACGCGATCGTGGACGCGGTCTGGTCCCGCGGCACCGCCGGCCAGGTCACCTCGGGTGGCTTTCTGACCGGCTTGATCCGCAACTGGGTGCTCCTGCCGGCCAACCCGGGCCGCCTCGCGGTCTACGGCTACCTGCTGATGATCGTCTGCATCATCGCGTTGGTGCAGCTGAAGGGCTGGTGGCGCCTCGTCGTGCTCGTGCCGACGCTCTACCTGACCGCGTTCGTCTGGGAGAACCTGCTCGTCCAGCAGCCGGCGGTGACGCGCTACGTGCTCTTCGGCGCGCTCCTGATCGCGGTCATGACGATCCGCCCACAGGGCCTGTTCGGGACGGCGAAGGTGGAGATCGGCTGATGGCGACGCCGCTGCTCGAGCTGAAGGGCGTCTCGCTGGCGTTCGGCGGGCTGCAGGTGATCTCGGACCTCGACCTGCACGTGAACGAGCACGAGATCGTGAGCGTGATCGGGCCCAACGGCGCCGGCAAGACGACGCTGTTCAACCTCGTGACCGGCGTCTACGCGCCCGAGGAGGGCGACATCCTCTTCGAGGGCGAGTCGATCGTCGGCTTGCCCCCGAACAAGATCACCCGCAGGGGCATCGCCCGCACCTTCCAGACCTTGCGGCTGTTCCTGAACATGACGGTCAAGGAGAACGTGATGGCCGCGGAGTACGGCCACACCCACGCCGGCATCGTGCGCTCGGTGCTGCGAACGCCCGGCATGCGCCGCGAGGAGCGTGAGATCGCGAGGGTCGCGGAGGAGAAGCTCTCGTTCTTCGGGCAGCGCCTGATGGGCTACCGCTGGGACCAGCCCGCCTATTCGCTCTCCTACGCCAACCGGCGCCGGCTCGAGATCGCCCGCGCGATGGCGACGAACGCGCGGCTGCTCCTGCTCGACGAGCCCGCCGCCGGGATGAACCCGGTCGAGACGCACGAGATCACGGAGCTGATCGGCAAGCTGCGCGAGGAGCTCGGCTACACGATCTTCGTGATCGAGCACGACATGCACCTGGTCGAGGGCATCTCCGACCGCGTGATCGCGCTCGACCACGGGATCAAGATCGCCGAGGGCTCCTTCGACGAGGTGGCGACCGACCCGAGGGTCGTCGAGGCATACCTCGGCCTGCGGGCGGCGGAGGAGGCGTCGTGAGCGAGACCAAGCCGCTGCTCGCGTTCGAGCACGTCGACACCTACTACGGGCAGATCCACATCCTCAACGACGTCTCGCTGCAGGTCGGCGCAGGCGAGCTCGTCTGCCTGCTCGGCGGCAACGCGTCGGGCAAGTCCACGACGTTGAAGACCGCGCTCGGGATCGTGCGTCCTCGCTCGGGTCGCGTCCTCTTCGACGGTGAGGATCTCGCCGAGCACAAGACGAGCTACCGCATCGGCCAAGGGATGGCGATCGTGCCCGAGAACCGCAGGCTGTTCGCGCCGATGAGCGTCCTCGAGAACCTCGAGATGGGCGCGTACCTGCACGGCGGCGGCACCAAGGAGGACTTCGAGCGCGTGTACACGCTGTTCCCGCTCCTGCACGAGCGGCGCAGGCAGCTGGCGGGAACCCTCTCGGGCGGCGAGCAGCAGATGGTCGCGATGGGTCGCGCGCTGATGTCCCGGCCGAAGCTGCTGCTGATGGACGAGCCGTCGATGGGTCTCGCGCCGATTCTCGTCGAGCGCAACTTCGAGATCATCCAGCAGGTCCACGAGTCCGGCGTGGCGATCCTGATCGTCGAGCAGAACGCCAACGTCTCGCTAGGGATCGCCGACCGCGGCTACGTCCTGCAGACCGGCCGCGTCGTCCTGTCCGGCAAGGCGGCCGACCTGCTCCAGCACGAGGATCTGCGGAAGGCCTACCTTGGCCGTTGATGTCGCCTCGCTGCCGGACCGGATTCGCCATCGGTTCCCGGTCTTCGAGCGGCAGGTCTACATCAACAGCTGCTCGCAGGGAGCGCTCTCGGACTCGGTGCGAGAGGCATACGCGCATTACCTCGACGACTGGGACGAGCACGGCGCGCCCTGGGAGTACTGGGTCGGCCGCCTCGAGGCGGTGCGGGCGGCGATCGCGGGGCTCGTGAACGCCGACGAGGACGAGATCGCGGTCACCACCTCCGTGTCCGCGGGCGTGAGCGCGCTCGTCAGCGGCCTTCGCTTCGGCGACGGGCGCGACACGATCGTCGTCAGTGACTTCGAGTTCCCGACCATCGGGCAGATCTCACACGCGCAGGAGCGGCGCGGCGTCCGGGTCGTGCACGTGCCGGCCGAGCCCGATGGGACGATCCCGCTGGAGCGCTTCGAGGCGGCGATCGACGAGCGGACGGCCCTGGTCGCGGTCACGCACGTCTGCTTTCGGAACGGCGGCCGGCTCGACGTCGAAGGCGTCGGCCGCATCGCACACGCGGCCGGCGCGCCGGTTCTGGTCGACGCCTACCAGACGGTCGGCTCGCTGCCGATCGACGTGCGCGCGCTCGACTGCGACTTCCTCGCGGCGGGCGTGCTCAAGTATCTGCTCGGGTCGGCCGGGCTCGGCTTCCTCTACTGCCGGCGCGAGCTCGTGCAGGGGATCGAGCCGACGGCAACGGGCTGGTTCGCCGACCGCGACATCTTCGAGATGGACATCCACGACTACTCGCCCGCGCCGACCGCGCGGCGCTTCGAGGCCGGCACGCCGCCGGTCCCGTCGACCTACGCGGCGATCGCCGGGATCGAGCTGATGCAGGAGATCGGGATCGCCGAGACAGAGGCGCACGTCCGCGAGCTGAACGCGCTGCTCCGGGAGGGGGTCGAGAAGCTCGGCGGGACCGTGGCCACGCCGGCGGAGCCGGAGCGCAGCGGCGCGCTCCTGTGCGTCCGCTCGACGGATGTGAACGCGCTGGTGGCGTCGCTCGAGGCGGCCGGCATCGTCACGTCCTGCCGAGACGACAACCTGCGCATCTCGGCCCATTGCTACAACACGGCCGAGGACGTTCGGGCGGTGCTCGCCGCGCTGACCTCGAACCGCCGGCTTCTCGCCTAGAACCGGGGACTGTCCCCGGTGTCGGCCGGAACGGACGTGGCGTTCGTGCTCAAGGTGTGACTTCTTGTCCACAGGCACGGCCGGAACGGACGCTTCGGCGCGGCCAAGCAGGCACACTCGACGCGGGAGCCGAGGCGGTTCCAAGGCCGAGGCACCTCGGCGACGCCTGCGCCTAGAAGATCTTCGACTCGAGGCCGGAGAGCGGCACGCCGCCGTCAGCGGTCACCAGCCACGTCTCCTGCATGTACAGGCAGTCGTGCCCGTTCTCGGCGATCACGTGCGGGTGCATCGAGAAGACCATGTTCTCGCGCAGCTCGGTCTCGACGCCCTCGCCGATCTTGGGGAACTCGATCATCGTCATCCCGATCGAGTGGCCGGTGACGTGGCCGAGGTGGTAGCCGCGGTCGGTGAACCCCTGCGAGACCGCGCGGTGCGCGTCGTGGGCCGTCGCGCCCGGACGCAGCGCGCCCTTCGCCGCCTCGAAGTACTCGTCGTAGGCCTCGTTCATCCGCTTCACCTCGTCGTTAGGCGTCCCGAGCGCGCGTGAGACCTCGACCCAGTGCCCACCGCGCCCCGCGATCTCGAGCGATGGGATGCAGAACTCGCCCAGCCTTGTCTCGGCGCCGGCGATCGCGAACTCGGCGCCGACGAGCACCATGTTCATCGTCAGCCGCCCGCAGCCACGCTCGACGAACAGCTCCTCCGCGGGAGCCAGCACCTCGGCGGCGCTGCGGCCGGGCTCATAAGCCTCGCGGAAGACGTGGAAGCCGTCCGTGTTGATCTGGACGCTGTCGGACACCGACTCGAGCTCCTCCTCGCTCTTGACCGCGCGGGCGTGGTCGAAGGCGACGTCCCAGGGGACGAGCTCGGCCGCGCCCTCCAGCGCCGCATAGTCGCGCGGAGCCATCACGTAGTCGAGCCCGTAGACGCCGACCCGCTTGCCGCGCAGCCGCTCGGCTAGCCAGTCGCCCGGGCGGTCGGCGAAGACCTGCTCCTCGATCCACGAAGTGAGGTGCTCGCCGACGTAGCGTGCCTCGCTCGGGAAGACGATCGACGGCTCGCCCTCGCGCGGCAGCACCACGTACGCGTAGCGATGGACAATCTGGAAGCCCGAGAGGTAGGTGACCGCTCCCTCGAAGCCCGTGTACTCGCTCCCGCAGACGAGCGCCGCGTCGAGCTCGTCGGCCTCGAGCGCGGCCCGGACGTTCGCGTAGCGCCGCTCGACCTCGCCCGGGCTCACCATGATCGCTCCAGTCCTTGCACGAGCGCGAGTATCGCCTCGTTCAGCGGCGTCGGCACGCCCTGCTCGCGCCCGAAGCGCGCGATCCCGCCGTTGAGGTAGTCGATCTCGGTCGGCCGCCGCGCCTCCACGTCCTGGAGCATGCTCGCCTTGTGGTCGTAGGCGACGTCCGGCCGGGCCGCGTGGTCGATCAGTTCCTCGGGATCCGCGTCGAGCGTGATTCCCTGCGCGGCGGCGACGGCCTTTCCCTCGTCGACGAGCCCGGAGACGAGCCGCCGCAGCGCCGGGTCCTCGCAGACGCGTCCGTGCGTCAGGCCGGTCAAAGCGCCGACCGGGTTGGTGGCGGCGTTGAAGATCACCTTGCGCCACTGCGGCCCGCGGGCGTCGGCGACCGCGGTCGCGGACAGGCCGGCGCGCGTGCAGGCCTCCGCCAGGCGCTCGACCTGCTCGAACGGCGCCGGGCTCGGCTCGAAGGGACCGAACGTGGTGTCGCCCTTGACGTCCCACTGCACATGGCCGGGCTCGAGGATCCGGCCGGCGGGGAAGGTCGTCCCGCGGATCACGCGCTCCACGTGCCCGGCCAGCACCTCCTCGTTGCCGATCCCGTTCTGGACCGACGCGACCGACCCGTCGGCGAACGCGGGCGCGGTCGCCGCGATCGCCGGCTCGGTGTGCATCGCCTTCGTCGCCACGATCCCGAACTCGCAGGCCGGCAGCTCGGCCGCGTCCGTGGTCGCGCGCACCTGCCCGACGACCTCGCCGGCCCCTGACAGCCGCAGGCCGTTCGCATTGATCGCGTCGACGTGCTCGCGCGAGAGGTCGTAGGCCCACACCTCGACGTCGTCCAGGTTGGCCAGGTTCGCCGCGAACAGCGAGCCGACCGCCCCGCAGCCGACGATGCAGACCTTCATGCCTTCCTCCTCAGGCGGGGCAGCCGGAACTCCCGCCCGCCGGTGAGGCCCGCTGGCTTCAGGATCAGCACGAGCGCCATGATCGCCGCCAGGAAGACGAGCCGCGAGCCGGAGGGCAGGTCGAGCTTGTGCCCGAGCAGGTGCACACCCTGCTCGGCCTGGCTCAGGAACGAGTCGAGGCCGCTAACCGCGAGCGCCCCCACGACCGCCCCCCAGAGGCTGGTCAGGCCGCCGATCACGAGCATGGCCAGCGTCAGAAACGCCAGCTCGAGGTAGACCTGCTCCGTGGTGATCGAACCGAGCTGG
>DATIOF010000078.1:0-4656 GCA_035473395.1 Gaiellaceae bacterium
GGCGAGGGCATCGCGAACGCGGTGCTCGTGCGCGCGCTCGAGCCGACGCATGGCCTCGACCTGATGCGGGAGCGGCGGGGCCTCGACGACCCGCGGCTGCTCTGCAGTGGCCCCGGCCGGCTCTGTCAGGCGCTCGCGGTCGCGCGCGAGCACGACGGCCTGGCGCTCGACGGACCGCCCTTCGAGTTGCTCGAGGGCGAGGGCCCGGTCGAGGTGGTCAGCGGCCCACGAATCGGGATCTCACGCGCGGTCGAGTTCCCGTGGCGCTACGCCGAGGCGGGCTCGCGCTTCCTCAGCCGCCCTTTACGACGAGCGTGACGACGAGCCCGCGCTTGCCGGCCACGCCCCAGTGCGGCGTCTGCGCGATCACCTTCGCGCCCGCCGGCGGGTCGCCGTCGACCTTCCACTTCAGGTGGTATCGCTCGAGCCGCGCCTTGGCCCGCCCGAGCCGCAGGCCGACGAGCTTCGGCACCGTGCCCTGCAGCGCCTTCGCCACCACCAGCGTCACTTTGTCGTAGGACGAGAGCGTTCCCTTGGCCGGGAACTGCCGCACGACGATGCCGAGCTTCTGCAGCGGCTTCGCGGGCTCGTAGACGTACTGCGGCGTCAGCGGCTGAGCGGCGAGGCGGGCGTTCGCCTGGGAGATCGTGCTGCCGACCACCTTCGGCACCTCGACCTCGTTCACCTTGCAGTTCGCCGTCCGCGCAGGGCCCTTGCCGGCGAAGTAGAGGAGCTGCTTGGTCGTGTTGCAGTTGCCGTTGTCGAGCTCGAGTTGTCCGTTGCGGTAGACGACCGTGCGCGAAACGGAGTAGGGCAACGAGACGCTGGGGAAGTCCGTCGGCGAGTCGTGCAGGTAGGGCAGCGTCCGTTCCATGAAGCTCTTCCAGATCAACGCCGGGAAGGTGCCGCCGGCGACCGCCTGGCCGTTGTACTCGGTCAGCATCGGCGTCAGCTTCGTCGGATAGCCCACCCAGACCGCGGCCACCAGCTGCGGCGTGTAGCCGACGAACCAGGCGTCGCCGTAGTTCTCGGTGGTGCCGGTCTTGCCCGCGACGGGCCGCCCGTCCGCAAGTTGGGCGCGCTTGCCCGTACCGCCCGTCACGACTCCCCGCAGCAGTGAGGTGACGAGCGCTGCGGTGTTGGCGGTCAGCACGTGCCGGCCGACGGGCAGGTTGCTGTCGACCATCCGGCCTGCTTCGTTCCGAACCTCAGCAATCGCCCGCGGGTGGTTCCCGAAGGCGGCGCCGTCGATCCGCAAGCCGCCGTTGTCGAAAGCGGAGAAGGCGCGCGCCATCTCGAGCGGGTTGACCGCCTCCGCGCCGAGGCCGATCGCGAAGTAATTCTTCAGCGGGCTCGCGATCCCGAGCTTCTTCGCCGTCTTCACGATCGCGCCGGGGCCGACGAGCTGCGTCAACTGCGCGTAGACCGTGTTGTCTGACTCCTGCGTCGCGGTCGCGAGGGAGATCCGCCCGAGATCGGAGTTCTCGTAGTTGTGGACGTACCAGAGCTTGTCGCCGAGCGGGATCTGCACGGGCCCGGACTCGAACTGGGAGTCGGGCGAGATGCCGTCCTTCAAGGCTGTGGCGAGCACGAACGGCTTGAAGGACGAGCCCGGCTGACGCTCGCCCTGGACGGCCAGGTTGAACTGGCTCTTCCGGTAGTTGTTGCCGCCGATCATGGCGAGGACGCTGCCGTCGCGCGGGTCGACTGCGACGAGGGCCGCGGAGGGGCCGTTCGGGTTGGTCAGCCACTTCGTGATCGCCTGCCGCGCGAAGCGCTGGACGTTCAGGTCGATCGTCGTCCGCACCCGCAGGCCGCCGCCGAAGACCCGGCCCGCGCCGTAGCGGTCGATCAGCTGCTGCTGGACGTAGTTGGTGAAGTAGGGGGCCGGCCCGCGCTCGCCCGAGAGGTGGATGTTCTCCGCGTTCGGCAGCTTGGCCTTGCTCGCGTTCGCGTACTCGGCGTAGGTGAGGTCACCCTGGTCGAGCATCGCCTTCAGCACGAGGTTCCGGCGCTCGCGCGCGGCCTTCGGGTTGGTCGCGGGGTCGTAGCGCGACGGATCGCTCGGGATCCCGGCGAGCAGCGCCGCCTCCGCCCAGCCGAGCTTGTCGGCCCCGTGCTGGAAGTAGGTCAGCGCCGCCTGTTGCACGCCGTAGGCGCCGTTGCCGAAGTAGATCGTGTTCAGGTAAGCCGTCAGGATCCGGTCCTTCGACCAGCGCTGCTCGAGCTGCCAGGCGAGCGCCGCCTCCTTCAGCTTGCGCCCGATCGAGCGCTGGCTCTTGGTGTAGGTGTTCTTGACGAACTGCTGCGTGATCGTCGAGCCGCCCTCGACCACCTGCTTGTGACGGAGGTCCTGGAGGATCGCGCGCATGATCCCGTGGATGTCGACGCCGCGGTGCTCGTAGAAGCGCTTGTCCTCGATCGCGACGATCGCCAGCTTCATCCGGTCGGAGATGCCCTTCGAGCCGACGATGATCCGGCTCTGGTTGCCGCGCAGCACCGAGAGGACGCGCTGTCCCTTGCGGTCGTAGATGTAGCCGTCGACCTCGCGCTGCTGCAGCCGGGCCGGGTCGAGCGAGGGGATCTCGCTCGCCACCGAGGTGACGAGTCCGAAGGTGAACGACAGCGACGCCAGGAGGAACAGGATCAGCAGAAGGCCAAACAGGCGCAGCTTGCGAATCCTGCGCCGCGGCCTGGCAGGCGCCTGCTTTCGAGCGGAGCGCGGCACGAGAAGTGGAGGATTGTAACGGTAGACTCGCCGCTCACATGGGCCTGGCTGAGCTAACTCGCAACGCGGTCCACGTGCTGCCGGCGGGCGGGCTCGAGCAGAAGCTGAAGCTTGACCGGCCGCTGCGAGTCAAGCTCGGGATCGACGTCACCTCGCCCGACATCCATGTCGGCCGCGGCATTCCCCTGCAGCGCATGCGCGCGTTTCAGGACGAAGGCCACACCGGCGTCCTGATCGTCGGCGACTACACGACGCGGATCGGCGACCCCTCCGGACGCTCCTCCGAGCGCCCGGTGCTGAGCGACGAAGAGATCGAGCGCAACGCGAAGACGTACCTCGAGCAGGCGATGGTGATCCTCGATCCCGACCGCACCGAGGTGCGCTACAACGGCGAGTGGCTCTCGAAGCTCTCGTACGCGGAGGTCGTTCGCCTGGCGCGAACGATCACCGTCGCCCGGATGCTCGAGCGCGACGACTTCGCCAAGCGCTACACCTCGGGCGAGCCGATCTCGGTCTCGGAGCTGCTCTACCCGCTGATGCAGGCCTACGACTCGGTCGCGATCGAGGCCGACGTCGAGCTCGGCGGCACCGACCAGCTCTACAACCTGCTCGCCGGCCGCGAGGTGATGGAGGCCTACGGGCTCGACCCGCAGGTCGCGCTGACGACGCCGATCCTGGACTCCTGGGACGGCACGAAGATGAGCTCGTCGGCCGGCAACAACATTCCGCTGACCGCGCCGCCGGAGGAGATGTTCGGCCGGACGATGCGCGTGCCCGACGAGCTGCTGCACGAGTGGTACCGCCTCGTCTGGGAGCGGGAGGCGCCGGCAGGCGACCCGCTCGAGGCCAAGCTCGCGCTCGCGCGGTTCATCGTCGGCCGCTCGTGGGGCGAGGAGGCCGCCCGCGCCGCGGAGGACCACTTCACGCGCGTGGTCCGTGAGGGCCAGGCCCCGGAGGAGGTGCCTGAGGAGCCGCTACCGGAGGGCGATCCGCTCCACCTGCCGGCGCTGCTGGTCGAGCGCCTCGGGCTCGGCTCGACGAGTGAGGCGCGGCGCTTGATCGCCCAGGGCGCGGTCAAGGTCGACGGCGAGGTCGTGAGCGACGTCGATCTGCCCCGCGAACGGCTCGCCGGAGCCCTTGTGCAAGCGGGAAAGCGTCGCTTCGTGCGCTTCGCCTCGGCTTGACCCGTCCGGGCGAGGTTTCCGCTATCATGCGCGGGCCGCTCGGAAGGGTGGCGTGTAGGACAGTCCCGTAACTCGACCAGGAGCGCCTTCGGACGCAGACGGATACGACGGAGATCCGCAGCAACTGGAGGCCTCTGGCGCGAGTCGGAGGCTTTTTTACGCGCCGGCCGCCTCGGCGACGGTCTTTGAAAACTCAGCAGTGCGAATTACGCCGAGACCCCTCGCCTTCGGGCGCGGGGCCTTAAAGAACCCTGTCATCCCCAGTTCGATCGGGGAGACAACTTTGAGCACAAGCTCGAAGTGATCGATTTGTCCTTCGGGACAAACCAACTTCACGGAGAGTTTGATCCTGGCTCAGGACGAACGCTGGCGGCGCGCTTAACACATGCAAGTCGAGCGAGAACCAAGGCTTCGGCCTTGGGGAAAGCGGCGAACGGGTGAGTAACACGTGGGTAATCTGCCCTCGACATCGGGATAGCCCGGGGAAACCCGGATTAATACCGAATGGCCCATCAGCTTTTTGGAGCAGATGGAAAAGGTAGCTTCGGCCTCCGGTCGAGGAGGAGCCCGCGGCGGATTAGCTTGTTGGTGAGGTAACGGCTCACCAAGGCTCCGATCCGTAGCTGGTCTGAGAGGACGATCAGCCACACTGGGACTGAGACACGGCCCAGACTCCTACGGGAGGCAGCAGTGGGGAATCTTGCGCAATGGGCGAAAGCCTGACGCAGCGACGCCGCGTGAGGG
>DATIOF010000079.1:0-2505 GCA_035473395.1 Gaiellaceae bacterium
TGACCGACGGCCTCGTCACCTCGGTCGACCTCGAGCCGTTCGCCGGCGCGGCGGAGTCACTCGTCGGCGTCGCCGTCATCCCGGTGTCGGCTGCACCCGTCGAGATCGACCTCGGCGCGTACGAGCTCTCCGACGACGGCGCCGTTCTCGAGACGGGCCGCGCCACCGAAACCGTCCATGTTCCCCTCGCGCACACCGAGGGTGGTCTGACCGCGTCGATGACGCGCGGCGCGCTCGCCGCCGGCGCGATCCGCACCTACGTGCTCCATGACCGCATCACGCGAGCCTCCTGCTTCGTCTGCAAGGACGCTGCGGACGCGATCGCACTCGCACGCTGGGTCGACGCCGAGCTCCCGAAGATGCAGGAGTGGCTGTCCTCGTCGGACGATGCGTCGCTGTCGCGACGGGCAAAGCTGCGCGAGGTGAAAACGCACGTCGTCGGGCCGCTGTGCCACGTGCTCTGGCGCTGGACGACCGGCGACGCGGTCGGCGCGAACATGATGACCCGCAACTCCTACGTGCTGAACATGGGCTACGTGATGGAGCGCGCGCCCGTCACGCCTGAACGCTCGATTCTCGAGGCGAACATGGGCGGCGACAAGAAGCCGTCCTTCGAGTACTTCCAGAGCGGCCACGGCAAGACCGTGCTCGCGGAGACGACGCTGACCGAGGACGCGGTGCGGCGCGTGCTGCGCACCAAGCTTGACGACCTCGCCGAGCTCGCCTGGGCCGGCACACACGGCGCCATCGCCTCGGGGATGCAGTCGGTCGCGTTCACGCCGGCGACCGCGATCGCCGCCATCTTCGCTGCTACCGGCCAGGATTTGGGCATGGTCGGCACGAGCTCGATGTCCCACGGAGCGGCGCGTCGAGTCGAGGGCGGGCTGCAGGTCTCGATCCGGCTGCCCGGGCTCGAGGTGGCCACGATCGGCGGCGGCACGACGCTGCCGTTCGCCCGGCGGTGGCTCGAGGTGCTCGGCTGCGCGGGCCCCGGCAAGGTCTACCGCTTCGCGCAGCTCGTGGCCGCGGCCACCCTCGCGCTCGAGATCTCCGCCTCCGCGGCAATGGCCACCGCCGGCTCGGCCGAGTTCTTCCGAGCTCATCACGAACGCGGCGGGCTTCGCTGATCTGAGTGATAAAGGCGGCTCGCCTTGAGCCGATAACCCTGCAAAACCGACGACTCTGCGGCCAGCAACGAGGTGAGCGAAATGCTTCGAATCTGGCTGATGGCAATGTTCGCGGCCGCCACGCTCGTGGTCGTCAAGGACCACGACGTCCTCCACCGTGCCGGCCTGGTCGGCTACTGCACCTCCTCCCCGCGTCCCGCCGGAACGACCGGCTCCTGGCGCGCGTGCGAGAAGGGCGTGATCGACGGCCGCCCGGACCTGTCCCGCAACGCGTGCAAGCGGCGAGGGCAGACCGGCTCGGTCGAGTACTGGAGCTGCCCCGCGAAGGTCGAGTCCGGCCCGGTCGGCTAGCAGCGATCATTCGCGGCGTGAAGGCCGCGATCCTCGGATGCGCCGTCGCCGGGTTGCTCGGGCTCGCAACGGCGGCCGCGTCCTGGCCGGGCTCGCCGCTCCGAGCCGGTGCGCCGGAGCGGACCGATCTGCCCTCCGTCATCTTCCTCACGGCTGCGGCCTGCGCGTTCGCGGCCTACCTCGGCGCGCTCGTCCTCCTGCGCCGACGCAGCGGCGCGCTGGCGATCGTCGTCACCTTGGCCGTCGTCATCCAGCTCATCCCGCTCGCCGGGCCGCTCCTGCTCTCGCGAGACGCCTACGCCTACTGGGACTACGGGCGGCTGGCGGCGCAGCACGATGCGAACCCGTACGCGGTGCCGCCCTCCCAGTTTCCGCAAGATCCGGCGACGCGGCAGATGGCACCGGCCTGGCGGACGACGAAGTCGGTCTACGGGCCCGTCTTCACCGGCGCCTCCGCCGGCCTCGCCCGGACGAGCGGGCGAGGCGAGGTCGCGGCGTTCGAGTACCGCCTCGCGGCGGCGGCCGGGATGCTCGCGCTCGTGGCCGTGGCGGCCGTGGCCGCGCCGCTACCTGCCTTCGCGGCCGCCTTCATCGGCTGGAACCCGCTGCTCGCGATCGACTTCGCGGGCGGTGGTCACAACGACGTGTGGATGATGGTGCTCGTGCTCGCCGCACTGGCTCTGGTCGCCCGTCATCCGCGCGTCTCGGGCTCCGGCTGGGCAGTCGCAGCCGGCGTGAAATGGGTCGCTCTGGCCTTGCTGCCGCTGAGCCTCTTGCGCTCGAGCAGCCGCGAGGCCCGGGCGTCGGCGATCGGCTTTCTTGTTGCGGCGGCGGCGATCGTAGGCGCCGCCTTCGTCGCGTTCGGAACGTCGTGGTTGACGATGGTCGCCCCGGTCGCGCAACGACACGCCGCCTGGGCGCTCCCGTCGCGGCTCGGCACGCTCGGCCTGCCTGGGTGGCTCGCGCTCCTTCCGCTCGTAATCGCGGCGCCTTGGCTCGTGCGCAGCGCCAAGGCGGGACGCGGACG
>DATIOF010000080.1:0-7441 GCA_035473395.1 Gaiellaceae bacterium
TGCGGCTCGATTGTAGCCGCGCCGGCTCTAGAGTCCTGGCGTGGCTCCGCCGCCTCCAAGGCCTGCACTCGGCGCGCTCTTCTTCGTCCTCGCGGTCGCGTTCGTCGGCATCGCCACGGCCGCTGCGAAGGCCGTGGACACGAACGCCGGGCTCCTCGTGGTGGTGATCGCCGCGGCCGCGATCGCGCTCTGGCTGTTCAGCCTCTCGATCCGGAATCTGAGGAGACCGCGGCCCTAGGCCGTATTCTCTTCATCGTGGCGCAGGACGAGACCCAGGCCCTCTGGCGCGAGTACGCGAAGACGAAGGACCAGGCCGCCCGCGACCGGCTGATCCTCACCTACGCGCCGCTGGTCAAGTACGTCGCCGGCCGGCTCGGCAGCGGGTTGCCCGCGCACGTGGACGAGAACGACCTCGTCTCGTACGGGCTGCTCGGCCTGATCGGGGCGATCGAGCGCTTCGACCCCGAGCGCGACATCAAGTTCGAGACCTACGCGATCGCGCGGATCAAGGGCTCGATCATCGACGAGCTGCGCGCGCTCGACTGGGTGCCGCGCTCGGTTCGCTCGCGGGCCCGCGACATCGAGCGGGCGATCGGCGAGCTCGAGCGCAAGCTCCACCGCGCGCCGACCGACGAGGAGATCTCCGAGAAGCTCGGCATCTCGACCGACGAGCTCGACGAGAGCCTCTCCGAGATCGGCCGCTCCTCGATCGCGGCGCTCGACGAGCTCTGGACGATCTCCTCGACCGGCGGCGACCAGGTCGCCCTGATCGACACGATCGAGGACACGCAGGGCCCGGAGCCGCAGACCGAGCTGGCGCAGACGGAGCTGAAGGAGGCGCTGGGCGAGGCGATCGCGCGTCTGCCCGAGCGCGAGAAGCTGGTCGTCACGCTCTACTACTACGAGGAGCTGACCCTGCGCGAGATCGGCGAGGTGCTGGGCGTGACCGAGTCACGGGTCTCGCAGCTGCATACAAAGGCCATCCTGCGGCTCAAGGCGCGCCTCGCCGGCTCGCCCGCACGCGAGCCACTCGGCCGCTAAACCTGTCACCAGTCCGGTACTTTCCCGGTTGACACCAATACTTGCGAGCTCCAACGTGGAGCTCGCAGAGGGGTCTAACGGAAAGGACGTGGGAGATGAAGCACCGCAGATTGCTCGTCCTCGCGGGGGTGATCGGCGCAGTCGCGCTGGTCGCGTCCCTGAGCGTCGCGGCTGCGAGCAGCAACCGGCCTGCACACGTGCAGCAGGGTGCCGCCGTCGCCGCCCCGAAGGTTCCGAATGCCGCAGCGATTCGGAAGAAGTACGCCGGCCAGAAGATCACGTTCGTCGGCGACTCGGTCGGCAACGGCCACGTACGCGACGTCGCACTCGCCAAGCGCTTCACGAAGGACACCGGGATCAAGGTCAGCGTGACCCCGCACCCGGCCGCTTCGGACGCGGCGTACTCGCAGCTCGCGCGGGCGTTCTCGTCGAAGTCGTCCTCGATCGACGTGGCGATGATCGACGTCGTCTGGCCCGGTGCCTTCGCGCCGTATCTCGTCGACCTGAAGCCGAAGCTCGGCAAGCAGTCGAAGCTGCATGCCGCCGGGATCGTCCAGAACGACACCATCGGCGGCAAGCTCGTCGCGATGCCGTGGTTCGGCGACTACGGGATCCTCTACTACCGCACCGACCTCCTGAAGAAGTACGGCTACAACGCTCCGCCGAAGACCTGGGCCGACCTCTTCAAGATGGCCAAGAAGATCCAGGACGGCGAGCAGAAGTCGAACCCGAACTTCGCCGGCTTCGTCTTCCAGGGCAACTCGTACGAGGGCCTGACCTGCAACGCGCTCGAGTGGATCGCGTCGGCGGGCGGCGGCCACATGATCGACAACGGCAAGGCCACGATCAACAACACCAAGGCGGCGACGATCCTGGACGCGATGCGCGCCCAGATCGGCAAGACCACGCCGCGCGGTGTGACCTCGTACCAGGAGGACCAGACCGAGCACGCGTTCGACTCCGGTGACGCAGCCTTCGCGCGCAACTGGCCGTATCAGTACGGCATCGGCGCAACGGCCGGCTCGAAGGTGAAGGGCAAGTTCAGTGTCACCACGCTGCCGCACGGCTCGGCGGGCAAGCCCGTCGGCACGGTCGGCGGCTGGCAGCTCGCCGTGTCGAAGTACTCGAAGCACAAGGACGCGACGATCGAGTTCGTCCGCTACATGACGAGCCCCGCCGTCGAGAAGTTCGATGCGATCACGAACTCCAACGTCCCGACGATCACCTCGGTGGCCAAGGACCCGGCCGTCGTCAAGACCAACCCGTACCTGAAGCCGGCGATTGCCAGCGTGGCGCGCGTCACACGGCCGGCCAAGTTCCTGAAGACGCACTACAACGAGGCGTCGAAGGTGATCTACCAGGGGATCAACCAGATCCTCAACGGCACACCGGCGAAGAACGTCCTGCCGGGGATTCAGTCGAAGCTGAACCAGATCCTGAAGCAGAAGTAGGTATCTGACTGACGCGGGGGAGGATGGCAACCGTCATCCTCCCCCGTTACTTCGGATGAGCTCGGTAGTCACGCCCACACCTGCCCCTCGCCGCCGCCGCCGCACGAAGCTCCAGCGCCGGCAGACGAGGCTCGCGTGGCTGCTGCTCGTCCCCGCACTCCTGGTCGTCGCCTTCGTCGCGATCTACCCGCTCGGCAAGACCGTCTACCAGAGCTTCACGAACCAGCAGTTCCTCGCCGGCATCACGCCGACGAAGTGGGTCGGGCTCGACAACTACACCCAGATCTGGCACGACCCGGCCTGGAAGCACGCCGTCATCCTGACGCTCAAGTTCACCGTGATCACGGTCAGCTTCGAGTTCGTGCTCGGCCTGATCATCGCGCTCGTCGTCAACTCGAGCTTCAAGGGCCGCGGCGTGATGCGCGCGGTGATGCTCGTGCCCTGGGCGATCCCGACGGTGGTCGCCGCCGAGATGTGGAAGTGGATGCTCGACGACACCTTCGGCGTCGTCAACGACCTCGGTGTGCGCACGCACGTGCTGTCGCACTCGCAGGCCTGGATCTCCAACCCGTCGACCTCGCTCGGGGCTGTCTGCGCGGTCGACATCTGGAAGACGACGCCGTTCGTCGCGCTCCTGCTGCTCGCGGGCCTGCAGGTGATCCCGACCGACCTCTACGAGGCCGCCGACGTCGACGGCGCGAGCAAGCTCCAGCAGTTCTGGCGGATCACCCTTCCGCTGCTGAAGCCGGCGATCCTCGTCACGCTGATCTTCCGCACGCTGGATGCCCTGCGGGTGTTCGACGTCTTCGCGGTCTTCTTCGGCAACCGGCTCGACACGCAGTCGATGGCGATCTACATCCAGAGCGCGACCGTCGGTGACGGCAACGTCGGCTTAGGGGCGGCGGCGAGCGTGTTCATGTTTCTGATCATCGCGTTCTTCGTCGTGATCTACGTGACCTTCATGCGGGTGAACGAGGAATGAGCAGCGCCGCCGAGAGCACGCGTCAGGTCTCGCGGCCGGTCTCGCGTGTGGTGCGCATGCGGAAGAGCCCGGTCGGCCGGTTCCTGTGGAAGGTCCCGTTCTGGACGCTCATCGCGCTGATCTTCATCTACGCGCTCTTTCCCTTCTACTGGGCGCTCCGCTCGGCCTTCACGCCCGATCAGGCATTGTTCAACACGCCGATCCAGTACTTCCCGCACAACCCGACCCTGCAGAACTTCCGCGACGTCCTCGGCTCGAGCCTTTTCCGGCACGCGCTGCTCAACTCGACGATCGTGGCCGGCTCGGTCACGCTGATCTCGCTGGTGATCGGGTCGATCGCCGCCTACGCGCTCGGCCGCTTCCGTTTCCGCGGCAAGTCGTCGGTGCTGTACCTGATGCTCTCGATGACGATCTTCCCGCAGATCGCGATCCTCGGCGCGCTCTACACGATGTTCACCGGCTTCCACGTCGTCGGCCCGTTCCACTTCCCTCAGCTGTACGACACCTTGTGGGCGCTGATCTTCAGTTACCTGATCTTCACGCTCCCGTTCACGGTCTGGGTGCTGACCGGCTTCATGCGCGCGCTGCCGGCCGACCTCGAGGAGGCCGCCTACGTCGACGGCGCCACGCCGCTGCAGGTCTTCTACAAGGTGCTGCTGCCGCTGATCGCGCCGGGGCTCGTGACCACGGGCCTGCTCGCCTTCATCGCCGCCTGGAACGAGTTCCTGTTCGCGGTCTCGTTCATCCAGAGCCCGGGCAAGTACACCGTGCCGGTTGCGATCTTTTCCTTTACCGGGTCAAGCGGCAATGCCTTCCAGACACCGTGGGGGCAGTTGATGGCCGCCACTGTGGTCGTGACGGTGCCGCTGATCGCAGCGACACTGCTCTTGCAGAAACGCATCCTGGCGGGCCTCACCGCCGGCGCCGTCAAGGGCTAGATCGTCGAGCCCGTCTCGGGGTCGAAGAAGTAGAGCCGGGTCGTGTCCACGGCGAGCTCGATCTCGCTGCCCTCGGCGATCCGCGACTTCGGGCTGACGCGAGCGACGAGGCGAGTCGAGGCGCCCGCGTCCTCCGTGTCGCTTCCGAACGACACGTCCGCGTCCTCGCCGGCGTCCGCCGCGGTGGCGCTCGAGATGATCCGCTCGGCGCCGGTGTCGAAGTGGACGAGCACCTCGGAGCCCAGCGGCTCGGTCAGGTCGCAAACGACCTTCAGGCGGCGGTCGGCCGGAGCGTCGGACTCGAGCGTCGCGTCCTCGAAGTTCTCGGGACGGATCCCGAGAATGACGTCCATGCCGACGAAGCTTGCGAGGCCGCTGCGGTTGCGAACGACCTGGTCGTCGACCGTCAGCCTGTGGTCGCCGAAGACGACCTGGAGCTTCCCGTCCTGCTGCTCGAGCCGGGCGGCGACCAGGTTGATCGACGGCGAGCCGATGAAGCCCGCGACAAACTCGTTGCGCGGGTTGTCGTACAGGATCTGCGGCGTATCCACCTGCTGCAGGTGGCCTGCGTTCATGACGGCGACGCGGTCGCCCATGGTCATCGCCTCGACCTGGTCGTGCGTGACGTAGATCGTGGTCACGCCGAGGCGGCGCTGCAGCTGGTGGATCTCGGCGCGCAGCTGGACCCGGAGCTTCGCGTCCAGGTTCGAGAGCGGCTCGTCCATCAGGAAGGCCTGCGGCTGGCGGACGATCGCGCGGCCCATCGCCACGCGCTGCCGCTGGCCGCCCGAGAGCGCGCGCGGCTTGCGCTTGAGGAACTCCTCGATCTTGAGGACCTTCGCGGCTTGCTCGACGCGCTCCTTGATCTCCTTCTTCGGGACCTTGTGCAGCTTCAGCCCGAAGGCGAGGTTGTCGTACACCGTCATGTGCGGGTAGAGCGCGTAGCTCTGAAACACCATCGCGATGTCGCGGTCCTTCGGCGTCAGGTCGTTGACGATCCGGTCGCCGATGCGGATCTCGCCGTCGCTGATCTCCTCGAGCCCGGCGAGCATTCGCAAGGCCGTGGTCTTGCCGCAGCCCGACGGGCCGACCAGCACCATCAGCTCGGCGTCCTGGATCTCGAGGTCGAGGTCGTGCACCGCCTGCGTGCCGTCCGGGTAGACCTTCGAGACCGAGTCGTACGCGATCTCCGCCATGTGCGTATTAGTTTCGCATGATCAAAGCTGCGTGGGCGGGAAGGCCCTCGCCGGCGTGGGTCGCGAGCACGATCTCGCCCTCGGGCGCGGTGCGGGGTTCTGCAGTCGTGTTGACCGCGACGACGTGGCCGTCCCGCTCGTAGGCCACGACCCCGGGCTCGGCGTCGAGCAGGCGGAAGCCGGGACCGAGCCCTCGTCGCAGCTCAAGCAGCCGGCGATAGAGGTTCAGCAGTGAGCCTGGATCGGCTTGCTGATCGGCCACGTTGCGAGCCTCTGGATCGACGAGCGGCAGCCACGGCTTCCCGGTCGTGAAGCCACCAGCCGCGTTCCACTGCATCGGGTGCCGCAGACGATCGCGCCCGGCGCGGTCGAAGGGCGGCTCGTGGCCGGGCCCGTTCGCGAGCCCGAGCTCGTCACCTTGGTAGACGAACGCGACGCCCGGCAGCGTGAGCAGCAGCACCGCGGCCGCGCGCAGGTTCTCGGGGCCGACCCGTGTCGCCAGGCGGTCGAAGTCGTGGTTCGACATCACCCAGGCCACGCGGCCGAGCTCGGCGGCCGGCCCGATCGCCGTGCTCAGGCGCTCGGCGTTCCATGGCGAGAAGAGGAACTCGAACGCGAAGGCGAGATCGAGCACCTCGAGCCAGGGGGAGAGCTCGCTCGTCGCCAGGTAGACCTCTCCCACGAGCAAGGCGTCGCCTGCCGCCTCCCGAATCGCCCGCATCGCGTCGATCGCCTCGGGGCGATTGCCGGAGTAGACGTGGTCGAGCTCGGCGGCCTCGCCGCTGAGCGGTAGCGGAGGCTCGCCGGAGGCGGGCGGGTCGTCGCGGAGCTCGTCGTCCTTGACGATCACGTTCACGGCATCGAGCCGGAAGCCGTCCACGCCGCGATCGAGCCAGAAGCGGACGACCTCCTGCATCGCCGAGACGAGCGCCGGGTTGCGCCAGTTCAGGTCCGCCTGCTCGGGATAGAAGGTGTGGAGGTACCAGCGGCCGCTCTCGGCGTCGCGGCTCCACGCCGGGCCGCCGAAGACCGAGGCCCAGTTGTTCGGCGGCCCGTCGACCGGCGACCAGATGTACCAGTCGGGGTGCTTGCGGAACCACGGGTGCTCGATCGAGGTGTGCGAGGGCACGAGGTCGAGTAGCACGCGCAGCTCTCGCTCGTGCGCGGCCGCGACGAGCGCGTCCAGGTCGTCCAGCGTGCCGAACTGCGGGTCGACTGCGGTGTAGTCCGAGACGTCGTAGCCGAAGTCCGCGAGCGGGGAGGGGTAGATCGGCGAGAGCCAGAGCGCGTCCACGCCGAGCTCGACGAGGTAGTCGAGCCGATGCGCGATCCCGCGCAGGTCGCCAACGCCGTCGCCGTCCGAGTCCTGGAACGAGCGCGGGTAGATCTGGTAGACGACCGCCTCCTGCCACCACATCGCCGGTCGAGGATAGATGCCGCTCAGGGGTAAGATCGGGACCCGTTCCCGCATCTCGAGAAGGAGTCGCACGCGATGCCAACCGAGCCCGGAAAGATTCGCAACGTCGCCGTCACCGGACACCGCGGGACCGGGAAGACGTCGCTGGTGGAGGCGATGCTCTTCCAGGCCGGCGCGATCAACCGTCTCGGCACGGTCGAGGCCGGCACGACCACCTCCGACTGGGACGAGGACGAGCAGCGCCGGCAGATGTCGCTCGCCTCGTCGATCTGCCACCTCGAGTGGCAGGGCCGCAAGATCAACCTGATCGACGCGCCGGGCGACGCCGGCTTCACGGGCGACACGATCGCGGCGCTTCGCGTGGTGGAGGGCGCGCTGGTGGTGGCGAGCGCGGTGATGGGCGTCGAGGTGCAGAC
>DATIOF010000081.1:0-13277 GCA_035473395.1 Gaiellaceae bacterium
GTCGTCTCGCAGGGCTGCGACCCGGTCGGGCGCGACTCGGTGATCACGCACGCCGAGGAGAACGTCGTCTTCGAGCTCGCGGGCGAGCCGGCGCTCGAACGGCTGAAGGGCGATCTGGCGACACTCACGCCCGAGCAAGAGCGCAGCGCCGCGCGCGGCGGCGTGCTCGCCGGGCTCGTGATCGACGAGAACCGCGCCGACTATCGGCGCGGCGACTACCTGATGCGCGGGCTCACCGGCGTGGACGAGGAGACCGGCGCCCTCGCCGTCGGCGAGGCGGTGCGCGTCGGCCAGACGCTGCGCTTCCACGTCCGCGACGCCGCCTCGGCTGATGCGGATCTCCGCGAGAACCTCTCGGCCGCCCTGAACGGCGACCGGGCCGCCGGCGCCCTGCTCTTCACCTGCAACGGCCGCGGCACGAACCTCTTCTCCGATCCCGACCACGACGCGCGCCTTGCCGCAGAGCTGCTCGGCGGCGACGCCCTTGCCGGGTTCTTCTGCGCGGGCGAGATCGGCCCCGTCGGCGGCAAGCCCTTCCTGCACGGCTTCACCGCGACCGCCGCGATCTTCCTGCAGAGCTAGGACGCGGCGACGCGGACGCCGAGCGCGACGAGCACCGCGCCCGTCAGCGCCTCGATCGCGCGCCATACCCGTGAGCGGCGAAGAACCGCGCTCGCGCGCGAGACCGCCAGGGCGTAGCCGCTCAGCCAGGCCAGCGTCAGCGTGCAGAACACGACCCCGAGCGCGAACAGCGCCACGAACGAGCCGCGCGGCGCGAACTGCGGCAGCAGGCTCGTGAAGAAGACGGCCATCTTTGGGTTACCGAGGTTGCTGAGCAGCCCCTGCGCGAGCGGCGGCGTCCGCAGCCGCTGCTCGACCTCCGCCGGCTCGCGCCGCCGCGCGAACGCCGACCAGAGCGCGGTCAAGCCGAGATAGAGCAGATACGCCGCGCCGGCGATCCGGAGCGCCAGGAACGCGGGCTCCCACGCGTGTAGGAGCGCGACGAGCCCCGCGCTCGCGGCGAGCGCCCAGACGAGCTGCCCAAGGGCGACGCCGGCGGCGGTGTGAACCCCGCCGCGCCGCCCTCGGGCGAGCGTGTTGCGGATCGTCAGCGCGGTGTCTTGCCCGGGCGTGACGATGACGAGCGCCGAAACGGCGAGGAACGCCGCCGCGCTCGCGAGCACTTACGCGCTCTCGGCCAGGGCCGTCGTGCAGCTCGAGCGGCCGCGCTTCTCGAGGTACTGCTGGTGGTAGTCCTCGGCGACGTAGAACGTCTGCGCGGGCTCGATCACGGTCACGATCGGCTTGCGGTAGCGGCCGGAGGCGTCGAGCTCGGTCTTCGAGCGCTCAGCGGCCGCGCGCTGCTCCTCGTCCTCGTAGAAGACGACGGAGCGGTACTGGTCGCCGACGTCCCAGCCCTGGCGGTTCAGCTGCGTCGGGTCGTGCTTGCCCCAGAAGGCGTCCAGGAGCTGCTCGTACGAGACCCGCTCGGGGTCGTAGGTCACCTGGACGACCTCGGCGTGCCCGCTCTTGTGCGAGCAGACGTCCTCGTAGGTCGGGTTCTCGAGCGTGCCGCCCTCGTAGCCGACCTCCGTCTTGGTGACGCCGTCGACCTGGCGGAACGCGGCCTCGACGCCCCAGAAGCAGCCGGCGCCGAACGTTGCCTTCTTCTCCACTTACTCCTCCTCCAACTTGAGTGCTGCCGAATTGATGCAGTAGCGCACCCCGGTGGGGTGCGGTCCGTCGGGAAACAGGTGACCGAGGTGGCCGCCGCAATTGGCGCACATCACCTCGGTGCGGGTCATGCCGAAGCTCCGGTCGCTCTCCTCGTCGATCGCCTCCTCCGAGGCCGGCGCGTAGAACGCGGGCCAGCCGCAGCCGGAGTCGTACTTCGTCTCGGAGGGGAACAGCTCTGCGCCACAACCGGCGCAGACGTAGGTGCCCGGCTCGAACGTGTGGTCGTACTCACCGGTGAACGGGCGCTCCGTGCCCTTCTCGCGCAAGACGCGGTACTGCTCGGGGCTGAGCTCTGCCCGCCACTGATCTTCTGTTTTCTGGATCTTGGTCACGTTGAACAGTCTTGCAAGAGCGCCATTCGTTACGCAGGCGTCCCTCGAACGAGGGGTTTCCCGGCCGCTGACCGCGCAGCGCGCTACCCTCGAAGCGAGGGATACCAAGGACTGTCGTTCCTGCGGCCCACAAACCTGCTGGTAGCAGGCGAGGAGGCCACATAACCGACTGGATCTTCTGGGTTCTCGTCGCACTCGGGGCCTGGTTCCTGGTGTCGGTTGCCGTCGGGGCGCTCTTCGGACGCATGTCGTCGTTGATGAGGAGCCCGCATGAAGTGCTGCCGGCCTTCGACCCCGCGGCAATCAGCCTGCCGACGGCGAGCATCTGGCCGACCGGGCGACAGCGAATCCTGTTGGTGGACGACGACCCGGGCCTGAGACTCCTGCTGCAGACCACGCTCGCCGCGGACGAGTACGCGATCGAGGAAGCCGGCTCCGCAGAAGAGGGCGCGGAGCTCGCCCGCTTCTGGCACCCGGCGCTCGTGGTGCTCGACGTCAAGCTTCCGGGGAGGAGCGGTCTCGCGTTCTGCAGGGAGCTGAAGGAGGGAAGCGCGTTCGGCTCCCCGCACGTCGTCCTACTCACCGGCGGAGAGACGAGCGACGACGAGGCTCGTGCAGCCGGAGCCGACGTGCTCCTGCGCAAGCCGTTCAGCCCCCTCGACCTGATGGGCGCGATCGACAGCGTCCTCCAGAGCGACGTTGTGTTGCCGACGGGCGCCGAGGCAGGATCGGACCAGCTGCTCGCCTACGCCCGCGACCTGAGGGAGTCCGTCCAGACCGAACGCGCGCAGCGACGGTTACTCCAGCAGGCCTATCGCCAGACGATCAGCACGCTCACCGATGCGCTCGAGGCGAAGAGCAAGGCAACCGGCCACCATGGCCTCCGCGTGCAGCGTTACGCGGTCGAGCTGACCGAAGCGGTCGAGCCGAGGCTGCTCGACGACCCGAGCCTCGAGTACGGCTTCCTGCTGCACGACATCGGCAAGATCGGGATCCCCGAGGCAATCCTCGAGAAGCGCGGGGCGCTGGAGACGGAGGAACGCCGGATGATGCAGCAACATCCCCTGATCGGCACCGAGCTGCTGGCGGGGGTTCCGATGCTGGAAGGCGAGGGGCTGCAGGTGGTCCGCTCACACCACGAGCGCTGGGACGGGCACGGCTACCCGGACGGCCTTCGCGGCGAAGAGATCCCGCCGGTCGCGCGGATCTTCGCCGTCGCCGACACCCTCGACGCGATGACGACCGACCGTCCGTACCGCAAGCGGTGCGGATGGGAACAGGCGGTCGACGAGATCCTGCGCGAGAGCGGCCGGCAGTTCGACCCGAACGTCGTGCGAGCCTTCGCGACCAGGGCGCAACGGCTGCGCCGGACGCAGCTCGAGCTGGCGGAGAGTGCGTGAAGCTCAGCCCCGTTTTCAGGCGCAACGGCGGCGCGGACGGACTCCTGTAACGCCCGCTCGTCGATCTCGTCATCCTGCCGGAGATCGATCCCCGCCCCCGCGCCTCGGCTCGCGTGTGTGAAGATTCCTAGTTCGGCACGCAGAGCGCGAATGCCTGGTTACTCGGGTCGATCTCGGCGAACGTCGCCGTCCAAAAACGAGGATTCGTCGTGCCCGCTGTCACCGGCAAGCCGACCAGGGTCGACGGGTAGCTGCCCTGGAAGTTCGAGGAGGCGTTGCCTCCGTTGCCGGTCGTATGAGTCGTCCGACCCCCGCCGCCGACGGCGTGGTTGCCGGGACCGCAGTCAGCAGTGATCAGCGTTTGATTGGCGCTAACCACGACAACGGTGACCGTCCCGCTTGAGCCTGAGGGACCCCTAGGGCCGGTCGGGCCACGCGAGCCTGGCGAACCAGTCGGGCCTCTCGCGCCCGGCGAGCCGGTCGGGCCGCGTAAGCCGGTCGGACCTCTCGTGCCCGGCAAGCCGGTCGGGCCGCGCGCGCCCGGCAAGCCGGTCGGGCCTCTCGTGCCGGTCAAGCCCGTCGTTCCTTTGGCACCGGTGGCGCCCTTGAGGCCGGTCGGCCCCTTGGCCCCGGCCGGTCCCGCGTTGCCCTGCGCGCCCGTCGCCCCCCTGCTGCCCGTCGCGCCCTTCGACCCGGTCGCGCCCTTGCCGCCGGTGACGCCCTTCGCTCCCGTCGTGCCCTTGGAGCCGGTCACGCCCTTGGTCCCGGTTGCACCCTTCGTGCCGGCCGGGCCCTGAGCACCCGCCGGCCCTGCGGCGCCCTGCGCGCCGGTCGTGCCCTTCGCGCCGGTTGGCCCCTTGGTACCGCTAACACCCTTCGAGCCGGTCGCTCCCTTCGAGCCGGTCGCGCCCTTGACCCCTGTGGCGCCCCTCGAACCGGTCACGCCCTTCGAACCTGTGGTCCCTTTGGCACCCGTGCTGCCCTTGCTGCCAGTCGCGCCGTTCGACCCGGTCGCCCCCTTCGAGCCAGTCGAGCCCCTTGCCCCCGTACTGCCCTTAGCTCCCGTCGCGCCCTTCGCGCCGGTCGGGCCCTGAGCACCCGCCGGCCCCGCGACGCCCTGCGCGCCGGTCGTGCCTTTCGCGCCGGTCGCGCCCTTGGAACCCGTCGCTCCCTTCGCGCCCGTGGTGCCCTTTGCGCCGGCTGGTCCTTGCGGGCCGGCGGCACCAGGCGCGCCGGCGGCACCGCGCGGCGGCCAGGCGACCCTTTCCTCCCCGCGGGCACACTTGCCCCCGGTTCGCAACTTGAAGTCGCGCTTCGTCGAATGGTCGCCGTGCAGCTCGATGCAACCGATGAACTTGCCCGAGGCCCCGCCTTGTGAGGCTGCCTGACTCGAGCTCGGTATGGCGGAGAGCAGGCCGACAGTGACGATCGCTCCGGCGGCGATGGTCCACAGGGGCCCAGGAACTCGCACCCTCGATCGACTCGCGTTCGTGCGACTCAGGAGGCCGTTCCCCTTCCCCCGCAGATCGGCGTGCGTGGCCTCGTGACCCTAGACACAAGACCCTAACTCGGCCCGTGCTGGCTGTCCAGGTCGACCGCACCTCTCAGAAAACGAAGCCCCGCCTCGTGGCGCCGTTTTGCAGCGCATACTTGGCGCTGGTGGCCGGCTTCGACCTCATGGTTGACGCCGCCGGGAGGGCGCCTCGAGCTCCGCCTCGACGCCCCGGCACCGCCCTGGGCCTCGCGATCTCGCAGGGAATCGTCGAGACGCACGGCGGCGTCATCTCGGTCCGCAGCGAAGCCCGCGGCTCGACCCTCCACATCGAGCTCCCGTGCGAGGCGGTCGCGGTCGAAGAGCCGGACCAGGCACTCGCCAGCTGAGCTACGCGGGAGCCGCAGGCTGCGGAGCCACGAAGTCCCGCGACCGAACCAGCGCATAGCCCGCCACGGAGCCCACCGCGGCCACCGCGACGCTCACCAGCGCGATCGTGTTGAAGCCCGTCACGAACGCGTGATGGGCAGCGGCCACCACCCGCTCGCGGTCGGCCGGCGGCACCCCCTGTACTGCGCGCCCCGTTCCGCCTGATGCCACCGCCCGCGAAAGCTCGTGGACGTGCGTTGACGCGGGCGTGCCTGCGACCAGCGGTGTGAGCGTCGACTGGATCTTGGATTGGAAGATCGAGCCGAGGCCGGCGATCCCGGTGGCGAGCCCAAGCTGGCGCGCGGTGTTGTTCGTGCCCGACGCCATCCCGCTCAGCCGCGGGGGAACCACGCCGACGGCGGTCGAGGCCAGGCCCGGAGTGGCGAGGCCGATGCCGATGCCGGCCAGGATCTGGCCGGGCAGCAGCGCGGTCCACCCCGACGAGTCGGATAGGTTCCACATCAGCAGCAGCCCGACCGTCACGAACGCGAGCCCTGTCCCGAGCAGTAATCGCACCGGCACACGCGCCGTCAAGCGGCCGCTCAGCGGCGCGACGAACAGGATCGGCGCGGTGACCGGCAGCGACCGAAGCCCCGCCTCGAACGGCGAGAAGCCCAGCACGTTCTGGAAGAAGAGCGTGATGTAGAGGAACATCGAGAAGATCGACGCCCCGAGCGCGAAGGCGACGATCGTGGCTCCGGTGAAGGCCGGCTTGCTAAAGAGCGAGAGATCGAGCAGCGGGTCGGCGGTGCGGCGCTCGACCAGTGCGAACAGCACGAGGAGCAGCGCCGAGACCGCGAAGCAGCCGATGATGACCGGGCTCCCCCAGCCCTTCTCGTTGCCGCGGATCAGCGCGAAGACGAGTAGGAAGAGCGGCGGGCAGAGCAGCGCCACGCCGAGCAGGTCGACTCCGGCGGCGGCCGGGTCACGCGACTCGCGCAACCGCAACTGCGTGACCACGAGCGCGGCCAGGCCGATCGGCACATTCACGAGGAAGATCCAGCGCCACGACAGCGCGTCCACGAGTGCACCGCCGACGAGCGGCCCGATCGCGACCGCCGCGGCCGTGACCCCGCCCCAGATTCCGAGCGCGGTCCCGCGCTCGCGACCCTGGAACTCCTGCGCGATCAGCGCCAACGAGGTGCCGAACATCATCGCCGCGCCGAGCCCCTGCGCCGCGCGCGAGATGTTCAGGAACAGCGGGTCGAGAGCCAGCCCGCAGGCGAGCGACGAAGCGGTGAAGATCGCCAGCCCGAGCATGAAGACGAGCCTGCGGCCGATCTTGTCCGCGAGCGACCCGGCCGCCAGCACGAAGCTCGCGAGGGTCACTGCATAGGCGTCGATCACCCACTGGAGGTCGCTGAAGTTGGCCCCGAGGTCGCGCTCGATCGACGGCAGCGCGACGTTCACGATCGTCACGTCGAGCAGCAGCATGAAGATCGCGATGCAGCTGGCTAGCAGCGTCCACCACTTACGCTCCACTGGGCTCCGACCCTATACGGCCGGAGCGGCTCCTACGGTGCGCTGTTTGCCTTAGCGCAGCGCGATGCCTGCTGCTCGCAGCGCGCGATTGCCCTTTCTGGCGAGGCGGCGGGCGGAAGTCGCATGAGCGACCGCGAGGCGTTTCCGCCCCTGGGCCCGAGTCTGTCCGCTGAGCGCCCACTGTCGTCCGACCGCCGCGTAGTAGCCGAAGGCGGCGAGTGCCAGACGCTTGGCACGGAGGCCACGGGCGGTCGAGGGTCGCTGTCCCGCTAGCGCGCGCCGGGCGTGAAGTGCGTCGACGCGGAAGTGGGCGGCTCGCCTTGCCATCCGGCGAGGATGCTTGCGCCAGGCGCTCACCCCGATGCCGTGCGCGTCGACGGCGATCACGTGGGACCATTTGGCGAGCGTCAGCTTCAGCGTTCGGTTGCTCGCGTGCCCGGCTGACGGAGCTGCCAGTGAGACGGCCGCGAGAAGCGCGAGCACGATTGGCGCCCGAGTGGGCGCCAATCGTGGTGACTGAGCAGGCAAGACGTTAGCCGTCGCCCTGATCGCCATCGTCATTGTTGTCGTCGTTGCAGTCGCCCTGCTCGCCGCTCTGATTGTTCTGGTTGTCGCCCTGCTCGCCGTTCTGGACGTCGCCCTGTTCGTCGTCAGCCGACTGGGTGTCGGCCTCGGAGCTAACGTCGTTGGCAGCCGCCGAGACCGCGTCGGCGGCGTTGGCGGGAGCGTTGTTGGGCGTCACGACTGTGCAGGCCTCGGGCGAGGTCGCGGGCGCGTTGTCGTCCGCGATCGCAACGGCAGCACCGACCCCGGTCAGGAGGAGACCGGTGACGACGAGCACTGGAACGAGCTTCCTGAGACGCATCCTGGGGGCTTCCTTTCGTCGCTTACTTCCTCGTAAGCGGTGATCGGCGGAAAAGGGGTACGGCTCAGGGCAAGTTCACCCGTTTGGGTGAGACCCTCGAGATGTTGTGCATGCAAGCCGAATCCTTGTGTGTCTGTTACCACGCACGTCGTGGGCCTCAGCACTCCAATGAGGAAAAGCCCTGCGCTAGCAGGGCTTTTCAGAGTGGGCGGTACTGGGCTCGAACCAGTGACCCCCAGCTTGTCGAGCTGGTGCTCTCCCAACTGAGCTAACCGCCCTGGTGGTGCGATTGTAGCCGCGCGGCGGGCAGGATTGGCCCGGCCGGGTCGAAACCTATCCTCCGTGTCAGTGGAACAGCGTCCTGCAGCTGCCTGGAAACGGCCCGACGTTCGCATCGGCGCCGTGCTCGCGATCGCGGCGCTCGTGGCGCTCGTGGTCTGGCTGCTCGTCCGCGGTGGCGGCTCCGGGTCGCAGAACCCGCGCACCGCCAACCCGATCTCGCCGGTGGCGGCTTCGCCCTCGCAGATCCGTGACCTCTCGGTCGAGGTCGGACGCCCGATCTACTGGCTCGGGCCCCAGCAAGGAAAGGTCTACGAGCTCCAGCGCACCATCCAGGACCGGATCTACGTCCGCTACCTCCCCCCGACCGCGAGCATCGGGACGAAGCAGGCCGGCTATCCGCTCGTCGGCACGTACCCGGTCTCGAACGCCTACTCGGTGCTGAAGAACCTGGCCCAGGCCTCCGGCGAGTCGACGTTCACGGCGCCGAGGGGTGGGATCGCCGTTTACAGCAAGGCGCAGCCGACCAACATCTACCTCGCCTTTCCGGGCTCCGACGTGCAGATCGAGGTCTACGACCCGTCGGCGTCACAGGCCCGCTCGCTCGTTTCCTCGGGGCGGGTCGTCCCGGTCGGTAGCTGACGGCGCTACTCGTCTCCTGGGTCGCCTTCCCGCTCGTGCTGGCGGGGCTCTCGCTCGGCTGCGGCAACCTGCTCCAGCTCGCCGCGGGGGCGACGCTGCCGCGGCCGCTGCTCGTGCCGGCCGGCCTGACGGTCGTGATCCTGGCGGCGCAGTTCGCGACGCTGACGGACGCCACCGCCGAACTAGCCGGGCCATTCGTCGTGGTGCTGGCGCTCGCCGGGCTCGTGCTCTCGCCCCCGTGGCGTGCGCGCCTGCTGAGTTGGGCCTGGGCCGCCGCAGCCGGTGTCTTCGCGGTCTTCGCCGCGCCGATCGTGCTCTCGGGGCGCGCCACCTTCGCGGGCTACATCAAGCTCGACGACACCGCCACCTACCTGGCGATGACCGACCGGGTGATGCAGCACGGCCGCAGCCTCGCCGGGCTCGCGCCTTCGACCTACGAGGCGACGCTGGCCACCACGCTGGCGATCGGCTACCCGACCGGGAGCGTGATGCCGATCGGGGTCGGCCACCAGCTGCTCGCCTACGACAGCGCCTGGCTCTACCAGCCCTACCTTGCCTTCCTCGCGGCCCTGCTGGCGCTCGTGCTCTACTCGGTGCTGGAAGAGACGATCCCGTCGCGGCCGGCGGTGGCCGGAGCGGCCTTCCTCGCCGCGCAGCCCGCGATTCTCTACGGCTACGCGCTCTGGGGCGGGATCAAGGAGCTCGCCGGCGCGCTGCTGCTCGCGCTGATCGCGGCGCTGCTGCCCTGGACGCTGGCGCCCAAGCGTGGGCCGCGCGCCGTCCTGCCGCTGGCCGCGGCCTGCGCGACGCTCGTCTGCGTCCTCAGCCTGCCGGGAGCCGTCTGGCTGTTCGCCCCGCTGGTCGCTGCCGGCGTCTTCATGCTCCTCCACCCAACGCGCTCGCTGCTGGTTCGCACCGGCTGGTTCGTCGCCGCGCTGGCCGCGCTGGCGATCCCGGCCTTCGTCGCGGCGGTCGACTGGGTGCCGAAGATCGGCGCCTTCGACAAGGCGACGAACCTCGGCAACCTGATCGGGCCGCTGAGCGGCTGGCAGCTGTTCGGGATCTGGCCGGTCGGCGACTTTCGCGTCCACCCGCACGACACCACGCCGGCCTACGTGCTGATCGCGGTCGTGATCGCCGCCGGGCTCGTCGGGCTCTGGTCGGCCTGGCGCCGCCGCGCCTGGGGACTGCTCCTGTACGTGCTGACGGCGGTGTTCGGCTGCCTCGTGTTCGTCGGGATCAGCTCGCCGTGGGTCGGCGGGAAGACGCTGGCGATGGCCTCGCCCGCCGTGCTCGCGGCGGCGTTCGCCGGGGCCGGCGCGCTGCTCGCGAGCAGGCGGGTCGTCGAAGCCGCGGTGCTGGCGATCGTGATCGCCGGCGGTGTGCTCTGGTCGAACGTCGACCAGTACCACGACGTCTGGCTCGCCCCGCGCGGCCAGCTGCACGAGCTCGAGACGATCGGGCAGCAGTTCGCCGGCGACGGCCCGGCGCTGATGACGAACTACGAGCCCTACGGTGCCCGCCACTTCCTGCGCAGGCTCGATCCCGAAGGCGCCTCGGAGCTGCGACGCCGCTTTGACTACCTGGTCGACGGGAAGACGCTCGACAAGGGCGCCTCGGCCGACATCGACCGCATCCGGCTCGACCAGGTGCTCGTCTACCGGACGCTCGTGCTGCGCCGCGGACCGGCCGCGAGCCGGCCGCAGTCGGAGTACAAGCTCGTCTGGAGCGGCCGCTGGTATGAGGTCTGGCAGCGACCGGTGCACCCGAAGCGGACGATTCTGCAGCACGTGCCGCTGGGGAGCGCCGATCAGGCGGCCGCGCCGGCGCCGTGCCCGACGGTCGAGTCGCTGCGCGGGAGCCTGCTCGCGACCGCGAAGCGTCCGCAGGCGATCGGCCTCGGCGCCCCGCCGCTCGACGGGACGCGGCTGGTGCGGGTGAACGTCCCGGTCGACGGCATCTACACAGCCTGGCTCGCCGGCGACTGGTTCGGAGACGCGTCGATCTCGATCGACGGACGCAAGGTCGGCTCGCTGCGCGAGGAGCTGAACTGGCCCGGCCTCTACACCGACCTCGGCTCGACCCCGCTCACCGCCGGCAGCCATCTCGTCGCCATCACCTACCGGCCGGGCGGCTGGCACCCCGGCAGCGGCGGCTTGCCCTACGCGTTCGGGCCCGCGGCGCTGAGCATGGTCGACCAGCGTGAGCCGGTGATCCACGTGGCTCCCGCTCGCGCTGCCTCTCTCTGCGGGGAGCGCCTCGACTGGCTCGAAGCTCTTCGCTAGTAGGAGGGTTTGGCGCAAAACAGTCTGTGCCGTCGGCGCACACTGCTCGCCCGCCGAGCTGCGTCCTCAGTCGCGCCAATAGCTTCGCTATTGACACTCCCTGCGTCCTTGTCAGCGAACGACCAGCGCACGCCGACGACGAGCGGTTTCACGCCAAACCCTCCTAGATCCGCTCGAGCGGCGCGTAGTCGAGCATCAGCCGCCGCTCGCTGCCGTCGGCCGCGAAGCGCACCGTGACCAGGCCGCCGCGCTCGATCGCGGTCACCACGCCCTCTCCGAGTGTCTCGTGCCTGACCGAGTCGCCCGTCGACAGCGCGGGCGCGTCCGAGCGCGGCGCGACGCCCGTCGGCGAGCCGTAGCCCGACCAGGAGGCGGGCTGCAGCCGGCTTCGTTCAACGTGCGTCGTGGGCAGCTCGTCGAGGAAGCGCGAGGGCAGGTTGTACGAGCGGCTGCCCCAGAGCGAGCGGGCACTCGCATGGGTCAGCACCAGGCGCTCCTGCGCCCGGGTCATGCCCACGTACGCCAGCCGCCGTTCCTCCTCGAGCCCCTGCTCCTCGATCGAGCGGGCATGCGGGAAGATCCCCTCCTCCATCCCGATCATGAAGACGGCGCGGAACTCGAGCCCCTTTGCGTTGTGCAGCGTCATCAGCGTGACGAGGCTCTGCTCGCCGCGGAGCGCGTCCTGGTCGGAGTAGAGCGAGATCTCCTGCAGGAAGCCCGAGAGCGAGGGCTCCTCGGCGGTGTGCTGGTACTCCTGCGCGACGCCGACGAGCTCCTGCAGGTTCTCCATTCGGCCCTGCGCCTCGATCGTCCGTTCGGCGCGCAGCGAGTCCAGGTAGCCGCTGCGCTCCAGCACGCGCTCGATCACCTCCGGTACCTCCATGTCGAGGGCGCCGGCCATCAGCGACTGCAGCAGCCCGTGGAGCTGCTGCACCGCCTTCAGCGGCGCGGCCGAGATCCCCGCCTCCTCGGCCTGGTCGAGCGCCTCCCAGAGCGAGATCCCGTACGCGTCGGCGTGCGTCTGCAGCCGCGCCAGCGAGGCATCGCCGATCCCGCGCCGCGGACGGTTGGCGATCCGCTGCAGCGAGACGGCGTCGTAGGGATTGTCGATCGCCTGCAGGTACGCGATCACGTCCTTCACCTCGGCGCGCTCGTAGAACCGCGGCCCGCCGATCACCTGGTACGCGACGCCCTGGCGGACGAGCACGTCCTCCAGCACCCGCGACTGCGCGTTCGTCCGGTAGAAGACCGCGATCTCGCTGCCGCCGAAGCCCTCCTCGACGAGCGCGGCGATCTCGGCGGCTACGAAGCGCGCCTCCGCATGCTCGTCCTCGACCTCGAGCGCGCGCACCGGCTCGCCCTCGCCGAGCTCCGACCAGAGGTTCTTCGGCTTGCGCTCGCGGTTGTGCTCGATGACGGCGTTCGCGGCCTGCAGGATCGTGTTCGTCGAGCGGTAGTTCTGCTCGAGCGCAACGGTCTTCGTCTCGCCGAAGTCGCGCTCGAACTCGAGGATGTTGCGGATGTCGGCGCCTCGGAACGCATAGATCGACTGATCGGGATCGCCGACCGCGCAGACGTTGCGGTGCTTCTCCGCCAGCAGCTGCAGCAGCCGGTACTGCGCGTGGTTCGTGTCCTGGTACTCGTCGACGAGGACGTAGCGGAAGGCCTTCTGCCAGCGCTCGCGCGCCTCAGGGAAGCGCTCGAGCACCTGCACCGTCAGCATCAGCAGGTCGTCGAAGTCGACCGCGTTCGAGGCGAACAGGCGCCGCTGGTAGAGGTCGTACGCCTCGGCGACGGTCTGGTCGTAGAACGAGGCCACGCGCTCGGCGTACTCGGCCGGCGTGACGAGCTGGTTCTTGGCGGCCGAGATCTGCGAGTGGATCCCGCGCGGGACGAAGCGCTTCGGGTCCTTCTCCAGCTCCTCGAGCACCTGCTTGGTCAGCCGCACCTGGTCGGCCGAGTCGTAGATGGTGAAGTTCGAGCGGTAGCCGAGGCGCGGCGCCTCGCGGCGCAGGATGCGGCCGCAGGCGGCATGGAAGGTGAGGATCCAGATCGCGCGCGCGACCGGGCCGAGCAGGTTCTCGAGGCGCTCGCGCATCTCGCCCGCGGCCTTGTTCGTGAACGTGATCGCCAGGATCTCGTTCGGCTTGACGCCGCAGGCGTTGAGCAGGTGTGCGACCCGGTAGGTGAGCACGCGGGTCTTGCCCGAGCCCGCGCCGGCGACCACGAGCAGCGGGCCCTCGGTGGTGACCACGGCCTCGCGCTGCGCCGGGTTCAGGTCGGCGAGGTAGCGCTCAGGCGAGGCGACGGCCATCGCCCGATGCTAGCGGCGCC
>DATIOF010000082.1:0-10966 GCA_035473395.1 Gaiellaceae bacterium
GCCGCGGCGAGCGTGCGCGTCGAGGTCGCAGACCAGGGAATCGGCATCGCGCCGGCCGAGCAGGAAGCCGTCTTCGAGAAGTTCTACCGCGGCGACCCGCAGCACCGGGCGGTGCCCGGCGGGACGGGCCTCGGGCTCTACATCTGCCGGGAGCTCGTGCAGCGGATGGGTGGGACGATCGGCGTCCGCTCGCGGCCCGGCGAGGGCTCGACCTTCTGGTTCCAGCTACCGCGAGCGTAATCCGTCCGACCCCAGGTCGAAGATGCGGACCCGTTGCTAGGGTCTGACACGGTGCCGATCTACGAATACGTCTGCATGGAGTGCGAGTCGCACTTCGAGGAGCTCGTCCGGAACGGCGAGGAGCCGGACTGCCCGGACTGCGCCTCCCCGAACGTGCGCAAGCAGTTCTCCGTCTTCGCGACACACGGCGCCGCCGAGCAGCCCAGCTTCGGAGGTCCTTCCGGCGGCGGCTGTTGCGGCGGTTCCTGTGGCTGCGGCCACTGACCAGCCGCTGAGCGAGCTCGAGGCGTTCGAGCGCCAGGTCGGCGGCTGCACGCGCTGCCGGCTCTCGGAGGGCCGGACGCAGGTCGTCTTCGGCGTCGGTGACCCCCAAGCCGACCTGATGTTCGTCGGCGAGGCGCCGGGCTTCCACGAGGACAAGCAGGGCTACCCGTTCGTCGGCCAGGCCGGGAAGCTGCTCGACAAGCTGCTCGCCGGGATCGGCCTCGCGCGCGAGGACGTCTACATCGCGAACACGGTCAAGTGCCGGCCGCCCGGCAACCGCGATCCGCAGCCCGACGAGAAGCAGGCGTGCGAGCCGTACCTCTTCCGGCAGATCGAGCTGATCCGGCCGAAGGTGATCGCGACGCTCGGCAACCACGCGACGAAGCAGCTGAGCGGCAAGGAGACCGGCATCACCCGCGTGCACGGCCAGCCGCAGCGCCTGAACGTCGGCGCGCTGGCGGTGCTGCTGTACCCGCTCTACCACCCGGCCGCGGCGCTCTACACACCGGCGATGTTCAAGGTGCTCGAGGAGGACTTCGCCCGGCTGCCCGAGCTGCTCGGCGCTCCGGTGCCCGAGCCAACGCCCGTCGTGCCGCTGCTCGCGCCGCCTCCCGCGCCCGAGCCGGCAGCGGTCCAGCTCGGCCTCTTCTAGGCCATGGAGTTGATCTCCGCCTCGCCGGCGGAGACGGAGGCGGTCGCCGTGTCGCTCGCGCGCGAGCTGCGGGCCGGCGACGTGATCACCGTCTCGGGCGAGCTCGGCAGCGGCAAGACGACCTTCGTCCGCGGCGCCTGCCGCGCCCTCGGTGTCACGGTGCCGGTGACGAGCCCGACGTTCACGATCGGGCACCGCTACCCGGCCGAGCCGGTGGACGTCTCGCACCTCGACCTGTACCGCTTCCAGGGCTTCTCCGCGGCGGAGTGGGGCGACCTCGAGCCTTACTTCCAGGACGCAATCTGCTTCGTCGAGTGGCCTGAGGCAGCGGCCGGAGCCCTCCCGCCGGTGCGTGTGGAGGTACGTTTGTCGCATATGGATCGCGCTCACAGGCTGATCGCGCTGGCCAGTCCGGAACCCTCCCTGCTCGACCGCTTGCCCGGGGGTGCTGACACTCGCGTTTGACACCGCGACGAGCGCGGCGACTGCGGCGCTCGTCCGGGACGGGGAGGTGCTGGGAGAACGAGTCTCCCGGGCGGTCGCCGTGCTCGCAGACGCCGACGAGCTGCTGCGCGAGAGCGGCCTTGAGCGCACCGAGCTGACCGGGCTCGTCGTCGGCACCGGGCCGGGAAGCTTCACCGGGCTGCGGCTGGGCCTGGCGACGGCGCGCGGGCTCGCGCTGGCGCTCGAGCTGCCGGTCGCCGGGGTCTCCACCCTCGACGCTCTCGCCGGGGGCGCTCCCGGCGCGCTGCCGGTCGTCGACGGCGGCAGGCGTGAGGTCTTCGCGCTGGTGGACGGCGAGCCGGCGGTGTGCGCGCCGCAGGACGTGCGCGCTGCGTTGTGCGTCGGTGACGGCGCCGTCCGCTACCGGTCGGTGCTGGAGGCCAACGGCGCCGAGGTGCCGCCCGACGACGACGAGCGGCATCTGCCGCGCGCGCGCTTCCACGCCCAGCTCGCTCGCGAGTTCGGCCCCGCCGACGCGATCGAGCCGCTCTACCTGCGCCTCCCGGACGCGGAGCGCTCGGCATGAGCGAGGTCGAGCTCCGCCGCCTCGAGCTGCGCGACCTGAACGCGATCGAGGAGATCGAGCGCAGCGCTTACCCGACGCCGTGGTCGCGCTCGATGTTCGCGAGCGAGCTTGCCAAGCCGTCCTCCCTCTGCCTCGGCGCGTTCGACCCGGGCACGGACCGGCTGATCGGCTACCTGATCATCTCCCGCTACGTCGACGCCTGGCACGTGATGAACGTCGCCGTCGACCCGGCCCATCGCCGCCAGGGCATCGCCTCGTTGTTGCTGAACCGGCTCTTCGAGCTGACCTCCGGCCGCTCGCGCCGCGGCTACACGCTCGAGGTGCGGGTCTCGAACGCGGGCGCGATCAAGCTCTACGAGGAGCTCGGCTTCCGCCCGCGCGGCGTGCGGCGCGGCTACTACACAGACAACCGCGAGGACGCCTTGATCATGTGGAAGGACCCGGTCTCCGAGCCGGCGACGCACTCCTGATCCTCGCGCTGGAGACCTCGTGCGACGAGACGGCCGCGGCGTTGCTCGAAGGCGGCAGCATCGTCAGCAACGTCGTCGCCTCGCAGGCGGACCTGCACGCGCGCTTTGGCGGGGTCGTGCCCGAGGTCGCCTCCCGCCGGCACCTCGAGTTGGTCATGCCTGTGATCGAGGAGGCCCTGGGTGAGCACTCGCTCGACGACGTGGACACAATCGCGGTGACCCAGGGCCCGGGCCTGATCGGCGCGCTGCTCGTCGGGCTCTCGGCGGCGAAGGCGCTCGCCTGGGGGCGTGGCCTTCCGCTCGTGCCGGTCAACCACCTGCACGGCCACGTCGCCTCGCTCTACCTCGAGCCCGAGCCGCTCGAGCCGCCGTTTCTCTGCCTGCTCACAAGCGGCGGCCACACGCTGCTCGTCGACGTGCCCGAGCACGGCGCCTTCAACGTGCTCGGGACGACCCTCGACGACGCGGCGGGCGAGGCGTTCGACAAGGGCGCCCGGCTGCTCGGGCTCGGTTATCCCGGCGGGGCCGAGATCGACCGGCTCGCGCGCGAGGGGAATTCCGAGGCGTTCGACTTCCCGGTCGCGCGGGTCCCCGGCCTGGACTTCTCGTTCTCCGGGGTGAAGACCGCGCTGCTCTACGAGGTGCGCGGGCTCGGCGACCAGGCCGAGCCGCGGCGGGCCGATCTCGCGGCCAGCTACCAGCGGGCGATCGTGCGCGCGCTCGTCGCACGAACACTGCAGGCCGCCGAGCAGACCGGGGCCGAGCGGGTCGCCGTGGTCGGCGGTGTCGCTGCCAACTCCGAGCTCCGCTCGGCGCTTCCCGATGCGACCGCACCGCCGCTCGCGCTCTGCACCGACAACGCCGCGATGATCGCCTCGGCCGCTCGCTACGGCGAGGCGATCCCGCCGCCCGGTTATCTTGCGTTGGATGCTTACGCGTCGGCTCTCTGAGGTCGCGCTCGCGATCCTCGCGCTCGCCGCGACGGGTCTCGTCGTCGGCTTCGGCGTGAGCGACACCAGGCAGCGCACGCTCGCCTCCGAAGCGTCGTCCTGGCGCGGGCTCGTCGGCGGCGGGCACGCGCAGGTCGACGTGGGCCAGCGCGAACTGGTCGTGCTGCGCGCGCCATCGATGGCGCAGCGGGTCGCGATGAACGGTGGCGTCGCCACCGAGCGCAAGGAGCGGACGTGGACCCGGATCGCCCTGGCCGCGCAACGCCAGCTGCTCTCGGAGCTGAGCACGCGCGGGATCCGGCCGCGGGTCCAGTTCAGCTACTCGCGCGTGCTGAACGGCTTCTCGGCACCGCTCGACGCGCGCGCGGTCGCGGTGCTCGAGCGCCGGCCCGAGGTAGCCGGCGTCTACCCGGTGCGGGCGGCTTACCCGGCGTCCGTTTCCTCGACCTTGCTCGGCGGGAAGGGCGTGGCGCGCGGGGCGAGCAGCCTGCCGGCGTTGCGAATCCCCGGTTACGACGGGCGCGGCGTGACGATCGCCCTGCTCGACACAGGCGTCGACCGCGCGCACCCATACCTGAGCGGCCGCATCCTGCCGGGGATCGACGTTGTCGGCGGCGACCCCGACACGAGCGCCTTGCGCGACCCGACCGGGTCGAGCCGGCTCGAACGGCACGGCACCGAGATGGCCGGGATCCTCGTCGGCGCGGGCGGCCCGGGCGGGGTGAGCGGGATCGCGCCGGGCGCCTCGGTGCTGCCGATCCGTGTCGCCGGCTGGCAGCCGGACGTCACGGGCGGCTCGGCCGTCTACGCGCGCACCGACCAGCTGATCGCAGGCCTCGAGAGCGCGGTCGACCCGAATCTCGACGGCGATGCCCACGACGCGGCGCGGATCGCCCTGATCGGCGAGGCGGTCCCGTATGCCGCCTTCACCGACTCGCCTGAGGCGCGCGCGATCCAGGGCGCGCTGCAGCTCGACACGCTCGTGGTCGCGCCCGCCGGCAACGACGGGCCTGCGGGACCGGCCTTCGGGAGCATCTCCAGCCCCGGAGGCGCGCCTGCCGCCCTGACCGTCGGTGCCGCCGACCTCCGCGCCGACGCCGAGGAGGTGCCCGTCGCGGTTCGCGTCGGGCTCGACCTCGTGCTCGACCGCCCGCTGCCGCTCGCCGGCGCCGTCGTCTCCGACCGTCCGCTGGAGCGAGAGCTGGCAGCACCGCGAGCCGGCGGGCCGAGCCTGCGTGCCTTCTTCGACAGCCATGGCCGGAGCCTGGTCGCCAACCGCGCCGCGCTCGTCGACGGCGGTCCCGACCCGCAGCTCGCGATCGAGTACGCCGCTCGCGCGGGAGCGACCGCAGTGGTCGTGTACGGGACCCAGCTTCCGGCCGGCGGGCTCGGCGTCGACGAGGCGGTGAACATCCCGGTCGTCAGCGTGCCGCTGCGGGTCGCGCAGGCCGCGCTCGACTCGCTGCACGCGCACCAGCATCCGGCCATCTCGATCGGCCTGCCGCGCGTCGTGGGCAACGCGAGCGACGGCGGCATCGCGCCGTTCTCCTCGCGTGGCCTCGCCTACGACGGCCGCGTTAAGCCCGATCTGGCCGCACCGGGCGTCGCACTCACGACCTCCGAGCCTGGCGCCAACGACGACGGGACTCCGAGCTACGGCACGGTCAACGGCTCGAGCCCCGCGGCCGCCGTCGCGGCCGGCGGCGCCGCCGTGCTCGCGCAGGTGCGGCCCGGGCTACGGGCGGTCGACCTGCGGAGCCTGCTGACCGGCAAAGCGCACGCGATCCCCGGCGAGAGCGTCACCGCCCAGGGCGCCGGGCTCGTCGACCTGGGCCAGAGCGTCGCAGGCGAGATCACCGCCGACCCGGTGTCGCTCGCGTTCGGCCATGCCGAGGGCGACGGCTGGCACGCTTCGCAGCGGCTCGTCGTCCGCAACGTCTCGACGCGGACCCTGCTCGTGCGCGTTCGCAGCTCGGGCAGCGGCGGCCTCCAGATCCAGTCGAAGCCGCGCTGGGTACGGCTGAAGCCGGGCGGCCACGCGCCCCTGGTGCTGAGCGCAAGGCTTCAGGGCGCGCCCCCCGACGGCGGCTCGGCCGAGGGCGCGGTGCTGCTCGTCGCCCGCGGCGCCGGCCCGCTGAAGATCCCGTGGGCGATCACCTTCGGGCCGCAGCGGCAGGACCTGATCTCGGCCGTCGCGCTCTCGTCCAGCTCGTTCAAGCTCGCAGACAACACTCCGGCGGTGCTCTCGCTGCAGGCCGGGGTCGTCGTCCCGAGCGCGGCCGGCTCCGAGATCCATCCTGTTGAGCGGCTAGATGTCGAGCTCTGGCGCGGAGGCGAGCGGCTCGGACTGCTCGCACGCCTGCGCGACCTGACCGGCAGCGTCAAGATCGGCCTCACCGGACGCGACCCGGACGGCGCTCCGCTCGACCCCGGCCGCTACCGCGTGCGCATGGTCGCGATCCCGACGAGCAAGGCCCCGCCGACCGTGCGGACGATCGCATTTCGCATTAAGTAAGAGTCCTATACTCAGCGCGTTTCCCTCCAAGGAGCGGCCCAAGTGACAACCGTCGAAGCCCCCGAGTCTCACCTCCGCGAGAACCCCTTCCAGATCGCCCGCGAGCAGCTGCGCCGCGTGGCCGACATCTTCGAGATCGACCAGCGGCTGGTGAACGTCCTGCAGGAGTGCAAGAAGGCAGTCGTCGTCTCGGTCCCGGTGACGATGGACGACGGCACGATCCAGGCCTTCGAGGGGTACCGCGTCACCCACAACATCGCGCGTGGCCCGTCCAAGGGCGGCATTCGCTACCACCCGGACGTGACGCTGGACGAGGTCAAGGCGCTCGCGATGTGGATGACCTGGAAGTGCGCGTTGATGAACATCCCGTTCGGTGGCGCCAAGGGCGGGGTCGTCTGCGACCCGAAGAAGCTCTCGCGAGGCGAGCTCGAGAAGATGACCCGCCGCTTCACCACGGAGATCATCAACGAGATCGGGCCCGAGAAGGACATCCCGGCGCCCGACGTCGGCACCGACGGCTCGGTGATGGCCTGGATCTTCGACACCTACTCGATGAACAAGGGCCACTCCGTGCTCGGCGTCGTGACCGGGAAGCCGCTCAACGTCGGCGGCTCGCTCGGGCGGCTCGAGGCGACCGCGCGCGGCGCGCTCTACTGCATCCAGGAAGCGGTGCGCAAGAAGGAGCTGCGGCTCGCGGACCTGCGCTGCGCGGTCCAGGGTTTCGGCAACGTCGGCAGCTTCCTGGCGAAGTTCCTCGCCGAGGAGGGCGCGACGGTGATCGCCGTCTCCGACTCGAGCGTCGGGCTGCACAACCCGAATGGGATCGACGTCGCCGCCGCGATCGCGCACAAGGCGGAGACCCGCTCGCTGGCCGGCTTCAAGGGCGCCGAGGAGATCACCAACGAGGAGCTGTTGCTGCTCGACTGCGACGTGCTCGCGCCGTGCGCGCTCGAGCAGGTGATCACCGCCGACAACGCCGCGCAGGTGAAGGCGCAGATCGTCTGCGAGGGCGCGAACGGGCCGATCACGCCTGCCGCGGACGAGATCCTCGAGGACAAGGGCGTGCTCGTCCTGCCGGACATCCTCGCCAACGCGGGCGGCGTCGTCGTCTCGTACTTCGAGTGGGTGCAGGGGCTCCAGGAGTACTTCTGGAAGGAGCCCGAGGTGAACTCGAAGCTGCGCGACATCGTCACCCGTGCCTTCAACGAGACCTGGCACGTGTACGAGGAGAAGCAGACGAGCATGCGCGTCGCTGCCTACGGCGTCTCGGTCGGCCGCGTCTCGGAAGCCACGGTGACTCGTGGCCTCTATCCGTAGCCGGGTAGTCGTCTACCACGCGGCCGGGTGCCACCTCTGCGAGCGGGCGCTCGCGCAGGTGCGCGCGCTGCGGGACGAGCTCGGCTTCGAGCTCGAGGAGGTGGCGATCGACGGCTCGCCGGAGCTGGAGGCCCGCTACCGCGAATGGCTGCCGGTGGTCGAGCTCGACGGCGAGCGGCTTTTCGTCTACCACGTCCACGAGGGCACGCTGCGCCGGCGTCTGGCCGCCGCACAAAGTCCCCGCTGAGAGGCAAGCTTGTGACGGTCTGACGCGGCGACCGAGGCGGGACTGGCACAATGCTCGTGCGTGTTGCAAACGACCGTTAACAGCGCCACGGGGTCGGAACGTCTGACGGTCGGAGTGGCGGCTCGATTGAGCCGGTACCTCCAGGTTCTGACCCAGGCCAAGAAGATGGGCAAGGACCGGATCTCCTCCCAGGAGATCTCGGACTACACCAACATCAACGCGACGCAGATCCGTCGTGACCTGTCCGCCTTCGGCAAGTTCGGCAAGCGCGGAGTCGGCTACAACATCGACTCGCTGCTGGGCGAGATCCGCAAGATCCTGCGGACGCAGGGCCAGCACAACATCGCGCTGATCGGCGCGGGCCGGCTCGGCGAGGCGATCGCCAGCTCGCCGATCTTCGCGGAGCACGGGATCAACATCGCGGCGGTCTTCGACAACGACCCGGAGAAGATTGGGCGGCCGATCGGCACGATGGGCATCGAGGACTCGCGCCGGCTCGCGGAGGCGGTTCGCGAGAAGAACATCATCGTCGGGGTGGTCGCGGTGCCGGCCGACCATGCGCAGGAGGTGGCGCAGGAGCTGATCGACTCCGGCGTGCGGATCATCTTCAACTACTCGGAAGCGCTCCTCGACGTGCCGCACGACGTGACCGTCCACACGTCGAACCCGGCGGTCGACCTGCTGCACGCGCTCTACTTCCACCTGACGTAGCGTCCGCCGCGTGCGGATCGTCCTCTGGCACGGGTACCTGCTCGGCGGGACCGGGTCGAACGTCTACACCCGCGCCCTCGCGCGCGAGTGGAGCCGCGCCGGGCACGAGGTGGTCGTCTTCTCGCAGGAGCCGCACCCCGAGCTGTACGACCTCGGCGGCGCGCGCCATGTGCGGCCCGAGATCGGCGGCATCCTGCCCGTGTTCGTGCTCGACCGCTACGAAGGGCTCGACGCCCGCCTGCTGACGGAGCTGACAAGCGAGGAGCGCGACCGCTACGTCGAGCTGAACGCCGAAGCCGTCCGCGCCGAGCTTCCGGCCGACCTCGTCTTCGCCAACCACGTCCTGCTCGGCGGCCCGGTCGGCGCGGCGAGCGGCGCGCGCTACGCGGTCAAGGCGCACGGCTCCGAGCTCGAGTACGCGATGCGGGGGAACCCGGAGCTGCAGGCGTGGGGGAGGGAGTCGCTCGCGCGCGCCGAGGCCGTCTTCGTCGGCTCGCAGCACATCCGCCGGGTGCTGGAGGAGGTGGTCGGCCACGTCGACCACGTCCACGAGGTCCCGCCCGGAGTGGACGTCGACGAGTTCCGGCCCGAGCCGCGCGCCCAGGCGCTCGCCGCCCTGGTCGAGGAAGCCCGGCGCGACCCGCCCAACGACGGCAACGAGCGCCTGCCGGACCCCGGCAACGCCGAGCGTTTGGCGGCGTTCCTGGCCGAGGACGAGCCGACCGTCGTCTACTTCGGGAAGCTGCTCTACAACAAGGGCGTCCACCTGTTGCTCGAGGCCCTGCGCGAGCTAGACGCCCGCGCCGTGATCGTCGGCTTCGGCGACTACCGCGAGGAGCTCGAGCGCCTGGCCCCGCCGCGCACACTGTTCACCGGGCCGCTCGAGCACCGCCATCTCGTCCACCTGCTCCCGCTTGCGGACGCGACGGTCGTGCCCTCGATCTTCCCCGAGGCCTTCGGGATGGTCGCCGCGGAGGCGGCTGCAGCCGGCTCGCCGCCGCTCGTCGCCCGCCACTCGGGCCTGCAGGAGATCGCCGAGGGGCTCGAGGCCGAGTACCCGCCCGAGTACCGCCACCTGACGAGCTTCACGACCGACGACGTTGCCGACCTGACCGCCAAGCTGCGCGGGCTGCTGAGCCTGACCCGCGAGGAGCACGACCGCATCGCACACGCTGGGCGCAAGGCCGTCGAGCAGCGCTGGAGCTGGGCCGAAGTGGCCAACAGGCTGCTCCAACCCTTCAACTAATGTAGTGCGACCTTGGGAGACAGCCAGCGCCTCAGCCCGGAGGAACAACTCCGCTTCGCCCGTGAGCAGTACGAGTCCGCGCAGGACCTGACGGTCGCCGTCGAGGAGGAGTTCGCGGTCGTCGACCCGGACACGCTCGACCTGACCAACCGCTTCGAGGAGCTGCAAGCCGCGGTGCAAGGGACAGCACTCGAAGAGCACCTCGTCGGCGAGCTGATCGCCTCGGAGGTCGAGGTCCGCACCGGCCGCTGCGACACCTTCGACGAGGCCGCCGCCCGCATCGGCGAGCGCCGCGAGCAGCTCTACGAGCTCGCCGACTCCGTCGGAGTCGCCCTCGCCGCGACCGGCACGCACCCGTGGAGCCCCTGGCAGGAGCAGCGGATCATCGACACGCCGCACTACCGCCGCAACGACGAGCTCCTGCGCTACGTCGTCTGGCGCAACAACAGCTTCGGCCTGCACGTGCACGTCGCGATCCACGGGCCCGACCGCGCGATCGCGGTCTGCAACGGGCTGCGCAACTACCTGCCCGAGCTGCTCGCCCTGAGCGCGAGCTCGCCCTTCGTCGAGAACGTGAACAGCGGCCTGCACTCGGCGCGCACCCAGATCTTCACGCGCATGTTCCCGCGTTGCGGCGTCCCGGACTCCTACGAGGGCTGGAACGGCTTCGAGCGCTACGTCCGCTTCCTCTTCGACACCGGCTCGATCAGCGAGCACACGCAGCTCTGGTGGAGCGTCCGGCCGCACCTTGCCTTTCCGACCGTCGAGATCCGCATCTGCGACGCGCAGCCCGACCTGGGCGAGTCGCGTTCCCTCGCTGCCCTCTGCTACGCGCTGGCGGCCCGGGTCGCGCGCGCGATCGACGAACGGGAACCGCTGCCCGACTTCCAGCACCGCCTGATCGAGGAGAACCTCTGGCGCGCGATCCGCTACGGGCTCTCCGGCGAGCTGATCGACCTCGCGAGCGGCGCCGTCCGGCCCGCTCGTGCACACCTGGAGGAGCTGGTCGAGTGGGTGCTTCCGGTGGCCGAAGAGCTCGGCTGTGCCGACTACCTCGCCATCCCGGCCGCCAATGCCTCGGAGCGCCAGATCGCACGTCATGCGGAGGGCGCGAGCCTGCAGGAGATCTACGCGGAACAACGAGACGCGTCGTGGGTGAGGACGAGCAGCGGCTGATCGAGGAGCTCCAGGCGGAGCTCGCGAAGCTGACCGTCTCCGACCTCCTGCTCCAGACGCTCCACTCGATCTCGCTGCTCGGCTACGACCGCCTGACCGGCGAGAACCGCGACCTCGCGCAGGCCCGCCTCGCGATCGAGGCGCTGCG
>DATIOF010000083.1:0-8159 GCA_035473395.1 Gaiellaceae bacterium
CGGCGCGTCGGCGTGATGCCGCCGCAGGTGAAGGATGCGAACGTGATCGTCGACCTCGCCGTCCACGACGTCGACATCTTCGGTTACCTCCTGGGAAACGGAGAGCCGACCGACCTGTTCTGCAATGCCGGGCGCGCGATCGCCGAGGACCGGTTCGACTTCGCCGACATCTTCCTGCGCTACGGCCCTGTCGCCTGCTTCCTGCAGGTGAACTGGGTGACGCCGGTGAAGATCCGCTCGCTCGCAGTGACGGGCACTGCCGGCTACGCGCACGTCGAGTACGTCACCCAGCGGCTGGACTTCTACCGCGCCGGCCCCGCGGTCGAGCCCACGTCGTTCGCCGAGCTCGAGGCACTCAGCGAGCAGGAGCCCGAGCGGCTCGACTTCCCGCACGAGGAGCCGCTCGCGCGCGAGCTAAGGGAGTTCCTGTGCGCGGTGCGGGGCGAGCCGGCCGAGATCGTGGGCGCCGAGGAGGCGCGGGCGACGATGGTCGTGGCGACGAGACTGGTCGAGCTCGCCGAGCAGCATGCGCTGACCCCGTGACCGAGCGCCCGCCGCTTGTCAGCATCATCGTGCTCTGCCACAACTACGCCCGTTTCCTGCGCGAGGCGATCGACAGCGCGCTCGGCCAGACCTACCCGAACTGCGAGGTGCTCGTGCTGGACGACGGCTCGACCGACGACTCGCTCGAGGTGGCGCGGAGCTACGGCGACGCCGTGCGTGTCTTCACGCATCCGAACATGGGAGTCGAGCGCACTAGCAACCGCGGCGTCGACGAGGCGCGTGGCGAGTACACGGCCTTTCTCTCGGCCGACGATCTGTACGAGCCGACGTACATCGAGGAGCTCTACGAGGCTCTGGTGGCCGTGCCCGAAGCATCGTTCGCCTACTGCCGGGCGCAGATGTTCGGCGCCGACGACCGGATCCTGCGCGCGTTTCCCTTCAGCCCCTACCTGATCGCCCTGCGGACGAACTACGTCAATGCGTGCGCGCTGACCCGGCGAGAGGACTACCTCGCGGTCGGTGGCATGAGCGACGTAGGCGACATCACGATGGAGGACTGGGACCTGTGGCTGAAGATGATCGAGCACGGTAAGCGCGGGACGTACGTGCGCGAGCCGCTCCTGCGCTGGCGGCGCCACGAAGCGGGCAGTCGGAACCCCGACGCCCGCATGCGCGCCGCCGTCGCGGCGATGCACCGGCGCCACGGCGAGCTCCGGGCTGCTCTCAGCGGGCCGCGCGCCCGTCTTCGGTACCTCTTCGACCTCGCCGTCGCGGCAGCGGATATCGCGCTCGGCCTCTCGCGGTGGCCGAGGCTGGTCCGACTCCTCGAGCGGTCATCGTGGCGGAGCTTCGAGCGGCAGTACCGCTAGAGCCGCCCGAGCCGCTGCTGCTCGCGTAGCGCAGCGCGGAACGAGACCAGACGGCCCGCGGCCGCCCTGCGCTCGCTCGGCTTGCGGGCACGACGCTCCGCGCGCATCCCGCCCAAACCGTCGCGCCAGCCGCGCCCGATCGCCTTCGCAGCCTCAGTGCTGCGTGCCTGAGCGAGCGTGACGAGGTCGAAGGCGGCAGAGGATGCGACCGACTTCGCGAGCGCGAGCGGGGGCAGGTGCCGCGCCGCCAGCAGGAGGCGGTTCCGCGAGGGCCAGTAGAGCCGCGTCGTCGAGCGCAGCGGCCCCGACGCGTGGCCCTGCTCGTGCCGGATCGCGCTGCGAGGGTCGAGCGCGATCCGGCCGCTGACGCGCAGGCAGTAATCGGCCTCTTCGCCATACATGAAGAGCGGCTCGTAGAACCCGCCCAGGGCCATGAACTCCTCGCGGCGCACCATCATCAAGGCGCCCGACGCGGCCTCCACGTCGAACGGCTCCGCAGGCAGGTCGCCGCGCAGTTCGCCGTCGAGCCGGCCGTAGGTGGCCATGTTCGGCGCGATCTCGAGCCCGGCCGCCTCGAGCCGCGCGCCGTCGGGCCGCAGGAGCACGCCCGTCGCGACCGCGACCGAGGGATCCTCGAGCAGCGCCCGCAGGGGCTCGTCCCAGCCCTCCTCGACCTCGGCGTCGAAGTTGACGAACGCGACGAAACGGCCTGTCGCGGCTTCGGCGCCGCGGTTGCAGCCGGCGCAGAAGCCGATGTTCTCCTCGAAGCGGACGGCTCGCGCGCGCTCCCAGTGCCGCTCGACGCCCTCCCAGCTCCCGTCCGCCGAGCCCGAGTCGACCACGATCCCCTCGACCTCTGCGGCGGCGGTGTTGCGGGCGAGCGCGCCGAGCGAGCTCGGCAGGACGGCGGCGCCGTTGTGGTTGACGAGGACGACCGAGAGCTCCATCAGAGGAGCTTCTCTACCACGCGCCAGTAGTGCTGGACCGCACTGTTGAACGCGCCGGCGCCGCGCGGCAGCTCGATCATGCGCGGGTCGAGGATCGGGGTCAGGAAGCGCACGAGCTCACGATCGCGAACGCGCCGCAAGCGCTGGGTCTCGCGCCGGTGGCGCAGGAGCCAGCGCGGCCGCGCGAGGAGCCAGCCGTACCCGCGCACCTTGCCGCCGAGCCAGCGCTGGCGGGTCGAGAGACCGAGCATCGCCAGCTCGACCGCAAACAGCACCGGGCCGAGCAGGAGCAGCAGCCGCAGCGAGTAGGCGCTGAGCACGAACACGAGCCGGTTGCGTTCGAGCAGCGCGAGCTTGTCTGCGTTCCGGGAGAACTCGTACTCGTGCAGCACGTCGGCCCCCGGCTCGACGACGACGTTCAACCCGTGCAGCCGCGCGCGCCAGCCGAGCTCGAGATCCTCGAGATACATGAAGAGCTCCGGGCTGAAGCCGCCGAGCTCGTCGTACAGCTCGCGCCTGATCGCCAAGGCCGCGCCGCTCGGAGCAGGGACGTCCTCGCGCGTTGCAAGGCCTTCGACCGGCTGCTCGAATCGGCCGGCCCAGGCGATCCCGCTGAGGTGGACGACGGTCCCGCCGGAGTTCAGCAGCTCCGGCCGGTCAAGCAATCGCAGCCGCGCCATCGCAATCCCGACGGTGGTGTCCTCGAGCGTCCCCGCGAGCGCCTCAAGCGCACCGCGCTCGACCACCGTGTCCTGGTTCAGGAAGACGAGCACGTCCCCGCTCGCCTTCGAGGCGCCGAGCGCGGCGCCGCCCGCATAGCCGAGGTTGCCACCGGCCTCGACCACGAGCGCCTGGTCGCGGCCAGGCTCGGCGCCGCCGTTGTCGACGACGATCACCTCCGCGTCCGGCCGGTCGTCACACACCGCGCTCAGGCAGCGCTGGAGAGACGGCCCCGAGCGGTACGCGACGACGACGACCGACAGCGAGGGCCGCGCTAGCGGCTCGCCCACGCCAGCTCGTTCGCGACCCGCTCCAGGTCGGCGTCGACCATCAGCTCCACCAGCTCGCGAAAGCTCGTCCGCGGCGACCACTCGAGCTCCCGCCGGGCCTTCGACGCGTCACCGACGAGATGGTCGACCTCCGCGGGCCGCAGGAAGCGCGGATCGCTCACGATGTGCTTCTCCGGGTCGAGCCCGGCGCGCTCGAAGGCGATCTCTGCGAACTCCCGCACCGAGTGCTCCTCACCGGTCGCGACGACATAGTCGGACGCTTCGTCCTGCTGCAGCATCAGCCACATCGCCTCGACGTAGTCGGCCGCGAAGCCCCAGTCGCGTCTCGCGTCGAGGTTCCCCAGCCGCAACTCGGTGGTCAGCTCGTGCTTGATCCGCGCGACGCCGTCGCTGATCTTGCGCGTCACGAACTCGAGCCCGCGGCGGGGGCTCTCGTGGTTGAAGAGGATCCCCGAGACCGCGAACAGGTCGTACGACTCGCGGTAGTTGACCGTGATGTGGTGCCCGTAGGCCTTGGCCACGCCGTACGGCGAGCGGGGATGGAACGGTGTCTGCTCCGTCTGCGGGACCTCGCGCACCTTGCCGAACATCTCCGAGGAGGACGCCTGGTAGAAGCGGATCCCGGGGTCGACGGCCCGGATCGCCTCGAGCACGCGGGTGACGCCGACCGCGGTGAACTCGGCCGTCAGCACCGGCTGGTTCCACGAGGTCGGCACGAAGCTCTGCGCGGCGAGGTTGAAGACCTCGTGCGGCTGTGCCTGTCGCAGCGCGGCGTCGAGCGAGGGCGGGTCGAGCAGATCGCCCTGGATCAGCTCGACGCGGTCGACGAGGTGGCCGATCCGCTCCAGGTTCTCGGTCGAGGCCCGGCGGGTCATGCCCGAGACCTCGTAGCCCTTTTCCAGCAGCAGCTCGGCCAGGTACGAGCCGTCCTGGCCGGTAATGCCGGTGATCAGCGCCCGCCGGCGGCTCATGAGACCGGCTCCAGCTCGCGAGCGGCGGCGAGCGCGTCGGCGAGGGTCTGCTCGAGCGGGATCTCCGGCGTCCAGCCCGTCGCCGCACGCAGCTTCGCCGGATCGCCGCACAGCCGCCTGATGTCGGCCGGCCGCACCCGGCTCTCGTCCCGCTCGACCTGCACCGGAACGCGGGCCAGACCGACGAGCAGCTCGAGCACGTGCTCCATCGTCACGCTCACTCCCGATGCGACGTTGTACGTCTCTGCGGCGACCGCCGGGTCGAGTAGCAGGGCGTAGGCTCGTGCGACGTCGCGGACGTCGGTCAGGTCGCGCTCGGCCGAGAGGTCGCCGACGAGCAGCGTGCCGCCGCCCTCGGCTTCGAGCCTGGCGATCTGCCGCGTCCAGGAACCGATCGCGAAACGGTCGTCTCGGCCGGGGCCTTCGTGGTTGAAGCTACGCGCCACGACGACCTCGACGCCAGGCAGTGCACAGGCGAGCTCGGCGGCCGCCTTGGTCACCGCGTACGGCGAGATCGGCCTCACCGGCTCGTCCTCCGGCGTCGGGAAGCGGCTCGCGTTGCCGTAGACCTCCGAGGTCGAGGGAAACAGGACACGCGCCTCGGGCCGTTCGCTGCGGATCGCCTCGAGCACGTTGACCGTGCCGGCCACGTTCACCCACCAAACGCGGGTCGGGTGGTCCCACGAGGCGGCCACGGACGAATCCGCGGCGAGGTGGACGAGTGCCGACGGCTGTGTCTCGCGAACCGCCGCCGCAATGGCGTCAGCGTCAAGCACGTCGCCTTCGAAGGGCAGGAATGCCTCGCCCAGCTCGTCGCGCAGGTGCCGGCCGACGAACCCGAGGGGCCCGGTGACGAGCACGCGCTCCACCTCAGTACGCGCCGCGGCCGTTGAGGACGGCCGGGATGGTCTTCACGAGAATCGAGATGTCGAGCCAGATCGACCAGTTCTCGAGGTAGAAGAAGTCGAGCCGCACGAGATCGCCGAAGCCGAGGTTCGAGCGGCCGGAGATCTGCCAGAGGCCCGTCACGCCCGGGAGCACGAGGTAGCGCTTGCGGTGCCAGTCCTCCAGCCGCTCGAAGTCGCGCAACGGCAGCGGCCGCGGGCCGACGAGGCTCATCTCGCCGCGCAGGACGTTCCAAAGCTGCGGGATCTCGTCGAGCGAGAACCGCCGCAGGAAGGCGCCGACGCCGGTCACGCGCGGATCCTCGCGGATCTTGAAGAGCGGCCCGTCCGCCTCGTTCGAGGCCTCCAGCTCGGCCTGCTGCACAGCAGCGTCGGCGCGCATGGTGCGGAACTTCAGCATCCCGAACTCCTGCTCGCCGAGGCCTACGCGGCGGTCGCGATAGAACACCGGGCCGCGCGAGCTGAGCTTGACCGCGGCCGCGATCGCGATCCAGACCGGCAGGCCGACGAGCAGCACCAGCCCGGAGACGAGCAGGTCGAATCCGCGCTTGACGACCCAGTCCATCCCGATGAAGGCCGGCGGCCGCAGCTCGAACAACGGGATGCCCTGGCCCGGCACGAACTCCACGCGCGAGGTCAGCAGCTCGGTGGCCTTCGGCGCGATCCGCACCTCGACGCCGCGCCGGTGGGCGTGGTCGACGATCTCGAGCAGCTCGCGCTCGCCGAAGTCGGAATCGGTGATGATCAGCTCGTCCACGCGCTCGCGGTCGAGCACCGCGGGCAGGTCTTCGACGTCGCCGAGGACGGGCAGGCCGACCCCGGCCGCCGAGGGCGCGACCGCGCCGATGAACTCGTAGTCGATCCCGTTACGCCCAGAGCCGAGCGCGCCGTGCAGGTGCGCGATGTTCGCGCCGGAGCCGGCGAGCAGCGCGTAGCGGCGCGCGCCGAGCTTGCGCAGCACCTCGCCCGTGACGAGCTCGTAGCTCGAGCGCAGCGCCGCGATCGTGACCGCGCAGAGGATGACCGCGGTCGGCGCGAGGCCGTAGGTCGAGAACTTGTGCCCGGTGCCGATCGCGAAGGCCAGCGTGATCAGCGCGACCAGGATCAGCGACGAGAGCACGCGCGCGAAGCCCGGCCGCCGCTCGCGCTCCTCGTACAGGCGGGCCTGCGAGAAGACGAGCACCGTGACGAGCGTCAGGAAGGGCAGCCAGTCGGTCTCGATCCGCCAGAGCACGCCCCAGAGCACCGGCTCCCGCCCGTAGTAGAGCTCTCGCGCCACGAGCGCCGCGTAGAGCCCGAGCACGAGGCCGCCGAGATCGAGGCAGACGAGGGCGGTGATGCTGGCGAGGCGGCGGCCGGCGACGAGCAGCTGCGCGCGCGAGAGCAGGAACGGCGCGCCGGCCCGGATGTCGCTGACGATCCGGACCGGCGCGTCGTCCTCGGCAACCGGGGCGGGGATTCGCCCCCGCCCCCGTTGCGATGTCGGTGTCGCCACGAGTCCTAGTGTGGCAGGCGCCGGAACGCGTCGTACGCGGGCTTCTTCTTCCCGCTGACGGTGAAGAGACCCGACTGCCAGCCGCCGAGGCGACCCTCGTCGCGGAGCAGGAACCAGAGCATCATCGTGATCCTGGGGTTCTTGCGCGCGAGCGCGTAGGCCTGCGTCAGGTACTTGGCCTGCTTCGCCCACGTGACACCGAACGTCCTGTCGGGCGGGCTCGTCTGGTAGCCGTACTCGGTGATCCAGAGCTTCTTGTTGCCGTACAGCTTGCCGAGCAGCGTCGTCAGCACCGAGATGTTCCCGAGCGTGACGGTTTGCTTGCCCTTCGGCTTCGTCGACGGCGACTCGTTCGGACGGCCGTAGTACGGATGGTGGGCGTAGACGTCGAAGTGGTTCCGCTTCAGGCCGTAGTTGCGGAGGTCCTGCAGGAACGCGGTCGGCGAGATCGACGGACGGCGACTCCGCGCGGCGTTGTTGCCTTGCGGGTCGGTCGCGCCGCACGCGACGACTTCCTTGGCGAGGTGCGAGGCGTGGATGCCCGTCCAGACCGCCGTGCAGATGCCGACGTAGGCCTTGGCCCCGACGGGGGCGTAGCGCGGCACGTAGCGCACGCAGTGGTGATTCTTCACGGCTGCGCAGCGCCGGCCGGCCTTCGCCCACTGGGGCGTCAGGAACATCGGGTTGTTCGCCTCGTTCCAGGCCAGCCACTTGCGCACGGCCGGCAGCTTGGTGCCGTCCTCGCGCTTGAACGAGCCGCTGTAGCGCTTCGCTGCGGCCAGCGCGAAGTAGCGCAGGTCACTCATCTTCGCCGGGGCCCGGTTGATGCCCTTGAGCTTGCCGTTCGCCCACTTCGGCGTGCCGATGATCGTGAACAGGACCTGAATCTTGTTCTTCGCCGCGTTCAGCAGCACGCGGTCGTAGGTGGCCCAGTTGTAGGCCGGGTCGGCCGGGTCGGTCGGGCTCGTCGGCCGCTTTGTCGCGATCAGGTTCCAGTCCAGGTTCAGCCGGATGATCTGGACCCGGAGCTTGACGAGCGTCGGAAACGCCGTGTCCGGCGCGGCGACCGGCTGCACCGGGTCGTAGATGCCGACCAGCATCCCGGAGGCGGCCTTCGCGTCGTTGGGCTTGGCCGTCGCGGCGACGGCGCACAGAATGATCGTGATCAGGGCGATGCAGATTCGTTTAGACCCCAAGTGGCTCCCTTCCGAGGCTCGGCAACATCCGCCTGAGCCCCTCTTCGAGCTGGATCTCAGGCTCCCAGCCCAACACCTGCCTGGCTCGGGTGATGTCTGGCTGTCGAACCTGGGGATCGTCCACGGGCAAGGCCTCGTAGACGATCTCGCTCTTTGACGATGTAACTCGGATAACTGTTTGCGCGAGTTCGAGAATCGAAAACTCCCCCGGGTTGCCGAGGTTGACCGGCAGGTGCTCGTCGCTCTCGGCCAGCAGGTGCAG
>DATIOF010000084.1:0-10662 GCA_035473395.1 Gaiellaceae bacterium
GGTCCGGATCCTGGCGACGAGCCGCGAAGCGCTCCGCGTCGAAGGCCAGGTACGGCTGCCCGTCGCACCGCTCGGGGCTGCTGCGGTCGAGCTCTTCCTCGAGCGTGCGCGCTCGGCCCGGCCGGGGTTCGAGCCGGACGACGAGGCTGCGGCCCTTGCCGCGGAGATCGCCCGGCGCGCGGATGGGCTGCCACTCGCGATCGAGCTCGCCGCCGCTCGTGTGAACGTGATCGGGCTCGGGGAGATCGCCTCCATTCTCGAGCGCCGCGCTGCGCTTCTGCACGACAGCCCGGCCTCCGATCCGGGCAGCACCGCGCTGCAAGAGCTCGTGGAATGGAGCTACGACCTCTTGGACGGGGACGAGAAAACGCTGCTTCAGCAGCTGGCGGTCCATCGAGGCGGCGCGTCCCTGGAGTCGCTCGCGGCGGTGGCAGCGGCGCACAGCTTCAACGAATGGGCCGTCACCAATCTGGTTTCTGCGTTGGTCGACAAGTCGATCGTGTCGGCCGAGTTCGGCGACGTCGCTCGCTACGAAATGCTCGACGCCGTCCGCGAGTACGTGCTCGAGCGCCTGGACGAGACCGGCGGGCTCGCCGCTGCGCGGAAGTCGCATGCGGAGTATTTCGGGACGCTCGCGGACGCTGCACACACAGGTCTACGCAGCTCGGAGTGGCCGCAGTGGATGAACCGGCTCGAGCTGGAGCACGACAACCTCTGGGCTGCCCTCACGTATGCGCGCGACGCACCAGATCCGCTCCTGGCCGCCCGGCTCGGCGTGGGCCTCGGGTGGTACTTCGGCATCGCCGAGCGCGTCTCCGAGGGTCGTGCCTTCATCGAAGCGGCGCTGGGAGCCGCGGAGAACGCGCCTGTCGCGCTCCGCATCGAGCTCCTGGCGTACCTCTGCTATCTCGCGACCGAAGAGGACGACCTCGAGGCTGCAATCGAGGCCGGCAATCGCGGCCTGGAGCTCGCCACGACGGGGGACGCGCCGTGGCAGACGGCCATGGTTCAGCTGGCGCTCGCGTTCGCGTACGACCGTGCCGGCCCGCATGAGCGTGCGGTCGTTCTCGCCGAAGAGGCCCGCCACGCATTCGACGAGCTGGGTGACAGTTGGGGGGCCGGATTATCGGCGCTCACCGGCGCGCTTGGCGCGATCGCCCGAGGAGACATGGCGACGGCCGCCGCGCTCACCGCCGAAGCCGTTCGCCTTCACGATGACTACGACATCGGCGCTGTCCCCGGGGCGCTGCTCGAGGCCGCACTTGCGGAGCGGCGCGGTGACACCGAGGCGGCGGCCGCCGCCTACCGCCGAGCGCTCGAGCGCTCGGAACGCGCCGGCTTCGCCGACCACGCCGCGTTCGCACTCGCCGGAATCGGCTCGGCTGCGCTCGCGGACGGTGATCTGCGTGAGGCCGAGCAGCTTCAACGGCGCGCGCTTGTCACGGCAGAGGCGGCGCATGCAGAGTGGGCCGCTGCTCATGCGCGCGTGCAGCTTGCGCGCACCGCCGCAGCGGCCGGAGACGGCGCCAAGGCCGAGCGGCTGTACCGCCAGGTTCTCGCGTGGTCGCAGACGCAGCGGCCGCACCAGGCGCGCGAGGGCCTGTTCCTCGCGCTCGCCGGCAGCCCGGCGACGGCAGCAGCGCTCGGCCTCGCCGAGCTCGGCGCGATCGCACATAGCTAGACCTGGCAGCGGCGAGGCCCGGCCTGGCAGAGCCTTGGCAGCGGCGCGCGCGAGTCTTCGTCTTGTCAGAGAACAGACGACAAGGAGGCTCGATGAGCACCATCACACCCGAAACTCCGCTTGCAGGGGTTCGCAGCCGGATCGACCGGCTGCAGACGCCGACGCGCTGGTTCGTCGACAGCGCCGAAAGTGATGTCGAGTTCGCCGTCAGGACGTACTGGGGCTTGGCGACGGTTCGCGGCCGGTTCGAACGGTTCGAGGGCACCTACGAGGTCGGCCCGGCCGGCACGAAGATCGAGCTGAGGATCGACGCTGACAGCCTGGACACCGGGAACCAAACCCGCGACAAGCATCTGCGGTCGGACGACTTCTTCGGCGTCGACGAGCACCCCGAGGTGCGCTTCACGTCGACCCGCGTCGTCCACATTCGTGACGGTACGTTGCATGTCGAGGGCAACCTCGACGCAGCGGGGAAGGTCGTACCCCTGGAGTTCGACGCGACCGTGGTGCAGGCCGGCGCCGTCTTCGAGCTCGAGACGACGACGACCGTCGACCAGCGGCAGCTCGGTCTGAGCAGCGGCCCGTTCGGGATGATCCGTCCGCCGACGACGGTGCACGTCAGGGCGCGACTCGGCGGCACGGAGCACGCGGTTGCGCATAGGTGAGCCGCTGCGCTCCACCCGGTGTTCGCTCGCCGGTGTAGTCAGCCGTTGATCGTCACCCGCGCGTGCAGCTGCGGAATGTGCGAGCCGAAGGGATCGAGCTCCCAGAAGAGGCCGTTCGCGCCGAGCGGGGCGTTACGGGGAACGCGCAGTCTCATGCCGAAGGCGACGCTCTTGCCCGGCGCGATCGGGTGGGCCGCGGCGCAGTTCAGCTGGTGCGCTTCGACCCGTCCCGCCGGCGCGAGCTGCTCGATGTACGCGGGGCAGCGCTCGAAGGTCGCGGGCGTGTGCGAGCGGTTCTTGAGCACGACCCGGAAGCGCAGCAGGCGCCCGCGCCGGCCGTGCACGGGCTGGCTTGGCACCGATCCCTCCAGGAAGGCATTCGTGAAGAACCGGCCAGGCGGAACGAGACTCGGCTGGAAGCGTGAGACCCCGATCGTCGAGGGCAGTCTCGGATCGAGGCAGGGCGGGACGGCGTTGTAGTCGGCGTCCAGGTGGCCGCGGCCGCCGGGGAGGGTCAGCCGCAGTGCGCTCGGCGGAACGTGCGGGACGCCTTTGACTACGGGGTCGCACCAGTTCAGCCAGGAGATCGTCACCGCGCCCCGCTCGCCGGGCCGGAGCGCGAGCAGGCTCGACTCCGGATACGTCACCTCGGGGAAGTTGGACGGCGTCGGCGGGATCTGGCGCTGCACCTGCTTCGGCCCGCCGCGCTTCACGAACCCCACGCTCGGGCGGCCCCTCAGCCGGCAGGCGCGCTTGCCGGTGTTCTGGAGCGTGACGAGAGCGATCGCGCCCTGCAACCGGGCGATGAACCTCACCTGCCCGAGGATCGTCAGCTCTGCCGAGCGGCACGCGGCCTTCGCCGGCGTCCGCGTGGCCAGCTGCGGCGGCACGGTCGCGATCCAGGGCACGGCGGGCCCGGTCGCGACCTGCCGTTGCTGCTTCGAGCCGGAGTCGCACGCAGTCGCCAGCGCGAGCACCAGCAGCACGATCGGGAGCGTTGCGCGCACGCGCCCATGATCGCGGCTTAGGCTCTGACGGTGACGCGCAGGCCCGTCTATCTGCTCCTCGCAGCGCTCGCCCTGGCCGGCTGCGGTGGCAAGCACCAGGCCGCGCCCGCGACCCCCCACGCGGCGCCGGTGGACGTCGCGGCCTGCAGCCAGGTCGAGAGCTACATCCGGCTCGTCTCGCAGGTCGTCTCGAGCAGCGTCGAGGCGATGACGCAGTCCACGCACCCCAAGGAGCTCGCGGCGCGAACCGGCGCCACGCAACGGAATCTCTCGGCCGCGGCGGACGCGCTCGAACGGCTCCAGCTCCCCGTCGCGCTCGACCAGGCGAGGCGGCAGCTGGTGCGCGGGCTGCGCCGCTTCGCGGTCGATTTCGGGCGGGCCGGTGCCTCGGTCGCGCGCGGCGATCTCGCCACCGCGGCGCGCCAGCTCGTCGACCGGCCGGCACTGAAGCTCGTCAGCGGCGCGACCGCCAAGATCGACCGTGTCTGCGGCGTCTGACGCGCGTTTGCAGCCACTGAACTACAGGCGTATATTCGCGGCGAGCTAGGGGAGCCGGGCCGTCGCCGCCGATCGGCCGGCCCGCAGGAGGCGGGAAATGCAGGTCTCACGTGTGTTGAGACGGCCGAGATGGGTCGTCGCGCTTTGCGGTGCGGCGGTGCTCGTTCCGGCTGCCGTGATCGTCAGCGGAGTCGCGGCGACGGACGACGTCGTCACCTCGCAGGCAACGCCGCTGGTCGACCGCGACTACATCTACGGCCAGCTGTTCGACATGTCCTACAACGACGTCTACCGCGTCTCCGGCGCGGACGGCGATCCGCGCAACCCGAGCGACCCCTTCAACCTGCGGCCCACGGTCAACGGCTGGCAGGAGTTCTTCCAGCACTGGAAGGACCAGCTCACCGACAAGACCGCGATGAGCACGATCGCGAAGTACGCCACGGTCAAGGATCACTACTTCCACCGGCTCCCAGAGCAGCGAACGAACCCGAACTACCTCTTCAACCCCAATTACCCCTGGGACTCGAACGACGCCGAGGTCACGCTTCCGGGCGCGACCTGCCCGGGCCAGCGCGTGCTGCTCGCCGCGCACCCGGATGGCACACCGGTCTCGCCGACCATCGTCGGCGAGGTCAACAACCCGACCGGTTCGCTGAGCAGCGTCAACGGGTTCGGGGCCGGTCGCCGCACCCTGACGCTCAGCAACATCGCCAACGGCGGCGCCTACGACGACACGTCGGGCGTGACGATGACGATGGGCGAGTACCAGGCGCTCCTGCGCTGGTACTCGATCAACGGCACGTACCCCTCGAAGACGCTGAAGATCGCGCTGCTCGATGCCTCCGCAGGCCGTGCGGTCGACGGCACCTATCTGCGCGAGGGCGCCAAGTACTACGTCGACAACCTGATCCCGCAGGGCCCGCAGGGCCAGTACGCGATGTTCGCCGAGATGAACGCGAACGGGATGTCGTACCCCGCGTACCACCTCGGGACGCAGTACTTCTGGAACAACATCGCCAATGGCGGGGTCGGCCCGTGGCGCACGTTCGTCACCGACACGCCGTCGGCGCCGAACTCGTTCTACCCCGACGTCAGCGGGAGCATCGCTGCCAACAGCGCGGCGATCGCCGCGTTCGACTTGAACCTCAGGAACGCGGTCTCGGCCGGCTTCGCCCAGCAGAGCGCGAAGTACGGCGGCACGGTCCCGCAGGAGAACCCGCTGCGGTACAACAAGAACGGCTCCGCGCCGCTGCCGGCGGTCCCGACGCCCTTCGTGCCGGCCTACACGCCGTCCGAGCAGGCGCAGTACTCGCCGGTGCACTCGGCAGGGACCGGGCCGGAGGCGATGGCGTCGTCCACGCAGGACGAGGCTTCGATCTTCTGGAACCGGGGCATCCCGGGCTTCAGCGTCGGCGGCGTCCAGGACTCGAACATCGACGAGAACCCGTACCCGTCGACGGTTAGCGCCACGATTCGCTCGACCCCCGTGCTGGCCTACACCGGCGGCGGGACGGCCTTCGAGCTCGCCAGCGGCGTTCCCGCGGCCGGGATGACCACGACGGCGGCCGCGAGCGCGGTCGGTGCCACCAACATCAAGGTCGCCTCCGTCACCAACCTGGGTGCGGGCCAGCCGATCTTCATCGACATCGGCCAGAACATCGAGATCGGCCAGATCGCATCGGTCGGCACGGCCGGCGCCGCCGGCACGGGCGTGAACCTGACCGCGCCGCTCGCCCGCGCACATGCGAGCGGCATCCCGTTCAACGTCAACCAGGGCCAGCCGATCGGCTTCACCGGCGACACGCTCGAGCACCTGAACTTCTTCGCCTCCGGTGCCCCGCACGGGCTCGACGGCGAGACCTCGCCGACCGAGGAGCTCCTGCGGGCGCTCGAGCTCCCTTCGCAGTACACGGCACTCCTCGCCAGCGGCAGCGACTACCTCGGCGCGGCTCCGGCTCCGACGGGCACGATCGCCTATTTCGAGACCAACCCGGTCAAGCCGGCCTCGACGAAGACCGTCACCTTCGACGCCAGCTTCGCGCGCACCCTCGACGGCGGCAAGGCCGGGCTCCAGTACTACTGGGACTTCGGCGACGGCACCAGCGGCACGGGCGAGACGGTCACCCACACCTACGCGTCGGCGCAGTGGGCCGACGTGAAGCTGGTCGTCGTCAAGGGCGACCAGACCAAGTGGGGCATGTACCGGCAGGCCGTGGCGGTGAACAGCCCATCGGGCTCGCCACCGACGACCCCACCCTGCGGCACGTTCTCGGCGGCGGAGCGGACTGCGCTGATCGCCGCCGCGAAGGCCGCCTTCAGGCCGAAGACGACGGCATCAGCGATCGACGTCGCTAAGGAGCGTGATCAGTCATGAAGAAGAAGCTCCTGCGACCTCGCTGGATCGCCCTCGGCCTGCTCGTGGCCGTGACGGCCGCGGTGGCCGCGCTCGTCGCGACGACGACCGCCACCTCGGCGGACGCGATCCCGTTCTCGAACCCGGCCCATCCGGTGATCGACACGAACTGGATCTACGACCACAACTTCTACGAGTCCAACCAGTTCATCTACAAGGTCGCGGGCTCGGACGGCTGCCTGCCCGGCGCCACGACCTGCCCGGGCGGCGGCACGGCGGGAGACAGCAACAACCTGCCGCCGAACTACAACGGCGCTCAGGAGTTCTACGACTGGTGGAAGGGCGTCGGCACAACGCACACGCCGCAGCCGAACGGCAAGCTCGGGCTCTGGATCACCGCCAGGGATCACCTCTTCCCGACGCGCAGCTGGCAGGGGAACGACGCCGAGCTGACGATCCCGGGTGCCACGTGCGCCGGCCAGCAGGTGATGCTCGCCAGCCACAACGACTCGACGCCGATCGGGACGAATCCGGCGAGTGCCGCCCAGAGCGGCAGCGCGACCCCGACGAGCACGATGCACTCGAGCAACTGGGGCAACGGCTCGGGCTACGACGCCAACATGGGCGAGAACATGAACCTGGAGGAGATCGGGTCGATTCTCCGCTGGCACGAGGTCAACGGCACCTACCCGGCCCGCACGATCAAGGCGACCCTCTACGACAACGAGGAGGGCGGCCTGATCGGCTCCGGCTTCTACTCGGCGGCCGGCACTGCGGCCACGCCACTCGCCTCAGCCGCGGCCGCCGGCGACACGGTGATCAAGGTCCAATCGGTCACGAACCTGGGGGCCGGCGCGCAGATCGCAATCGACGAAGCCAACGTGGAGAACGCGACCGTCGCTTCCTCGGCCAACTCGTCGTCGGCGACGCTCGTCGCGCCGTCGGCGCCGGGTGCGACCACAGTGTTCGTGTCGAGCGTGACGGGCTTCGCGGCCGGTCACGTTCTCGACTTCGAGCTGGGGCTCGTGGGCTCGATGCCGAACTTCGAGCAGGGGACGATCCAGACGGTCGGAACCGCGCAGCGAACGGCAACCACTTTGGCCGCCGCGTCCGCCGCGGGCGCCACGAACATCAAGGTGACCAGCGTCGCGAACATGGTCGCGGGCGAGGCCATCTCGGTCGACTCGGGGGCGAACATCGAGTACGGCACGATCCAGTCGGTCGGCACGGCCGGCGCGGCGGGCACGGGCGTCACGCTCACCGCTTCGCTGTCGATCGGGCACGCCAGCGGCGCTGCAGCCCGCGACCTGGGCAGCGGCGTCACGCTGACCGCTGCGCTCGCCAACGCCCACGGAGTGGGGGCAGCGGTCCTCGACGTCAGCACCGGGGGCGTCACGCTGACGGCGCCGCTGACCAGCGCGCATCCCGTCGGCTCGACGGTCAACGGCCCGGCGACCGGGCTGATGTCCGACAGCCCGCAGGGCCAGATCATCGGCGTGTTCAACAACGACCAGGACGGCCTCAACTACCCGGCCCACAAGTGGGGCACCGGCTACTACATGAGCGACCTGGTGAACGGTGGAGCGGGGCCGTGGTTCAACAACATCAACGCCACCCCGGTCTCCGCGGCGCCGAACAACATCTACGGCACCGTCGGGATCCAGCGGCTGCAGCACAACCTGCCGGCCGTGCAGGCGTTCCGCGCCTCGTCGGAGAACGCGGTCTCGCAGGCGCTGCACGACCTCGGAGAGAAATACAACTACAGCATCCCGCTGGAGAACCCGCTCCTGTTCAAGAACACCGGCTCGGTGCCGGACAACCCGGCCATCCAATCGGTACCCGCCTACTTGCCGCAGGACCAGGCGCAGTACACCCCGGTGCTCGACGACCGCACCGGGCGCACCGACCAGGTCTCGTTCGGCATCCGCGGAATTCCGTCGCTGGGCGACATCGGCCAGTACGACTCGAGCACCGACCCGCTGGTCGGTGGCAACGACAACCCGTACCCGCCGAGCTACCCGAGCAAGCCGACCCTGTCCGGCGAGTTCGGGCAGGACTCCAGCAGCGACTACTTCTCGAACCTCAACTACTGGGCCTCGGGCACCGTTCACGGGCCCGGCGGGTTCGACAAGCCCTCGGAGGGCTTGCTGCGAGGTGTCGAGTTCATTGCGACGTGGTTCTCGTACGCAATCGCCTCGCCGCAGGAAGGCGGCGCGGTCAACCAGCCGGTCCGCCCGATCGCGTACTTCGAGATGACGCCGAAGAAGCCGACGTCGCAGACGACCGTCACCTTCGACGCCGGCTATAGCCGGACGAAGAGTGGCAGCGCGGCCGATCTCACTTACTACTGGGACTTCGGGGACGGCAGCCCGATGGTGATGACCGACAACCCGCAGATCCAGCACACCTTCCCGACCCAGGCCGCGTGGCGCGACGTGAAGCTGCTCGTCGCGGGCGCGGGCCAGTGGAACGATCCCTCGAAGTTCGCTTCGTTCCGGCAGCTCGAGCCGATCGACTTCTTCCCGACGTACTACCCGGCGGTCGCACCGTCGACCGAGCCAGTCGCACCGACGAGCGGCCCTGCCGCCAACCCGTGCGGCGCGCTGACGGCGGAGGAGCAGACCGCGCTGATCGACGAGGCACGCGATGCGAAGCACGACGCCGCCACGCCGCCGACACTGGGCGAGATCGCGAGCGTCGCGCTGACGAGCAACGCCTCGTCGAGCACCGGCAGCGACTCGAGCGACGGGAGCGAGTCGCCGTAAGGCGGGTGACAATCAGACAGGACGAGGGCGCTGTGAGGCGCCCTCGTTCGTGATGGGGGCGGGAGGATTCGAACCTCCGTAGGCTGAGCCGACGGGTTTACAGCCCGTTCCCTTTGGCCACTCGGGCACACCCCCAGGGGCGGAAAGTCTAGCCACCGTCGTTTAGCGTCACCTCGGCATGGCACATCGGCTCACCCGTGAGCACGTGATCTGGTCCTTCGGGCCCGAGCTGGAGCCGGTGCTCGAGATCGAGCCGGGCGAGACGGTCACCTTCGAGACGAACGACTGCTTCACGGGCCAGATCCGCAGCGAGGACGACCTCGTCACCGAGATCGACCTCGAGCGGATCAACAGCGCGACCGGGCCGGTGGCGGTCCGCGGGGCCGAGCCCGGCGACTCGCTGGTGGCGGAGATCCTCGACGTGCGCCCGATCGAGTGGGGCGTGGCGACGCTGATCCCGGGCTTCGGCCAGCTGATCGACCAGGTCCAGGCGCCGCTGACCAGGCTGTTCGAGGTGCGCGACGGCGCGATCCGGATGAACGACCGCGTCACCTTCCCGGCCCGTCCGATGGTCGGGGTGGTCGGGGTCGCGACCGACGGTGAGTCGCTCTCGAACGGGCTGGCGGGGCGGCACGGCGGGAACCTCGACGACCACCTGCACGGCAAAGGCGCGAAGATCTTCTTCCCGGTGCGGCAGCCGGGCGGCATGTTCGCGGTCGGCGACATGCACGCGTCGATGGGCGACGGCGAGATCTGCTTCACCGGCGTCGAGATCGCGGGCGAGGTCGACATCCGCTTCGACCTCCTCAAAGGCAAGCAGGCGACCTGGCCCGTGACCGAGCTCGCCGACCGCTGGGTGCCGCACGCCACGGCGGACGCGTTCGACGAGGCGCTGCAGCTCGTGTCCGAGGAGGCTGCGCGGATGCTCGTGGACGAGCACGGCTTCTCGCAGGAGGACGCGTTCATCTTTCTCTCGGTCGCGTGCGACGCCGGCGTGGCACAGGCCTGCAAGCCCGCGCCGCAGTTCGGGACGATCGGCCGCTTCTCGATCCCGAAGATCGCCGCTTGCCCGAGCCCGTTCGCGTCGTCCTAAAGCCCTACGCTTAGAGGCATGATCGCGTGTGCTACCTGCGGCCAGGAGAACCCTGATGTCGCCCGGTTCTGTCTGGCCTGCGGGACCGAGCTCTCGGCTGCGCCGGCCGGCCAGGACGAGCGGCGGATTGTCTCCGTCGTCTTTGTCGACCTGGTCGGCTTCACCGCCCGCGCCGAGAAGCTCGATCCCGAGGACGTACAGGCGATCCTGGTTCCGTACCACGAGCATGTCCGGCGCGAGCTGCAGTCGTTCGGCGGAACCGTGGAGAAGTTCATCGGCGACGCGATCATGGCCGTCTTCGGCGCGCCGACGGCCTACGGCGACGACGCCGAGCGCGCGGTGCGCGGCGCCCTCGCGGTGCGCGACAGCACGCAGGAGCTCGACGCGCGTGAGCTCCATCTCGACCTCCAGCTCAGGATCGCCGTGAACACGGGCGAGGCGCTCGTCGCGCTCGGCGCCAGGATGGCGCACGGTGAGTCGATGGTTGCCGGCGATGTCGTTAACACGGCCTCACGCCTGCAGTCGGCCGCGCCGGTGAACGGCGTGATCGTCGGCTCGGAGACGTATGCCGCCACCAGGGACGCGATCGAGTACGAGCCG
>DATIOF010000085.1:0-1629 GCA_035473395.1 Gaiellaceae bacterium
AGCAGCATCCCGCCGACGTAGACGATCTGGCCGGAGCGCACGGCGGCGCGCTGGTAGTAGCTCTCGATGCCCTTCAGCTCGCTTCGTGTCTCGCGGTCGAGCTCGGCGACGGCACGGTCGTTGTGCGCGCGGTCGGTCTCGCTGAAGCCGAGCACGTGGCTGAAGACCGTGAAGAGCGACTGCATCGCCAGCCGCTGGCTCGTGTCGCGCAGCACCTCGTGCACGCGCACCGCGATCCCCTCTGCGCGGTAGAGGATGTTCATCAGCTTGGGCTTGTCCTTCGTCGTCCAGTCCGTCGCCCAGTGCAGGCGCACGACGTCCGGGAACATCAGCGGCCGCCGCTTGACGGTGAGCGCGACGCCCGAGGCGTCGTTGATGCACCAGTAGGAGTCGACGATCTTGCCGTGCTCCTCTTCGAACCAGTGCAGGTAGCGGCGGTAGCGCTGCTCGCCGGGGCCCTCGTACGGGTCGTGGCCCCGCTTCTTCAGCTCCTCCTGCCGGAGGTGGTGCAACCAGACGAGCTCAGGAAACGAGACGCTGTGCTCGGCGCGACTACGGCGGCCGAGGCTCCAGAAATGCCTCCTCGTCGGAGTCTTGACCGTGGTGCCTGCTGCCGCAACGTTCATGTTGCCCTCCTCTCCGCGAGAGGCTGGGCCGCGCTTTGACCGTACGCCCATCCGGGCTGCTTGGCAAGCGCTGGCTAGAATCACCGCGATGGCCGAAACCGGGACGATGAGGGTCAAGAGCGGCCTCGCCGAGATGCTCAAGGGCGGGGTGATCATGGACGTGACCGACGCCGAGCAGGCGCGCATCGCCGAAGAGGCCGGCGCCGTCGCGGTGATGGCGCTCGAGCGCGTGCCCGCCGACATCCGCCGCGAAGGCGGCGTCGCGCGCATGGCCGACCCGGACAAGATCCGCGAGATCCAGGAGCACGTCTCGATCCCGGTGATGGCCAAGTGCCGCATCGGCCACTTCGTCGAGGCGCAGGTGCTGCAGGCGCTCGAGGTCGACTACATCGACGAGAGCGAGGTGCTGACGCCGGCCGACACCGCGCATCACGTCGACAAGTGGGCCTTCACGGTGCCGTTCGTCTGCGGCTGCACCAACCTGGGCGAGGCGCTGCGCCGGATCGCCGAGGGCGCGGCGATGATCCGCACCAAGGGCGAGGCCGGCACCGGCGACATCGTCAACGCGGTCACGCACATGCGCTCGGTCTTCGGCCACATCCGCCGCCTCGGCGCGCTGCGCGACGAGGAGCTCTACGCGGAAGCGAAGGAGCTGCGGGCGCCGTACGAGCTGGTCAAATGGGTGGCCGAGAACGGCAAGCTGCCGGTCGTCACCTTCACCGCCGGCGGGATCGCAACCCCTGCGGACGCGGCCCTCTGCATGCAGCTCGGCGCCGACGGCGTCTTCGTCGGCTCGGGGATCTTCAAGTCCGACGAGCCCTCGCCCCGCGCGAAGGCGATCGTCGAGGCGACCACGCACTTCCAGGATCCCGAGATCCTGGCCCGCGTGTCGACCGGCCTGGGCGACGCGATGAGCGGCCTCGCAGCCGCCTCGCTGCGGCCCGAAGAGCTGCTCGAGACCCGCGGCTGGTAGTTCCGGCCAGGCGTTAGGGACGCTCGCTCA
>DATIOF010000086.1:0-3860 GCA_035473395.1 Gaiellaceae bacterium
GGCGAGGCGTCGAGCCCGTTCTCGAGATCCACGGAGACCGGCAGCTCCGAGGCCGCGTCGAGTGCGGTGACGTGCGCGGCCACCTCGTCGAGCGTCGCCTTCCCGTCGAGCTTGCCGAGCGTGAAGGCGAACCCGGAGCTCGTCGTTGCGAGCGCCTCGAAGCCGAGCGCCTCGAGCATCCGCGCCGAGCCCGCGTCCCAAGGGTTCGGGATCACGAACGGGTCGCCCTCGTGCAGCGCCCGGAACGCCTCGGCCTTCCGCTGCTGCCTGGCGGACACCTAGCTCGGGAGCCAGTCGTCGCCGGTGCGGGCCGGCGCCCGCTTCGCGACCCTGGCGTAGGCCTCGTCCGGCTCGGTCGTGTCCTCGTCGACGCTCGCGCCGTGCTTCGCAGCCGTCGCGTCGACCGTGTAGCCGCCCCAGTTCTCGCCGACCGACTTGTCGCGGGCGCCGACGGCCAGCAGCAGACAGCGCGAGTCGCCCGCGCCGACGATCACGTGCTTCGCTTCGGGCGGGCAGTGGACGAAGTCCCACGCGCGCAGCACGCGCTCCTCGCCCTCGATGATCAGCACCGCCTCGCCGGCGAGCACGAGGAAGTCCTCCTCGTCGGCCTCCCAGTGGTACATCGCCATCGCATCGCCCGGCGCGAGCGTGACGAGATGGATCCCGAGCTGGTCGAACTCCGGCTCGCCTTCGAGGTCCGAGTACGCGCCCCGGCCTTCGGCGGCGCGCCAGGTCGCGTCGCGTGCGTTCAGCACGTACCAGCCCGGCCCTTGCGGAACGAGCCCGTGCTCCGTCTGCACCAGCGTCGCCTCTTCCGTCACTGCCCGGGAGCGTGCCACACTGGCGGAATGACCGGAAGGCTCGTGCCGCTGCTGCTCGCGCTGGTGTTCGTCCTCCCGGCCGGCGCGGCGACCGGCGTGCCTCGCTGTCATACGGACGGGCTGCGCGTGTATCTCCTGGACGGCAACGGCGCGGCCGGAACGATCACCGGCGACCTCGGGTTCCGGAACGCGAGCTCCCACCTCTGCTTCGTGTACGGGCATCCCGGGCTCGGGCTCGAGGACAGCCATCACCGAGTCATGCCCTCGCGGGTCACCTGGGGAAGCACCCGCGCACGACGCGACCCCGGTGCGCACCGCGTCGTGCTCGCGCCGGGCAAGGCCGCTTTCGCGAACTTCTCGTACGGGGACGTTCCTGTCGGCAACGAGCACTGCCGCCCGTCGGCCTGGCTCGAGGTGACGCCGCCCGACGAGCGGACGCATCGCTTACTGCCATTTCGCGGACTCGTTTGCAACCACGGCCATCTGACCGTGACCGCGCTCAGCGCCACCCGAACGCGCTAGCGCTTCTCCCAGACCGAGACGTGCTTGCGGCTCTCGCTCGTGAACGGCTCGCGGTTCCAGTCGCTCCAGCGGTCGCGCAGGCGCATTCCGGCGAGCTCTGCCATCAGGTCGAGCTCCGCCGGCCAGACGTAGCGGAACGGGATCGTCAGGTACTGCCAGCTTCCGTCCACGAGCGAGAAGTGGTGCGAGCGCAGCCCCTGGTTGGCGACGTCGTACTCGTCGAGCCCGACGTGGTCGGCGCTCAGGTCGAAGGGACGCGAGGTCTCGCCGGGCGGCAGCCGCTGCAGGTCCGGGACCATCACCTCGACGACGAAGCAACCGCCCGGCTCGAGGTGCGCGGCCGCGTTGCGGAAGGTCGCGACCTGCTCGGCCTGGGTGGTCACGTTCATGATCGTGTTGTAGACGAGGTAGGCGACCGTGAACGTCCCGTCCACCTTCGCCGTCGTGTAGCTGCCGATCGTGACGCCGATCTCTTCCGCCTCGGGCTTTTCGCGGAGCCGGGCGGCCATCGCCTGCGAGAGCTCGATCCCATGGACCGGGACGCCGCGCTGTGCCAGCGGCACGGCGATCCGGCCGGTGCCGATCGCCAGCTCCAGTGCCGCCCCGTCGCCAGCGAGCTCGACCAGCAGCTCGACGACCGGGTCGACGAGCTCCGGGCTGAACATCTCCGAGGAGGACTCGTCGTACCTGGCCGCAACCGGTTCGTCGAAGTAGCCGTCTTCCCCGCTCACGGAGCCGAATCTACACTTGCCGCGTGGCGACGATGGCCGACCTCGACCAGCTGGCGCTCGCGCTGCCGCAGGCGACGAAGGAGCTCTCCGACGACGGCCGGCCCGCGTACAAGGTGCACGGCAAGCTCTTCTGCTGCCAGCGGGGCCGCCGCCCCGACGCGCTCGACCCCGAGACCGGCGAGCGCCTCGACGACGTGCTGATGTTCCGCGTCGCCGACCTGGACGTGAAAGAGCTGATGCTCGCCGACGACCGCGGGCTCTTCTTCACCACGCCGCACTTCGACGGTTACGCGGCGGTGCTGCTGCGCATCCCGCAGCTTGCGCGGCTCGACCATGACGAGCTCGAGGACCTCGTCGCCGAGGCCTGGCTGACCCGGGCCCAGAAGCGGGTCGCCAAGGCCTGGCTCGCCGAGCACGCCGTTGGCTGAGCTGCCTCGCTCCGTCGTGCTCGTCGAGGGCACGAGCGACCAGGTCGCGCTGGAGACGCTCGCCGAGCGGCGCGACGTGAGCCTCGTGGCCGAGGGGATCGAGATCGTCCCGATCGGAGGCGCCCAGGCGATCGGCCGCTTCCTGGCGCACTTCGGGCCGCTCGGCATCCCGCTCGCCGGGCTCTACGACGCCGCCGAGGGGGGCGAGTTCAGCAGCGCGCTCGGAGACGATCTCGAGCAGCGGGGCTTCTTCGCCTGCGACCCTGACCTCGAGGGCGAGCTGATCCGCGCGCTCGGCACGACCGCGGTCGAGGCGGTGGCCGAGGCCAACGGCGACCTGAACGCGTTCCGCACGCTGCAGAAGCAGCCGGCCTGGCGCGGACAGCCGGTCGAGGAGCAGCTACGGCGCTTCCTGGGCAGCGGCGGCAGCCGCAAGATCCGCTACGCGCGGCTGCTCGTCGAGACGCTCGAGCCCGACTCGGCGCCGGAGCCGCTCGACCGCGTGCTCGGCCACGCGCTCAGCGCGGGCCGCGGCTGAGCACGAGCGAGACGCTCCCGCCCGCGCGCAAGACGCCCGGGAAGCGTGGCGACTGCGAGACGACCCGGCCACGCCGCGCACGCTTCGAGCGCTGATGCCGAAGCGGGCCGACCGTGCAGCCGGCCCGCGTGAGCAGGTCGGTCGCCACGGGCAGCGTCTTGCCGCGCACGTCCTGCACGTCGCAGAGACCCGGCCGGTTGCGGTGCACGGTCAGGCTCCAGGCGCCGTTGCGGTCGTTCACCCATGCGCCCGCGAGGTCGAGCCGCCCGTCGCCGTCGAAGTCACCGGCCGCGATCGTGTTGGCGAGCCCGAACCAGAGCGGGCCCTGGAAGGTCGCGTCGCCTCGGTTCAGCATCACGGCCAGTGCGCCGCTGTCGCTGAAGACGAGGTCGGGCTTTCCGTCGCCGTTCAGGTCGCCGGCGACGAGCCGGCTCGCGTAGACCCGGGCCGCGAAGTACCGCCTGAGGCGGAAGGTGCCGTCGCCGCGGCCGAGCAGCACCGTCACGTGCCTGGCCCGCGGCGCGCGCGGGCTCGCGACCGCCGCGTCGAGGAAGCCGTCACCGTTGAAGTCGGCGAGTGCGAGCGAGTTCGGCGAACCGCCGGTCGCGTAGCCGACCCTGCCCGCAAACGTGCCGTGGCCGCGGTTGAGCAGCACGGAGACCGAGCCCGAGGTGTTCCCCGTGACGAGATCGGGACGCCCGTCGCCGTCGAGGTCGCCGGCCGCGACCGCCACCGGGCCGAGGCCGGTCGTGAAGTCGTGCTTGGGCTCGAGCGTTCCGTCGCCGTGGTTGAGCAGCACCGAGACGGCCTTGCGGTCGGC
>DATIOF010000087.1:0-12006 GCA_035473395.1 Gaiellaceae bacterium
CACGGTCGAGCTGGAGCGCGGGCCGACGTTCCGCGCGACCGAGGAGGGGCGGTTGCTCGGCCACGTCCATCTGGGGTTGCGGCTCGTCGAGGAGCGCGCCGCGGCGCTGGAGACCGAGGTGCGGGCCGAGCTCTTGCACGCAATCGCCGTCCACCACGAGGCGCGCGGCGCCCGAACGGCCGAGGCGGCGGTGCTCTACCACGCGAACCAGCTCGACGCCGCCGCGGCGACCCGTCCGGTCGAATAGCCCGCCGAGCAGAAGTTCCACCTTCGGCGCGATCCCGTCACAGACCCGCGCACAGTTGCCGGGTACGCTCGCAGCGGGCGGCGGGTGGAACCTAACTCCCCACCCGGTGGGTGGGGCTGCGCGCGTGCGTGAACCTAGAGGCCGGCGAGCGCTTCGAGGCGGCGCTGGATGTCGTCCCGCAGCGCGCGGACCTCTTCGACCGGGCGCCCGATCGGGTCCGGGAGGTTCCAGTCCATGTAGTTCTTCCCCGGGAGTACCGGGCAGGCGTCCTCGCCGCAGCCCATCGTCACGACCACGTCCGCCCACTCGACATCGTCCCGCTCGATCCCACGCGGGCGCCGGTCGGAAAGATCGATGCCGAGCTCCCGCATCACCTCGACAACCTCGGGGTGCACCTCGTGCTCGGGCCGCGAGCCTGCGGAACGCGCCTCGCCCCCCAGCCGTTCGTAGAGCGCTTGCGCCATCTGCGAGCGGCCCGCATTGCCGATGCAGACGAAATACGCGCGCGGGAGCCCGCTCACGCTGCCGCCCGCTCGACCGGCCCGCCGAGCGCGAACGCCAGCTCTTCGACCGCCTCGGGCACGAGCCGATAGTAGACCCACGTCCCGCGCTTGCGGGCGACCTCGACGAGGCCCGCCTCCCGGAGCACCTTCAGATGGTGCGAGACGGTCGGCTGGGCGAGACCGAGAGTCCCGATGAAGTCGCAGACGCAGACGTCGTCGGCTCCTGCCAGCCGGTTCACGATCGCCACCCGACTCGGATCCGAAAGCGCCTTGAAGCGGGCCGCGAGCGACCGGGCCACCCGCTCGTCGAGCGGCGGCGAGCCTGGGCAACAGCATGGCGCGCGGAGAACGGGTAGCCTCTTATTCATCGATGTCCATCAATGTATCAAGGAGGTCGAGATGCTCGCCTGTGACTGCGACTGCTGTGGCGGCGGCTGCTGCTGCTAGCGGCTAGACGTTGAAGCGGACGGTGAGCACGTCGCCGTCCTGCACCTCGTAGGTCTTGCCCTCGAGCTGCTGCAGGCCCCGGCGTGCCACCTCCGCATAGCTCCCGAGCTCGACCAGGTCGTTCCAACGCACGACCTCGGCGCGAATGAAGCCCCGCGCGATGTCGGTGTGAATCGACGCGGCCGCCTCGAGCGCCGTCTGGCCCCGGCGCAGCGTCCAGCCGCGGGCCTCGGGCTTGCCGGCCGTGAAGAACGTGATCAGGCCAAGCGCCTCGAACAGCTTCCGGACGACCTCGTCGAGCGCCGACTCGCCTTCGCGGAAAGCGGCCGCCTCCTCCTCCGGCAGCTCGGCCAGCTCGGCTTCGAGCTTCAGGTCGATCCCGGCCGGGCCGTTCACGACCGGCACGACCGGCTTGGTCGTCAGCGGCTCCAACTCGGGCGGCAATTCGCCCTCCCAGTCGCGGAGCGAATGCCCGGCGTCTAGCCATCCGAGCAGCCGTTCGAGCTGCTCAACCTCCTGGCGCAGCTTCGCGTCGCCGGATTTGGCCTGCTTGGCGACGCGCTCGAGCCGACGCTCGACGTGGTCGCGGTCGGCCACGAGCAGCTCGAGCTCGAGGCGCTCGAGACCCCCGTCAGGGTCTGCGCCGGCCGAGAAGCCGTCGACGACTGCCACCAGGGCGTCGACGCGGCGCAGGTTCCCGAGCAGCGTCGGCCCCGTGCCGGGCACATCCGTCACCCGCGCGGCCGCCGGCGTCACCTTCGCTGCGGAGACGACCTGGGCAAGCTGCCCGAGCCGTTCGTCCGCGATCGGCGCCATGCCGACGTGCTCCTTGCCGAAGTCCGGCCCGACGCCGGCGCGCGTGAGCACGTTGAAGAGCGTGGTCTTGCCCGCGGCCGGGAGGCCGACGATTCCTGCTTCTAGCACGGCCGGTCCTCCCTCTGGTGACGGGAGCCTGCCGCTCGGTCGCTAGCACCAAGCCAGAGCGCGCGATCGGCCACAGCGCAGGCCGGACGCCTGCGCAAGGGCGAGCGCGCGTTCTGGTGCAGCGTGATAGCGGGCGAGAGGCGGGCTTCCATGGCCGGAGGGAGGACCTAGTCTTGCGGGAGTTGCTTCTGCAGCGCGGCGAGAGCGCGATGCTGGAGCGACTTGATCGCGCCTTCCGACTTGTCGAGCACGGTGCCGGCCTCGCCGTTCGAGAAGTTGAACAGGAACTTCAGCATCAGCACCTGCTGCTGCTCGAGCGAGAGGTTCTCGATCAGCTCGAGCATGCTCTTGCGGCCGATCGAGTGGAGCGCCGCGTCCTCGGCCGACGACTCGCTCTCGCCTTCCGGCTCGGGCACGTCCTCCTCGGGCTGCCAGCGCTTCGCGGCCCTGAAGTGGTCCATCGCTAGGTTGTGCGCGATCCGGAAGAGCCAGGCCGAGAAGGGTGCCGACTGCCAGCGGAAACGACCGATCGCCTCCAGCATCTTGAGGAACGTCTGCGTCGTCAGGTCCTCGGCGTCGTGTCGGTTCCCGACGCTCATGTGCAGGTAGCTGTAGATGCGGTCGAAATGCAGGAGGTACAGCGCCTCCAGCGCCTCGCGGTCGCCCTGCTGGGCCAGCTCGACGAGGCGGCGCAGGTCGTCGGTGCTGGTACGCGCGACGGCACTCACCCGTAAGGCTTGCCCTGTGGAGTCAGACCGCTAACGCGTCAGCCGGAGGTGAATCCCACGCGGCCCTCGCGCGAGAAGCGCTTGAGGTAGACCACCCGCCGCAGCGCGACGGTGTAGAGCCCGTCCTCGGCCTCGAGCGCCACGGCGCCATCCCGGCCGTCGCCGAGCGCGCGCTCGAGCTCGTCGGCCGCCGAGAGCGCGACCGAGGCGCCCATGATCTGGCCGCCGTCGAAGGCGATCTCGATGCGGACGCGTTCCTCAGCCACTGCTGACGATCTCCGCGAGGACGCCGTGCACGGCGTCGGGATGGACGAACGCGACCTCGAGCCCGAAGAGCCCGCGCCGCGGCGCCTCGTCGATCAGCTCAGCGCCCTCGGCGGTCAGCTCGTCGATCGCGGCGCCCACGTCGTCGACCTCGAAGGCGACGTGGTGCATGCCGGGACCGCGCTGGGTGAGGAACTTGCCGACCGGGGTGTCGTCGCCGAGCGACGCGAGTAGCTCGACCCGGTCGGGGCCGATCCGCAGCGACGCCGCTTCGACTCCCTGCTCGGGCACCGTCTCGCGATGCTCGAGCCGCGCGCCGAAGAGCCGTTCGTAGGTCGAGAGCGCGCTGTCGAGGTCATCGACGGCGACGCCGAGGTGATGAATCCCGCGCGGCTCCATGCCGCCGATGCTATCTGGTCAGTCTGCGCCGACCGCGCGCACGGTCCCCATCGTTTCGGAAGACCGCGACTCCGGCTCGACGTCGCCGACGAGCTCGCCCAGCTCGTCCTTGTCGAGCGTCTCCTTCTCGAGCAGCGCCTTGGCGATCCGGTCGAGCACGGGGCGGTGCTTCTGCAGCAGGCGCATCGCCTCGGCGTAGGCCTCGTCGGTGAGCCGAGCCTGTTCCTGGTCGCGCAGGCGCTTCGTCTCCTCGGAGAGCGCGTAGTTGTCGGCGCGCATCGTCCGCGAGGCGGACGCGCCGGACATGCCGTACTCGAAGACCATCGCGCGCGCGACGTCGGTCGCCTTCTCGAGGTCGTTCGCGGCCCCGTTCGTGACGCGGCCGAACACGATCTGCTCGGCCGCGCGCCCGGCGAGGTAGACCTTGAGCAGGTCCTCGAACTCCTCCGCCGTGTGCAGGTAGCGCTCCTCGCTGGGCATGTTGAGCGTGTAGCCCAGCGCCTGGCCGCGTGAGACGATCGTGACCTTGTGCACCGGCAGCAGGTCGCCGGTCAGGTGCGACATGACGGCGTGGCCCGCCTCGTGGTAGGCGAGGATCCGGCGCTCCTTCTCCGTCAGCACCTTACGCTGCTGCAGGCCCGCGACGACGCGCTCCATCGCGTCCTCGAAATCCGACTGGTGGATCTCGGTCGCCTCCAGGCGACCGGCGAAGATCGCCGCCTCGTTGGCGATGTTTTCCAGCTCCGCCCCGGTCAGGCCCGCCGTGTGTCGCGCGATCGAGCGCAGGTCGACGTCGTCGGCGAGCGGCTTGCCGCGGGTGTGAACGCCGAGAATGTCCTCGCGGCCGGCCAGGTCGGGAGCCGCGACCAGCACCTGCCGGTCGAAGCGGCCGGGCCTCAGCAGCGCCGCGTCCAGGTCCTGGAGCCGGTTGGACGCGCCCATCACGATCACCTGGTCGCGCGACTCGAAGCCGTCGAGCTCGACGAGCAGCTGGTTGAGCGTCTGGTCCTGCTCGCGCGAGAAGCTGTGGCCGCTCCGGGCCGTGCCGACCGCGTCGAGCTCGTCGATGAAGACGATCGCGGGCGCGTTCTTGCGCGCCTCTTCGAACAGCTTGCGGATCCGCGCCGCGCCGAGGCCGGCGAACATCTCGACGAAGGCCGACGCGCTCTGCGCGTAGAAGTGCGCCCCCGCCTCGCTCGCGATCGCCTTTGCGAGCAGCGTCTTGCCGGTGCCGGGCGGGCCGTAGAGCAGGATCCCCTTCGGCACCCGCGCGCCCAGCCGGCTGAAGCGCTCCGGCTCGCGCAGGTAGTCGATCACCTCGCGCAGCTCCTCCTTGGCCTCGTCGAGCCCGGCGACGTCGTCCCAGGAGACGTTCGCGTCCGACGTGATCGTCTTCGCGGCGGTCACGCGCGGCATCACCTGCAGCGTGCGCCAGAGGATGTAGACCATCAGGACAAGCAGGACGGCGAAGAACAGCGGCAACCAGGCCGCGATCCCGTCGCGAAAGAACACCAGCCAATCCATCCCTCTCTTGTTATCCGCCGGTTTGGGCGCGGAGTCAACCTGCGTCGGCACCCGCGGCCGTTCGTAGACTGACGCCGTGCTGCCGATTCCACCCCATTTCGACCCCGACGCGGTCGGCGAGGTGTGGCGCGTCTCCTACGAGGACCGCGCGCACGAGGCCGAGGCGTGGGCGCTCGAGGAAGGGCTCGAGCCGGCCGCCGAGGATGCCTTCCGCATCTGCCTGGTGGCGGTCGACGTCCAGAACACGTTCTGCATTCCGGCGTTCGAGCTGTTCGTCGCGGGCCGCTCCGGCACCGGCGCGATCGACGACAACCGCCGTCTCTGCGAGTTCGTCTACAGGAACCTCGACGCGATCACGCAGATCGTGCCGACGCTGGACACGCACCAGGCGATGCAGGTCTTCCACGCGATCTGGCTGCTCGACGAGGATGGAAACCACCCGGAGCCGTTCACGCTCGTCTCAGCGGAGGACGTGACGGCGGGGCGGTGGCGAGTCGACCCGGCCGTGGCCGAGGCCCTCGAGCTCGACCTCGACTACGCGCAGCGGCACCTTCAGCACTACACGCGGGCCCTGGAGGAGAGCGGCAAGTACCAGCTGACGATCTGGCCGTACCACGCCATGCTCGGTGGCATCGGTCACGCCCTCGTTCCGGCGGTCGAGGAGGCGATCTTCTTCCACACGATCGCGCGCCACTCGCAGCCCGACGTCCGGGTGAAGGGAACCCTGCCGCTGACCGAGCACTACTCCGTGCTAGGGCCGGAGGTGAAGGAAGGGCCCGACGGCGACCGCCTCGGCGAGCACGACGCGGCGCTGGTCGAGAAGCTGCTCGGCTTCGACGCCGTCGTTATCGCCGGGCAGGCAAAGAGCCACTGCGTCGCCTGGACGATCAACGACCTGCTGCGCTCACCGGCGCTCGGCGAGCGGGAGCTCGCCCAGAAGACGTACCTGCTCGAGGACTGCACCTCGCCGGTGGTCGTCCCGGGCGTGACCGACTACACCGAGGAGGCGGACGCCGCGTTCGCACGCTTCGCCGCCGCTGGCATGCACGTCGTGCGCTCGACCGACCCGATCGAGAGCTGGCCGGGGATCGCCGCCTCGGCGCGCGGCTAGTCGACGAGCTCGAGGCGCGGGTTGTCGCGGAAGCGGCGGCCGACCTTCGCCGACGGGCGCCCGTCGGTCATCACGATGTCGCCGGTGAAGTCGTTCTCGCCGCGGATCAGCGCCGAGCCCACCCCGTAGGAGTCGACCGGCACGCCGCGCTCCTCGAACGCCCGGATCCGCTCGACGTCGAAGCCGCCCGAGACGACGATCTTCAGGCGCTCGAAGCCGTCGCGATCGAGCGCGTCGCGCACCTTCCGCACGAGCCGCTCGTTCACGCCGCGCGGGTCGAAGTCGCCCATCTCGTCCCAGAGCGAGCGGTCGACGAGCTGGCCCGACGTGTCGAGCCGCACGCCCCAGAGCCGCGGCCCGAGCGCACGTGCCACCTCGAGCGCCGTCTGCACCGAGTCGTTCTCGAAGTCGACGAGCACGGTCACGTGCATCTCCGGATCGGCGTTCTCCGCGAACTTGGTCGCCGCGAGCACCGTATTGCCGCCGTACGCCGCGATCAGCGCGTGCGGCACGGTCCCGATCCCGCGCCCGCCCCACCACGAGGCCTGCGCCTCGGAGGTGACGCCGATCTCGGCGCCGACGACCTGGCCACCGACGAAGGCCGCGTAGCCGTCGCCGGTCTGGTTGCGGTGGTGGTCATGCCGGGCGGGCATGAAGATGATCGGCTTGCCGTTGGCGGCCTCGAGCACGCGGACGACGTTGCTCGTGATCAGCGTCCGCCGCGCCAGCACGCCGAGGTAGACCGTCTCGAGATGCGCGAAGCTCGTGTAGTCGCCCTCGATCCGCAGCACCGGCTCGAACGGCTCGATCGGGTCGCCGTCGTGGAGCGCGTGCACGGTCAGGTCGTCCCAGTCGTCGGCGCACAGCTTGAGCACGGCGATCGCCTCGTCGATCCCGCCGAGGTAGGAGTTCCGCTTCTGGAAGACCTGCATCACGACGCGCGGGTGGCGGTCGTCGCGGATCAGCACCTCGCGCGTGTGGTTGAAGTACGCGTCGGTGTAGTAGCCCTCCCGCATCTTCTCGACCGGGAGCTCGAAGATCTCGGGCGGCAGTCTTTTAGTGCGAGTCCGCTGCTGCATGCTCGAGCTCCAGGCACGCCGCCAGCGCAGCCTCGGCCACCTCGAGCTGCTCGGGGCTGGGCTCGGCGGTCGCGAACCGGTGCTGCAGCTCGTGACCGGGCCACGCGAGCGCGCGCGAGAGCGCGTTGTCGGGGTTGCGCGTCATCCAGCTGAACAGCTCCGTCGACACGGCGACCGCGCCGATCTGGGCCGCCGCGCGGGCGGGGCCGCGTAGGTGCGCAGGTGCCTTCGCGGCGAGCGTCGCGCCCACCGCCGAGCTCGCAAGGAGCGGGCCGAGCAGGTGCGAGCCGCAGCGCTCGTGCTCGCGGGCGCGCTGCTCGCCGTGCTCGTAGCTGCCGATCGAGATGTGCTCGGCGCCGTGGTAGGCGGCCAGCTCGCCACCACGCAGGGCGAGCGCGGCAGGCAGGAGCGAGAGGAGGCCGCCGGCGAGCTCACCCACGAGCGGGCTCATGCGCGGCGATCCCTTGATCGCCCTGACGAGGAACGCCGTCCCGCCCATCGCGGCCAGCACCTGCGGGCGCTGGAACGGGAGCTTGGCCTCGGGCAGTCCCCGGTAGACCTGCGGCAGCAGCGCGAACACCTCGGCGAGCCGGGCCGGGCCGCGGAGGATCGGGTTTTCGACGTCGGCCGCGCGGAAGCGCTTGCGCTCCGAGGCGACCTTCAACTCGCCGTCCTCGGTGCGCACCGCGCAGGCCCAGGCATTCGGCCCGTGCACGAGCACGCCGTTGACGAGCGCCATTCCTCCGAGGCGAACCTTTTCGGCCATCGAGCAGAGCCTAGCGACGAGGCTCCGTGCTAGACCCGGCCGATCACGATCGGGCGGTCGGGATCGCCGTCCTCATACGCGATGACAACCTCCTCGCCGATGCGCGGCACGGGCGGCGTGCCCGGCGTCGGCGGCTGGGCGACTCTGATCCAGCACGAGCTGTTCTCGTCGTGCTTGCCGTCACGGTCCCAGTGGAACTGCACCTTGATCCGCCCGTGGGCGTCGGTGTAGATCTGCTCGCCGGCGGGTCCGACGACGACGGCCGTCTCCAGCCCCTTGGCGGTTGGGATCGGTGTCACTCGTCGCGGTCGGTACGGCAGCGAGCCGGGAATGCACCGGAACGCGTTCGCGTACGAGAGGTGGCTACTGCCCGCGTCCGGCAGGGAGGCCGCGTGGTCGACCCCCGTCAGCACGTACTGCCCGTCCCCGTCGAAATGGCCGCTGAGCGCGAAGCGATTGCCGCTGGTCAGGTTCCCGGCGAAGGAAGAACCGTTGATCTCGAGCGCGCCTGCCGCCTCCTGCTGGATCCGGATCGCGGCCGTCCGCTCCGCGTCCGCCGGCACCCTCTCCGGGCCGTCGAAGCGTTCCGCGTACCCGCCCGGGTAGTCGTAGAGCTCGAGATTCGCGGTCGCGGGCACTTGCAGCTGGTGCGTCACCTGGCCGGCGGTCGCGCTCTCCTGTATTGGCGCGGTGGCCTCGATCCGGTCTTGCGGCAACTCGAAGTGGTGGTCGCCGAGCGTCACCTTCGCCGAGCGCAGGAGCTGGCTCTTCGTCCACGAGTCGACCGTCGGCGAGCCCGCCGGAGGATTCCCCCGCGGCGCGTAGGTCAGCGTGCCCGGTCCGAGAACGTCCTGGTGGGCGGCAGGCCCGTCCCCGACCACGAGCTGGTGGCCGCCAGCCGAATGGTTGAAGAAGTAGAAGATCCCCTCCTCCTCCATCAGGCGGCTCGCGAAGTCGAAATCGCTCTCCCGGTACTGGACGCAGTAGTTGCGCGGCTCGTACGAGCCCTCCAGCCGGTAAGAGACGTCGAGTCCGCCGAAGACCTGGCGCAGGATGTCGAGGACGCTCTTCTGCTGAAAGATTCGCCGGTCGGTCGTCTTCGTCAGCAGCCAGAGCGCAGGGACGAGCTCCGCGCGGTACGTCCTCTTGTTCCCGTTGCGATCGCCCGAGCTGAACCTGGAGACGATCCCCGAGAAGTACCGGCCCTGCCGTTCTCCTGGAAACGACATCGCCAGCGTGAGCTCACTGCCGAGCAACTGCTCGAAGGGCACGGCCTGCGTGTTGGCCGCGACCAGGCCGAGCTCGAACGTGAACAGCTGGGAGAGCGCCTCCGTGCCCTGAAAATCCAGCGGTAGCAGCGCCCCAGGCGGAAGAGGCGTCCGCAAGGTGAGGGGTGGCTGTGCCGTGCGCGGATCCTCTCACTCGCGCGTGGCGCGGGCAACCGTGGGCGTCGCTAGCTCAGCCGCCGACGGTCTGGGCGACGTGCCGGAAGCAGTCGACCGCCAGCTCGAGGTCGTCGACCTCGATGCGCTCGTCGGCCGAGTGGATCAGCCGCGCGGCCAGTTGCGGGTCCATCGTCCTCGTAGGGAAGAACCCGTACGCGACCGTGCCGAACGCAGCCCGCAGCCAGTGGCTGTCGGTGAAGCCGGCTACGCAGACCGGCAGCACGGTCGCCTCGGGGTCGACTCCAGCGACGAAGGTCTCGACCGCCGACCAGAGCGGCGTTCCCAGCTCGGAGCGCGTGCCGCCGCGGCCGTCCACCCACTCGAAGTCGTAGTCGCCTTCGCCGAGCACCTCCTTCAGAACGGGCTCGACCTCGTCCTGGGTCTGTCCCGGCAGCAACCGGCAGTCGACGTCGACCTCGCAGAGGTGCGGGATCACATTGCGCGTGTCGGAGGCGGCGATCATCGTCGGCGAGAGCGTCAGCGAGAGCAGCGGCTCGAGCAGCTCGGCCGCGGCCTGGTCGTTCTCGCCGGCGAGCTCGAGCGCCTCGGCCGGCTCGAGCTGCCGGCCGGCGACAGCCTCGATCATCGCAGCCGTCTCCGGCCCGAGCCGCAGCTCCGGACGGTAGGCGGCGAGCCGCTCGATCAGCGGCGCGGCCTTGACGAGCGCGTTGTCGGCGATCCCCGGAACCGATGCGTGGCCCGCGCGCCCGTGGACGAGCAGCCGAAACGGCGAGCTCATCTTCTCGGCGCTCGAGCAGAGGTAGAAGACCCGGCCGAAGAGCTCCATCCGCTCGCCGGAGCCCTCGTTCAGCGCAAAGTCCGTGCGGACCGCGTCGGGATGGGCCTGGCAAAGCCACTCGAGCCCGAAGCCGGTGCCGACCTCCTCGTCGGCGCAGGCGGCGAAGACGAGGTCGCCCGCCGGCTCGAAGCCCTCGCGCGCCAGGGAGGCGATCGCGACCGCCTCGGCGGCGACCTGTCCCTTCATGTCCAGCGCGCCGCGACCCCAGAGCTCGGTGCCTCGCAACTCGCCGGACCAGGGATCGACCTGCCATTCCTCGGCGTTTGCGGGGACCGTGTCCGTATGCGAGAGCAAGAGCAGGCTCTTGCCATCGCCCCGACCCGGGATGCGCGCGACGAGGTTCGCCCGGTCGGGGCTCCTGGCGTAGAGCTCGCTCTCGACCCCGTGGCCGGCGAGGTAGTCGCGCAGCAGCTCGGCCGCCTGGGTCTCGTTGCCCGGCGGATTGACCGTGTCGAGGCGAATCAGCTCCTGCAGGAGCTGGGTGACCTCGTCGCGGAGCGTCACGCTTCCTCGTTCGCCAGCTCGGTCAACCGGTTGCGCGCCTGCCAGAGCTCGGGGTAGAAGCGCTGCTTAATCAGCCCGCCCAAGAGCTCGACCGGGGTGCCCTGGGTTCCGACCACCTGGTCGCCGATCACCCTTGCTACGACCAGGTAGTGGCGCATCCGCCAAAGCCCGATCCGCTCGTCCCAGGAGAGCAGGAGCTCGGCCAGCTGGTAGAGGTCTTCGTGGGAGCGCCCTTCGACGTAGAGCGAGACGACGGTCAGGCCTCGCTCGCGCACTTTCTCGGCGAAGGCCTGTCCGAGCGGCGGGGTCACCCGCCGGATCTGGCGGAAGCCGGGCGAGTCGAAGCCCGAGCCGTGCCCGAGCACCTTGCGGATCGCCTGGTACTCCCAGGGCGAGAGCGCCTCCAGCATCTCCAATTGGGCGATCACGTAGTCGAGGCAGCCGTGCGAGCGCCGCAGCAGTCTCTCGGCCGGCTCGAGCTCGCCCTGCTCGATCAGCCGGGTTGCCGCTTCCGCCTCGCTCCAGGCGAGCTTCAGCCACAGCTCGGAGGCCTGGTGGACGGTCTGGAAGAGCAGCTCGTCGCGGTCTGTCTGCTCTTCAGGCGTCTTCTGCAACGCGAGCAGCTCGTCGGTGCGCAGGTAGCGCTCGTAGTCGCTTGCGCCCTCGCCTGCCAGGAGGGGCTGTGAGAAGTCCTCGGCGGCCACGGCGGGAGCATACTTCCGGCGTGAGCGACCTTTTCGCAGACGCGGCTCGCGAGCGCATGTCCGAGGTCGCGCCGCTCGCGCTCCGGCTTCGACCCCGCAGCCTCGACGAGTTCGTCGGCCAGGAACAGGTGCTGGGCGAGCGTTCCGCGCTCCGGCTCGCGATCGCGGAGGATCGCGTCGGGTCGGCGATCCTCTACGGGCCGCCCGGCACAGGCAAGACGACGCTCGCGCGGATCGTGGCCGAGACCACGGGCGCTGCCTTCGAGGAGCTCTCGGCGGTCTCTGCGACGGTCAAGGACGTGCGCGAGGTGCTGGCGCGGGCGCGCGACCGGCTCGGCGGCTCGAGCCAGCGCACGATCCTGTTCCTCGACGAGATCCACCGCTTCAACAAGGCGCAGCAGGACGCACTGCTCCCCGCGGTCGAGGAAGGGCTCGTGACGCTGATCGGCGCGACCACCGAGAACCCGTACTTCGAGGTCAACTCGGCCCTGATCTCCCGCACCCATCTGTACGAGCTGCGCGCGCTGGGGCCCGACGACGTGCGCGTGCTGCTCGACCGGGC
>DATIOF010000088.1:0-64776 GCA_035473395.1 Gaiellaceae bacterium
CTCCGCGCCGGCCTCGTCGAGCGCACGGGCGGCTTCCTCCGCCTGTTGCTCGACGCCGGGCAGCGCCACCACGTGGACATCGTAGGGCGCGATCGAGGCCGGCCAGACGATGCCGTGCTCGTCGTGGCTCTGTTCGACGGCGGCGGCGATCACGCGGCCAGGGCCGATCCCGTAGCTGCCCATGATCAGCGGTTTCTCGGTTCCGTCCTCATCGAGGAACGTCGCCTCCAGCGGAGCCGAGTACTTCGTCTCCAGCTTGAAAATATGTCCAACCTCGATCGCCACCTGTAGGTGTAGATGCCCGCCGCAGCCAGGACATGCGTCTCCTTCGCGAATTTCTCGAAGATCGACGAAGCGGGGCTCGTAATCGCGGCCGGCCTGCACGCCGCGCAGGTGCACGTCGTCGCGGTTTGCGCCCACGACGTACTGGCCCTCGTGCAGGGCCTCGTCGGCGAGCACGTCGACCTTGACGCCGACCGGGCCGATCGAGCCGCCTGCTGCGCCGAACGCCTCGCGGATCTCCTCCTGCTCGGCCGCCCGAAAATCGTCGCCGAGGGCCTGAAGGAGTTTCATCTCGTTGAGCCGGTCGTCGCCGCGCACCAGGGCGAGGACGACCCGGCCGTCGACCACGACCGGCATGGCCTTCGCGGTCGCACGGGGGTCGACGCCGAGGAACGCGGAGACGTCCTCGATCGTCCGCTGCCCGGGCGTCTCGACCTCCTCCGGCTGCGGCAGCTCGTCGGGAAAGTCGGCCGGCGACGGGCGGCCCTCCGCGATCTCGAGGTCGGCCGCGTAGTCGCCGTTCTCGCACGTGACGAGCGTGTTCTCGCCCGATCCGGACGGCGCCAGGAAGTCCTGGCTGCCGCTCCCGCCCATCATCCCGGACTCCGCCGCCACCTCGACGGCCTCGATCCCGCAGCGCTCGAAGATCCGCTTGTAGGCGACTGAGTGCTTGCCGAAGCTCTCGTCGAGGCCGGCCTCGTCGCGGTCGAACGAGTACCCGTCTTTCATGATGAACTCGCGGACCCTGAGGAGTCCACCGCGGGGCCGCGGCTCGTCGCGGTCCTTCGTCTGGAAGTGGTACCAGATCTGCGGCAGCTCTTTGTACGACTGAATCTCACGCGCGTGGAAGGTCACGGTCTCCTCGTGCGTGAGCGGCAGGACGTAGTCGCGGCCGGTGCGGTCCTTGAGCCTGAAGAGCTCGGGAATGCCGATCCGGCCTGTCGCCTCCCAGAGCTCCGCCGGAGTGAGCACCGGCATCAGCACTTCCTGCGCGCCGAATGCGTCGAGCTCCTCTCGGATGATCTGCTCGACCTTTCGGTGGACGCGCCAGCCGAGCGGCAAGTAGGTCCAGAGCCCGGCGCTGAGCTGGCGGATGAAGCCGCCGCGCACGAGCAGCTTGTGGCTGACGGCCTCGGCGTCGGCCGGGTCGTCACGCAGGGTTGGTACGAAAAGCTGAGAAGCCCGGGCGATCATCGTTGCCGGAGGAGGCTACTCCAGAGGGATCATCGAGGCTTCTGCCATCGCCAGGGCGGCCGGCTTGGCCATCTTCAAGCGCTTCGGGCGGTGCATGCCGTCGGCGATCCACTTGTCGATCTCGTGGAAGAGCTCGTCGACGAGGATGTCGGAGGAGACCTTCTTCAGCACGAGGCCGTGGGCGTAAACGAAGCCGACGTCACGGCCGCCGGCGATCCCGAAGTCGGCGTCGCCGGCCTCCCCCGGTCCGTTCACCGCGCAGCCGAGCACGGCGACCTCGAAGTGCTGGGGGTAGGTGTGCAGCCGTTCCTCGACCACCTCGGCCAGCTGCTGGACCCCAACGTTGTCGCGGCCGCAGCTCGGGCAGGCGATCATGATCGGGCCGCGCTCGCGCAGCCCGAGCGCCTTGAGGATCTCGAAGGCGGTCTTGACCTCCTCGACCGGGTCGGCGGTCAGCGAGACGCGCATCGTGTCGCCGATCCCGTCCGCGAGCAGCGCGCCCATGCCGACGGCGCTCTTGATCGAGCCCGAGAACGGCGTCCCCGCCTCGGTCACGCCGAGGTGGAGCGGGTACGGAACCTTCGAGGAGAGCAGCCGGTAGGCGCGGATCATCGTCGGCACGTGGCTCGACTTGACCGAGATCTTGAAGTCGTAGAAGCCGAGACTCTCGAGCAGCCGCACTTCCTCGAGTGCCGCCTCGACCAGCGCCTCCGCCTGATCCTGCTGGGCCAGTTCGGCCAGGTGCTTCGGCAGCGAGCCGGAGTTGGCCCCGATCCGCATCGGCGTGCCGGCCTGCTGCGCGGCGCGGACGACCTCGGCGACCTTGTCGGGCCCGCCGATGTTGCCCGGGTTGATGCGCACCGCGGCCACGCCCGCTTCGATCGCTCGCAGCGCCAGGCTCGCGTTGAAGTGGATGTCTGCGATCACCGGCAGCGGCGAAAGGCGGACGATCTTCGGCAGCGCGTCGGCGTCCTCGCTCTTCGGCACCGCCACCCGCACGAGCTCGCAGCCCGCGGACGCAAGAGCGGCGACCTGCGCGGTCGTCGCCTCGACGTCGTGCGTCTTCGTCAGGGTCATCGACTGCACGACGACGGGCGCACCGCCGCCGATCTGGACGCCGCCTACGTGGATGGAGCGTTCGCTCGCCACCCTCCGAGTCTAGCCCCCGCGGATGTTTCCGATGTCGTTCGAGAGCCCTACGAAGAAGAGGAGCAGCACGAGCGCGATGCCGACGGCGGAGACCCGTTCGTAGACCGAGCGCTGAATCGCTCGGCCGCGGATCCCCTCGACGATCGAGAACACCATGTGCCCGCCGTCCAGGGGCAGCAGCGGTAGTAGGTTCAGGAGCGCGAGCGAGAGGCTGATGATCGCCAGCACCTGCAGGTACTCGCGGTAGCCGAGCTGAACCGCCTTGCTCGACTGCTGCACGATCCCGACGGGCGTCGAGACGTCCTTGCGGCCGGAGCCGTTCGCGATATGGCCGAGCCAGGTCCCCATCGCCTTCGTCACGAGCCAGGTGTCCTCGGCGGCGAGCGCGAACGCTCTCGGCGGGCTATAGCTCGTGTAGCGCACCGCGGCCGGATGGAACCCGAGCGTGTAGACCCCGTTCGTCTTGCTGGGCTTCACCGCGGGCAGCTCGACGTAGCGGCCGTGACGGACGACCGAGATCACGAGCGCCTTGCCCTGGCTGTTGTGGATCGCGTTGCGAACGTCGGTGAAGTCGTAGGCGGGAACGCGGTTAACGCCGACGATCCGGTCGCCGGCGTGCAGTCCCGCGACCGCCGCGGGCGACTTCGGGATCACGTCCTGGACGCGACGCGAGGCGTCCGAGGGAATCCCGAGCATGTAGACGGTGGCGAGCAGGACGACCGCGAACAGGAGATTCGTCCCCGGCCCGGCAGCGATCACTGCCAGGCGCTTCCAGGTGCGCTGCCGCCAGTAGGCGTCCGGGCCCAGCGCGTCGTCGAGCTCGCTCAAACCGCGATCGGCGGCTCGACGGGCCTTGGGCGTGAGCTTGGCGCTCGTGATTGCCTGTCCGAGCGTCGCCACGGCGGCGCGCGCCTCGTCGAAGGCGCCGCGGGCCACGAGCCGCTTCGCGCGCTCCACGTCGGTCAGCAGGCGCGGCTCCTCGTACAGCGCGGGCCCGAAGTGCACGTCCAGGTCAGACGGCGCGGGCCGGTGCATCCCGGGGATCTTCACGTAGCCGCCGAACGGGATCACGCCCAGGCCGTACTCGATCCCGTTGCGCTTCCACTTGACCGCCGCCGGCGGGAACCCGATGTAGAACTTCCGCGGTCGCATCCCGACCCCGCGCGCCGTGAAGAAGTGACCCATCTCGTGGATCAGGATCAGCAGGGCGAGCCCGAAGATGGCGACGAGGATGCTCACGCGACGGATGCTCTTTCCGCGAGGCGGCGCGCTTCCCTGTCGGCTTCGAGGAGCTCGTCGAGATCGCGCGCGGGTGCGCCGTCCACCTCCGCCAGTGTCTCTTCGACGGTCGCAGCGACCGCGAGGAACGACAGGCGTCCCTCGAGAAACGCGGCGACGGCAACCTCGTTGGCGGCATTGAAGGCGCACGGGAAGGTGCCGCCCCGCTCGCCGGCCTGGCGCGCGAGCGCGAGCAGCGGGAACGTCTCCAGGTCTGGCGGCTCGAACTCGAGCACGAGGCCCTGGGAGAAGTCGAGCGCCGGCACCGGCGTCGCCGCGCGCGCGGGATAGGTGAGCGCGAAGGCGATCGGGACGCGCATGTCCGGGTAGCCGAGATGCGCCAGCGAGGCGCCGTCGCGGAAGCGGACGAGCGCATGGACGACGGAGGTCGGCTGCAGCACCACCTCGATCCGGGCGTACGGGATGCCGAAGAGGAAGTGCGCCTCGATCAGCTCGAGGCCCTTGTTGGCGAGCGTGGCCGAGTCGATCGTGATCTTCGGGCCCATGCTCCAGGTCGGGTGCGCAAGCGCCTCCTCCGGCGCGACGTCCTCGAGCTCCTCGCGCGTGCGCCGGCGGAACGGGCCGCCCGAGCCGGTGAGCACGAGTGAGTCGACCTGTTCGGGCGCGCGCCCCTCGAGGCACTGGAACGCCGCCGAGTGCTCGCTGTCGACCGGAAGCAGCAAACCGCCGCCGCGCTGCTGCGCCGCCAGCGCCAGCTCACCGGCAGCGACGAGGCTCTCCTTGTTGGCGAGGGCGAGCGTGACGCCGTGCTCGAGCGCCCAGAGCGTGGCGGGCAGGCCGGCGAAGCCGACGACCGCGTTCAGCACCACGTCCGGCTCGGCGCGGTCGAGCAGCTCGGTGAGGTCGCCGCCGACCTGGGTCAGCGGGGCTAGCCCGTCGATCGGTTGCGAACCCGAGGCAGCCGCCACCAGCTCGAGCTCGGGGTGGGCGCCGACGATCTCGAGCGCCTGGCGGCCGATGGAGCCGGTGGCCCCCAGGAGGGCGATTCTCGTCATCTGCTCAAAGTGTACGACCGGAGCCCGGTTCCGGATCAGTGCAGTGCCAGGATCGTGTAGTAGGCGGCCACTGCGGCGAACAGGTGCGAGTCGAGCCGGTCGAGCATGCCGCCGTGCCCCGCGAGCAAGCGGCCGCTGTCCTTGACGTTCAGGTCGCGCTTGACCGCCGACTCGAACAGGTCGCCCAGCGGCGCCGCAACCGCGATCACGCCGCCGAGCACGAGCGATTGCCAGACGTTCATGAAGTCCGAGTTGTAGAGCGCGAAGAACGGCACGAGCACCGCGACCACGGTCCCGGCGGCGAGGCCCTCCCACGTCTTGCCCGGCGAGATCGTCGGCGCCATCCGGTGTCGCCCGAGCAGCCGGCCGGCGAAGTAGGCGATGGCGTCCGAGGCGAACACCGCCAGCAGCACGGTGAAGACCGCGAGCCGCCCGTCCTTCGCGGGCTCGAGCTCGCGGATGAGCTGGACGTGCGCGAGGCCGAGACCGACCCAGGCCGCTCCGAAGACGGTCGTCGCCACCGCGACCGTCAGCGACTGCCGCGTCTGCGAGATCCCCTTCAGCACGAAGGCGAGCGGGAGCGTGATGAGGAAGCCGGCGGTCATCCAGAGCGGGCCGCCGAGCCAGGCGCCGAGCAGCGCGAGCGAGGCGCCCGAGTAGCCGGCGAGCACGAGCGGCCGCAGCGGCCGCGCAATCCCGAAGAACTCGTGCAGCGCGAGCGTGGCCGCGACAACGGCGAGCGCGAACAGCCAGCCGCCGCCCAGCCAGACGACGTAGAGGACGAGCGGCAGCCCGACGACCGCCACCACGATGCGCGACCAGAACTGGCTCAACCGCTACCTGCCGCCGAAGCGGCGGCGTCGCTGGGCGTAGGCCGCGAGCGCGTCCTCGAGCTCGCGGCTGCCGAAGTCGGGCCAGAGCACGTCGAGGAAGACAAGCTCCGAGTAGGCCAGCTGCCAGAGCAGGAAGTTCGAGATGCGAAGCTCGCCGCTCGTCCGGATCAGCAGGTCCGGGTCGGGCAGCTCGGGCTCGTAGAGATTCGCCCGCAGCGACTCCTCGTCGGGCTCGACCCCGGCTTCGACGAGTCGCCGCGCCGCTTCGACCAGCTCCGCTCGCCCGCCGTAGTCGAACGCGATCCAGAGGTTGAGCCGTTCGTTGTTGGCAGTCTCCGCCTCGAGGCCGTCCATCTGCGCGCGCAACTCCTTGGGCGCACGGTCGCGGCGGCCGAGGAAGCGGGCGCGAACGCCTTGCCGGGCGAGGTCGGGGAGCTCGCGCTCGATCGTCTCGCCGAAGATCTCCATCAGGTCCTCGACCTCGGCCTCGGGCCGCGACCAGTTCTCGGTCGAGAAGGCGTAGACGATCAGCGTCTCGACGCCGAGGTCGATCGCCGCCTCGACCGTCCGGCGCAGCGCCTTCGTGCCGGCACGATGGCCTTCGGCGACGGGCAGGCCGCGCCGCTCGGCCCAGCGGCCGTTGCCGTCCATGATGATCGCGACGGTGCGGGCGCTGTCCTCTTGCGCTCCGCGTTCCACGGTGAGGGGGTTCGGCGCCTTCAGCGCCTAGACCTCCATGATCTCCGCTTCCTTCTTCTTCAGCAGCTCGTCGATCTCGTGGACGTGGTCGTCCGTGAGCTTCTGGACGCGCTCCTCGGCCCGGTGCTCCTCGTCGCTGCCGGCCTCGCCCTTGTCGACCAGCTCCTTCAGGTGGTGGATCGCGTCGCGGCGGACGTTGCGCACGGCGACCCTCCCCTCCTCCGCCATGTTCCGCACGACCTTGACGAGCTCCTTGCGCCGCTCCTCGGTCAGCTGCGGGATCGGTAGTCGGATCAGCTTGCCGTCATTCGAGGGCGTGAGACCGAGGTCGGACTCCTGGATCGCGCGCTCGATGGTCGCGACCGAGCCCGGGTCGAACGGCTGGATCGTCAGCAGGCGCGGCTCCGGCGCCCCGATCGTCGCCAGCTGCTTGAGGGGCGTCTGCTGGCCGTAGTAGTCGATCTGCACGCGATCGAGAAGCGCCGGCGAGGCACGTCCGGTGCGCAACGTCGAGAACTCGTTCTGCGCGGCCTCGACGGACTTGTCCATCCGCCTCGTCGCGTCCTGAATCAGGTCATCGATCGCCATCTGGCCTCCTCGTTAGAGCCTAACTCGCCTGAAGAATGCAGACCGTTTCTTTCCAAGTAGCTGTGTTGGACGGCCGAGCGGGCGACGCCCGCACGGCCTCTCTGGTCGGCGCCGCAAGACGGCGCCTAGGGGGTCGAGACGATGGTGCCGACCCGCTCGCCATGCACGACTCTACGGATGTTTCCAGGTTCCAGGGCGAAGACGTAGATCGGCAGCCGGTTGTCCATGCAGAGAGACAGCGCGGTCGTATCCATCACCTTCAGGCCGCGCTCGATCGCCTGCAGATGGGTGATCTCGGGCAGCAGCGTCGCATTTGGGTCGACGCGGGGATCGCCGTCGAGCACGCCCGCAACCGCGTGTTTGGCCATCAGAATCGCCTCCGCGCCGATCTCGAGCGCTCGCAAGGCGGCCGCGGTGTCGGTGGTGAAGTACGGGTTGCCTGTGCCGGCCGCGAAGATCACGATGCGCTTCTTCTCGAGATGGCGGATCGCGCGGCGGCGGATGTACGGCTCGGCCACCTCCGCGGCGGCGAGCGCGGACATGACGCGCGTGTGAGCGCCGCGCCGCTCGAGCGCGTCCTGGAGCGGCAGCGCGTTCAGGAGCGTCGCCAGCATGCCGGCGTAGTCGGCGGTGGCGCGGTCGATCCCCTGCGCCGATGCCTCGAGCCCGCGGTAGATGTTCCCGGCCCCGACAACGATCGCCAGCTCGGGACCGTCCTGCTGCACCTCGACGATCTCGCCCGCGAGCGCCTCGATCCGCTCGGGATCGATGCCGTACGCCCGGTCGCCCATCAACGCCTCGCCCGAGAGCTTCAGCAGCACGCGGTGAAAAGCGGTTCCCGCCTCGCCGGCGGACTGCTCCGGAGACGCGGTCTCGGTCACTCGGCCAGCGCGTAGCGGACGAACTCGAGCACCTCGAGCCCGGCCTCCTCGAGCGCCTTGCCGGCCGTGAGGGACGGGTCGTGGATCCACGACTGCTCGCTCAGCGCGATGGCCGAGAGGAACTCCTTGCGCAGGCGGCCCTCGACGATCTTCGCCCGCACCTCCTCCGGCTTCGACTGGACGTCGGCCTGGTTCTCGTAGATCGAGCGCTCGTTGGCCAGCTCCTCGGCAGGCACCTCGTCGACGCTGCGATAGCGCGGCGCGGCGAACGAGATGTGCATCGCGAGCCTGCGCGCGGCAGTGCCGTCCGAGCCCTTGACGCGGACGAGCACGCCGATCTTGTTCGCCGGCGGATGCACGTACTCGGCCAGCAGCTCGCCCTCGCCGGCCTCCATGCGCGTCCCGCCGACGAGCTCGACGTTCTCGCCGATCTTGGCGATCAGCTCGAGCCGGCGCTCTTCGAGGCCTACGAGCCCATCCGGGCCTTCCGTCTCGACCGCCTCGAGCGCGGCTTCCGCGAAGGAGAGGAACTCGTCGTTCTTGGAGACGGGCTCGGTCTCACAGCCGACGGCGACGATCGCGCCGACGGTGCCGGAGACGGTGGCCAGGACCTCGCCCTCGGTTGTCGCGCGGCCCGCCTTCTTGCCGGCGGCGGCCATGCCCTGCTCGCGCAGGAGCCGCTGGGCAGCCTCGACGTCGCCGGCGGTCTCCTCGAGCGCCCGCTTGGCGTCCATCATTCCGGCGCCCGTTCGGTCGCGAAGCTCCTTGACGAGGCTCGCTGAGATCTGCACCTGGCTCACGAGCCCTCCTCCGGCGCGTCGGGGACGGGAACGGGCTCCGGCTCCGCCGCCGGCTCGGGCGGCGCTTCGGCCTCGGGCTCCGCGGGAGCTTCCGGCTCCGCGGGAGCTTCGGGCTCCGCGGCAGCCTCGGGCTCGGGCTGCGTCTCCTCGGCCGGCGCGGGCTCGAAGTCGGCGGGCTTGGCGCGCTGCTTGCCCTCCGCGATCGAGTCGCCGAGCGCGTGCACGATCAGGCTGCACGAGCGGATCGCGTCGTCATTGCCCGGGATCACGAAGTCGGCCTCGTCCGGGTCGCAGTTGGTGTCGACGAGCGCGATCACCGGCATCCCCAGTCGGCGCGCTTCCTTCACGGCGAGCTGCTCCTTGCGCAGGTCGACGATGAAGATCGCGTCGGGCTGCTTGCGCATGTCCGCGACGCCGCCGAGGTTCGCCTCGAGCTTCTCGAGCTCGGCCTGCATCGAGATCCGCTCCTTGGGCGGCAGCAGGTCGAGCTGGCCCTCGTCACGCAGCCGCCGCAGCTCGTGCAGGTGCTCGATGCGCTCCGAGATCGTGCGCCAGTTGGTGAGCAGGCCGCCGAGCCAGCGGTGATTCACATACGGCATACCGGTGCGCTTGGCCTCTTCCGCGACCGAGTCCTGGGCCTGCTTCTTGGTGCCGACGAAGAGCACGGTGCCGCCCCGCTCGGCGAGGTTGCGGACGAAGCTCTGCGCCTCCTCGAGGCTCTCGAGCGTCTTCTGCAGGTCAATGATGTAGATCCCGCCGCGCTCGCCGAAGATGAAACGCCGCATCTTCGGGTTCCAGCGGCGCGTCTGGTGGCCGAAATGGACGCCGGCCTCCAGGAGCTCTCGCATGCTGACTGCCATGGATCGTTCCTTCCTGGTGGTTTTGGGTGTAGATCGCCGACGGGAGTCGGGTGGAACCGGCGCACAGACGCCGGCACCGCCACCCGCCCGGATCGCCGGGTTGGGGACGAAAACGTTCGGAAAGTGTAGCGATCGCTCAGGTTTGGCCCTTTGCGGTCGATCACATCACCAGCGTCGTGGAAAACCGTCCGTCCCCACCTGCCTTGGAGGAGTTGGCCGCCGAGATCGAGGCCTCGGCCTGGGAGCTCGCGCTCGCAGTCGTCGAGGAAGGCCTGGTCGACGACCAGATACCGGCGTTGCAGCGGCTCGGTCGTCTCGGTCAGCTCGGCGACATGCCCACCTTCATCTGCGAGCTCTCGCGGGAGCTCGTCGATCCGCAGCCGGAGCGGATGCGCCGCGGCAGTCCGCTCGCCGCCCAGGTGCGTGAGCATGCCCGCCAGCGCGAGGCGCTCGGCTTCGACCCACGCGGGATCGTGACCGAGTTCCTGCTCCTGCGACGCGTTCTCTGGTCGTTCGTCGCCCGGCGCTCGACGGAGCTCGGTCCCGGCGAGATGCTCGCCGTCGAGGAGCGCCTGAACGCGACGATCGACCGGCTGGTGACGGAGTGCGTGGTCGCGTACTTCGACCGCGCGACCTCCGAGCTCGCCTACCAAGCCCGGCACGACCAGCTGACGGGACTGCTGCGCCACCAGGCGTTCGTCCACGAGCTGGAGCTCGAGCTGGAGCGCGCGACCCGGTACGGCCACGGCCTTTCGCTCGTCTTTCTCGACCTCGACTGCTTCAAGGAGATCAACGACACGCTCGGCCACCCCGCCGGCGACCAGGTCCTGCAGCGGCTCGGCAGGCTCCTGCGCGAGTCCCTGCGCGGCTCCGACCTGGCCGGGCGGATGGGCGGCGACGAGTTCGCCGCGTACCTCGTCGAGGCCGCCGACGAGGCCGGCTCGCTGTTGATCGCCCGCTTGAACGAACGCGTGCACGAGCTGTTCGCCAACGACGAGCTGCCGGTCGCGTGCTCCTTCAGCGCCGGAACCGCTCACTTCCCGGTCGAGGCTGCCGACGCCGACGCGCTCTTCCGGCTGGCCGACCGTCGGCTCTACGAGTCGAAGCGCGCCAGCGCGGCCTGAAGGTCGGCCGGTAGCGGCGACTCCACCTCGACGCGCTCGCCGCTGAGCGGATGCGGGAACGCGAGCCGCCAGGCATGCAGGAACTGGCGCTTGAGCCGCTCGTCGGGGACGCCGTAGACCGGGTCGCCCACGACCGGAAGCCCGATCGCCGCCAGGTGGACACGGATCTGGTGTGTACGGCCGGTCTCGAGCCGGACGTCGAGCAGCGCGTGCCGGTCGAGCAATCGTTCGACCTCGAAGTGCGTGATCGCCTCGCGCGGAGTGTCGGTGTCGAGCGAGTGGCGCGTCGGCTCGCGCCGGTCGCGGCCGATCGGCGCCTCGATTCGTCCGGTCCAGGAGCGCGGCCGCCCGCGGACGAGCGCCTTGTAGCGCCGCTCGAGCTCCCGCGCTCGCACCAGCTCCTGCAGCTTCACGTAGGCGTCCTCGCTGCGGGCGACGACGAGCAGGCCCGAGGTGTCGCGGTCGAGCCGGTGGACGATGCCCGGCCGCTCTTCGTCCTCCCCACCCGCGGCCAGGCCGACGAGCCCGTGCACGAGTGTGCCGCTCGCGTGGCCCGGCGACGGATGGACGACGACGCCGGCCGGCTTGTCGACGACCAGGAGGTGCTCGTCCTCCCAGGCGATTCCGAGCGGCACGTCTTCGCGCTCGAGCTCGTGGGAAACGGGCTCCGGAACGGTCAGCTCCACCTGCTCCCCACCCTCGAGCCGGAACGACTTCGGCCGGCGCTCGCCGTCCACGACCGCCGCGCCGTCCTCCACGAGCCGCTCGGCCGCGGCGCGCGAGCCCACCGCCGGCAGCGAGGCGAGGAAGCGATCGAGCCGCTCCCCTGCGGCCTCGGCGGGAACGGAGACTCTCAGCGTGTCTCGCCGCTCAGCAACGCGAGGAACAGGATCGCGACGCCGACGACGATGAAGCTGTCTGCGAGGTTGAAGGCCGGCCAGTACTTGAGGTCGAGGAAGTCCGTCACGTGCCCGAGCCGGATGCGGTCGATCAGGTTCGAAGTAGAGCCGCCGATCAGCAGGCCGAGCGCGACCGGCAAGACCGGGTGCCGCGCGCCCGACCGCGCGAAGTAGACGAGCATCCAGCCGACCGCGAGCGCCGTCAGCGCGGTCACCACGGGCGTCGCGCTCGAGAAGAGCCCGAAGGCGATGCCGGAGTTCTGGACGTGGTGGATCGCGAAGGGCCCGAGCACGTGCAGCGACTCGTCGAAGGCGAGCTGCGTCGAGACGATCAGCTTCGTCAGCTGGTCGGCCGCGATCGCGGCAAGCACGACCGCTCCGAGGCCGGCCCATTGAGGGGCACGCGCCGCGAGCGAGCGCTCGGCGACGGAGACCGGCGTCAGCGCGTCCGTGCTGGAGCCGACGCGGACGTCGTAGGTCCGCGGCGCGGACTCGTTCAACTCCGCTCCTCCTTGCGCTTGCAGTCGATGCACTGGGTCGTCCACGGCACCGCCTCGAGCCGCTCCTCCCCGATGGCCTCACCGCGTGTGCTGCAGATGCCGTAGGCGCCCTCCTCGATGCGCTTCAGGGCCGCGTCGATCGCGTCGAGCATCCGCTCCTCGTTGTCCTCGAGCGTCGCATCGAGCTCGCGGTCGTAGGTCGAGGTGGCGTCGTCGGCGAGGTGGTTGTCGCTCTGGATCTCCTCGCGCTCGTCCTGGAGCAGGCCTTGGTCGTCCTTCTTCAGATACTCGAGCGCGTCCTGCACGCGCTTGCGCTCCTCGAGAAGCCGGTCGCGGAAATGGTCGAGATCGAGGGCCGCGCTCACTGCGACCCAGTATAGGTTCGGGGACTCGGGGTCAGGCGGCCTGCGCGTCGCCCTCTGCGTCCTCGACCGCGTCGAGGGCGGCTTCCAGCAGCGCGCGCACCTTGCGCGCGTCGGCGAGCAGCCGCGCACGCTCGGCGGCCGCTGCACGCGTGACTTCTCGCGCTTCGGCGTGTGCCTCGCCGACGACCAGCTCGGCCTCGCGCTTCGCCTGGTCCTTCAGCTCGTGGGCGGATTTCTCGGCCGAGACGAGTGTCGTGCGCAGCAGCGACTCGAGGTCGCGGTGACGCGAGAGCTCGCCCTCGAGCTGCTCGATCTTGTCGGCGTAGTCGGCGCGCTGCCGCCAGACCTCCTCGAACGAGTCGGCGATCTCGAGGATCAGCTCGTCGACGGGCCCGCGACGGTAGCCGAGCAGGCCCCGCTTGAGGCGTATGTGGTGAAGCTCCACCGGCGTGATGGTCATGACGTCCTCCTCAGGAGTAGTGGGCGAAGAGCGCGTCGACAACGCGCATCAGCGCGACCAACGCGAGCAGGGCCACGACCGGCGAGAGATCGAGCGGGCCGAACGGCGGCAGGATCCGCCGGAAGATCCGCAGGTACGGCTCGCAGACGTCCCGCAGGAACTCCGTCACCCGCCGCACCCAGACCGTGTACGGCAGCCGCACCCACGAGAGGAGCACGTACACGAACAGCAGCAGGATGTAGACCCACAGGAACGTGTCGATCAGCGTGTTCGCCGTCGAGGCGGCGTCAGCGAGCAGCGCAAGCGTGGCCATCAGACCTGAGTTCGGGTCGGCACGCGCGAATCCTGGCCGTTAGGCCTGGTTGAAAAACCCGCGCTCCAACAGGCGTGCTCGTTCCTCGGCCGAGACCTGCACGTTGCGCGGCGTGAGCAAGAAGACCTTGTCGGCGACGCGCTGCATGCCGCCGTCGAGGGCGTAGGTGAGGCCGCTCGTGAAGTCGATCAGGCGCTTCGACAGCTCCGAGTCGGCTCCCTGGAGGTTGAGGATCACCGGGATCCCGTCCTTGAACTTGTCCGCGATCTGTTGCGCGTCGTTGAAGCTGCGCGGCACGACGAGATGCACCTGCACCGACGGGATCGCGCCGATCGGCCCGGGCGACGGGGCGGCCTGCGCGGAGCGGCGGTTGTTCCGCGGGCGCAGCACGGCCGTGGCCGGCGCGGCCTCCTCGGGATCCGGGTCGGTCCAGTCGTCGAAATCGCGCTGGCGGCCCCTCGGCGTGAGCCGGCGGACGTTCGGGCGCTCGCTATAGGTGCGCTCGAGGTCCTCCTCGGTCAGGTACCCGTCCTCGTCCCACTCGTCGTCCTCCTCGGCGATCCCGAAGTAGACGAGCGTGCGGTTCCAAACGTCTGCAAATCCCATGATTTCCGGATGTTACCCCTCGTACAGAACGGATCCCAGCCGGACCATGGTCGCCCCTTCGTCGGCTGCCACGCGGTAGTCCTGGCTCGTACCCATCGACAGCTCGCGCAGGCCGTGACGCTCCGCCAGCTCGCGCAGGCGGCGGAAGTACGGGCGTGACCCCTCGGGGTCGTTCGTGGCCGGCGGCATCGTCATCAGGCCGACCACGTTTCCGTAGACGGACAGAAAGTCCTCCAGCTCGGGCTCCGGGATCCCCGACTTCGTCTCCTCGCCCGAGAGGTTGACCTCGACGAGGGCGGGGATCGTCAGCCGCTTCGCCGCCGATTCGCTCGCGAGCGAGTGGCAGAGCTCGCAGAGCTCGTTGACGGTCGCCGCCTTCCGGCTCTGTAGGTGGCCGATGAAGTGCCAGCGGAAGGCGCCGCCGTGCAGGGCGTGCTTGGCGACCAGGTCCTGCGCGCGGTTCTCGCCGACGACCTCGATCCCGGCCTCCGCGAGCGCGCCGAGGTCCTCGGCTGCGACGTACTTGATCGCGGCGACGATCGTGACCCCGGGCCCCAGCTCGGCGAGGATGCGCTCGTAGTTCGCGCGGACGGTCTCAGGCGATAAGGCCAATGACTCCCTGCCGCCCCGTCACGCCCTCGTCTCGGCGATGCGAGAAGAAGCGGTCCGGCGCGCACGCCGTGCAGAGGTCGACGCGGTCGACGCGCACGCAGCCGGCCGCGCGCAACGAGCGCTCGGCGGCGCTCCAGAGGTCGAGCTTCCCGTCGCGCACCAGCCCGAGCCCGAAGGCCCGGCGAAACTGCGCGGCCACCTCCTCCCCCACCTCGTAGCAGCACGGCCCGATTCCCGGCCCGACGATCGCCGAGACGAGCCCGCCGCCGAGCGCCTGCACGCCTGACGACGCGATCCCACCGAGCAAGCCGCGCCACCCGGCGTGCAGGACCGCGAGCGCCGGCGTGCCCCCGTTCGCCCGTGCGAGCGCAATCGGGAGGCAGTCGGCCGCCAGCGCCAGGAGCGGCAGCCCGCGTTCGTCCGTCCAGAGCCCGTCGCCGCGCTCGCCGCGCGAGCCGGCCTTGCCGCGGAGCACGTCGGTCGAGTGGTGCTGGTAGTTCATCGCCAGCGCGTCCGGGTCGGCACCGACTTCCGCGCATAGGCGCCGGCGGTTCTCGTCCACCCGCTCGGGCTCGTCGGCGGTCGCGCGGCCGAGGTTCAGCGAGGCGAACGGGCCTTCGCTGACGCCGCCTGCTCGCGTCGAGAAGACGACCTCGTACGGGCCGGGAGCGTCCTCCCAGCGGATCACTGGGCGATCAGCTCCATCGCCGCAGCGAGCTCCGACTCGCGGCCAGCGAGCTCGCCGTTCAGCTTCCGCCGGCGCAGCTCCGCCAGCACCTCTCCAACCCGCGGCGACTCGGCGAGGCCCAGCTCGGCCAGGTCGGTTCCGTCGACCTCGAGCCGCACGTCGCGGAGCCGCTCGAAGTAGTCGCGCAGCGCCGCGGAGTCCTCGAGCCCCAGCGCGAAGAGCGCCGCGTCGGGCGGGTACGGCTCCGCGAGCGCGACGACCTCGGCGGGCTCGCGTGGCTTGCGCAACTGCTCGGCCAGTTCGGGCCCTGCCGTGATCGCCGCCGCGATCGCCTGCGCGTCCTGCCGTCGCACCTTCAGGCCGTCGAGCCAGGCGCGCGGCTCGGCGACCCCGCGCGCAAGGGCGGCCAGGCCGAGACGCCACGACGGGATGCCGAGCCCGTAGCCGTCGCGCAGCTCCCGCAGTCGGTCGAACAGCACGCGCGCCTCGTCGTTCGCGACGAGGTCGGGCCGAATCGCCCGATCCGCGCCGAGCTCCGCTAGACGGTCGAACGACCGGTCGGCCCGAGGCTCGTCGAGCAGTAGGACGAGCTCGTCGCGCAAGCGCGCGGGTGAGAGCCGGCCGACGAGCCCGGAGCCGGCGGCCTCGCGGGCGAGCCCGGCCGTGTGCTCGTCCAGCTCGAAGCCGTAGCGGCTCGCGTAGCGAATGGCCCGGAAGAGGCGCGTCGGGTCGTCGATGAACGAGCCGTCGTGGAGCACGCGGATCGTCCTCGCCTCGAGGTCGCGCCTGCCCTCGTAGGGGTCGACCAGCTGCCCGGCGGCGTCGCCCGTCAGCCCGACGGCCATGGCGTTGATCGTGAAGTCGCGCCGGAAGAGATCGTCCTGGATCGTCGAGGGCTCGACGCTCGGGAGCGCGGCCGGCGACTCGTAGCGCTCGCTGCGGGCCGTGACCACATCGACGTGGTCGCCCTCTCCGTACTCGACGACGGCCGTGCCGAAGGCGTCGTGGGGCCGCACGCTGCCGGCCAGCTTCTGCGCGAGCGCCTGCGCGAACTCCTGTCCGTCGCCCTCGACGGCGAGGTCGACGTCGAAGCCCGGCTCGCCGAGCAGGATGTCCCGAACCGTGCCGCCGACGAGGTAGATCCCGCTCGCGCGTCCGACGGCCGAGACCGCGTCGAGCACGGGCCGCAGCCGCTCGTCGCGGCTCAGGGCGTCAGCGATCCGGTCCGCTCCCATCCGCCCATTCTGCCGCCGGCCTGGGGACAAAGCGGCGCACTCTCGACGCGCTCCGGTCACTGACACGTGCGAAGTTCCGGCATACGATCGCCTTGGGGAGGAGGCCGGGCGAACCGTACTCAGACCCCGTCGGCGGTTCAGCCGGCCAGCGCGATCGCCTCGATCTCGAGCTTCGCGCCCGAGGGCAGCGCGGAGACCTCGATCGTCGCGCGGGCGGGCGGCGTCTCTCCAACGTGCCGCGCGTAGACCTCGTTCATCCCCGCGAAGTCGCCGAGGTCGGTCAGGAAGACGGTCGTCTTGACGAGGCGATCGAGCCCGCTGCCCGCTTCCTCCAAAATCGCACGCAGGTTCGCGAAGACCTGCTCGGTCTGCTCGGCGATTCCCTCGCCGACGATCTCTGCGTGGTCCGGTCGCAGCGCGAGCTGGCCCGAGACGAACACGAACCCGTTCGCGCGGATCGCCTGCGAGTACGGAGCGCCCTGAAACGGCGCCGGAGCGGCCTCGGTGCGCACGACTTCCTTCTCCATCAGTCCTCCCTCCGCCGCGGGCGGCAGCTCTGCGCAAGGGCGACGCCCAGCGCCTTGAAGATCGCCTCGAGGACGTGGTCGGGGTCGCTGCCCTCGATCAGCCTGACGTGCAACGTGAGCCCCGCGCCCTCGGCCAACGCGTTCAGGAACGTCGCCACGATGTCCCGAGCGAGCCCGGCGACGCGCGCGTCGCTGAGGTCGACGTTCGCAACGACCAGCGGTCGCCCCGACGCCTCGACGACGACATGCGCGAGCGCCTCGTCCGCGGGCACGGCGGCCGAGCCGTGGCCACGGACGCCCTTCTGCTCCAGCGCGCCGGCGAGCGCCTGGCCGAGCGCCCGGCCCGCTGCGGCGACCTCGGTCTCCGCGTCCCCGGGCGCAATCTCGAGCATCAGGTCGAACGACGCGTACTCGGCCAGCAGCCCGAGCAGGTGGTCGAGCACCGGCAGCCCGGTGGCGACGTTCGCCTCGCCGGAACCGGCCACGTCGACCCGCGCGTGCATGCGCCCGGCCTCGTCCGCCTGACCCAACCGGCCGGCCACTAGGCCTCGATGCGCTCGATCCGCGCGCCGAGCGAGCGGAGCCGCTCGTCGATGCGCTCGTAGCCGCGGTCGATCTCGCCGATGTTCCCGATCGTCGACGTGCCCTCGGCGCACAGCGCGGCCAGCAGCATCGCCATCCCGGCGCGGATGTCCGGGCTCGACATCTGCTGCCCGTAGAGCCTCGTCGGCCCCGTCACGACGGCCCGGTGCGGGTCGCAGAGGATGATCCGCGCCCCCATCGAGACCAGCTTGTCGACGAAGAATAGGCGGCTCTCAAACATCTTCTCGAAGATCAGCACGGTGCCTCGCGCCTGCGTGGCGACGATCACCGCGATCGACGTCAGGTCGGCCGGGAAGGCGGGCCACGGCCCGTCCTCGACCTTCGGGATCTGGCCGCCGAGATCGTCCTGGATCACGAGCTCCTGGTCGGGCGGGACCCGCAGGCTGTCGCCCTCGATCTCACAGTGAATGCCGAGCCGCTCGAAGATCGGGAGGATCGCCGCCAGGTCCTTCGCGTCGATCCCGTCGATCGTGACGTCGCCACCGGTGACCGCGGCGAGGCCGATGAAGCTGCCGACCTCGATGTGCTCCGGGCAGATGCGCCACTCGCCGCCGGAGAGCGAGTCGACGCCCTCGATGCGCAGCACGTTCGACTCGATGCCCTCGATCCGCGCGCCGAGCGAGACCAGGAACCGGCAGAGGTCCTGGATGTGCGGCTCGCAGGCGGCATTGCCGACCACGGTCTCACCCGGGGTCAGCACGGCGGCCATGACCGTGTTCTCGGTCGCCATCACGCTCGCTTCGTCGAGGAAGATGTGCTTGCCCCGCAGGCCTGACGTGCGCAGCTCGAAGCGGTCGCCGATGTCGATCTCCGCGCCCAGCTCGGCCAGGGCGTGGATGTGCGGATCGAGGCGACGCCGGCCGATCACGTCACCGCCCGGAGGCGGCACGCTCGCCCGGCCGAGGCGCGCGAGCAGCGGGCCGGCGAGCAGGAACGAGGCGCGGATCCGGCGCGCGAGCTCGGGGTCCAGCTCGTGCGAAGAGACGTCCGCGGCATGAACACGGACCTCGTTCTCGCCGGTCCACTCCGCCTCGGCGCCCAGCGCCGAGATCAGCGCGATCATCGTCTCGACGTCGCGAATTCGCGGCATGTTGGATAGCACGACCGGCTCGCTCGTCAGCAGGCAGGCCGCGAGCACCGGCAGGGCGCCGTTCTTGTTCCCGGCAGCGCGAACGCGCCCGCTCAGGGGCTGCCCGCCCTCGATCACGAAGGACTCGGCGACGGCGTCGGTGACGGCGGTCTGGGCCATAAGAGGGCGCTATCGTAGCCCTCCTTGGAGCCGACCCGTGAGCAGGCCTGGGAGACGCTGAATCGCTACACGAAGAGCGAGGCGCTGCTCCGCCACGCGCTCGCCGTCGAGGCCGCCGTCGGCGCCTACGCGCAGAAGTTCGGAGAGGACGAGGAGCTCTGGCGGGCGACGGCGCTGCTGCACGACTTCGACTACGAGATGCACCCGACGCTCGACAAGCACCCGCAAGACGGTGCGCCGATCCTGCGCGAGGAGGGCTGGCCGGACGAGGTCGTCGACGGCGTCCTCTCGCACGCCTCCCACCTCAACCTGCCGCGGGACACCCCGCTGAAGAAGACCCTCTTCGCCTGCGACGAGCTCGCGGGCTTCATCCACGCCTGCGGGCTCGTGCGGCCCGACGGGATCGCGACGCTCGAGCCGAAGTCGGTCAAGAAGAAGCTCAAGCAACCGTCCTTCGCGGCGGGCGTCAACCGACAGGACGTCTACGAGGGCGCCGAGGAGCTCGGGGTCGAGCTCGACGACCACATCCGGTTCGTCACCGAGGCGATGCGGCCGATCGCCGGCGAGCTCGGTCTACGGCAGTCCGCCGACTAGCCGTTCCAGGTCCTCGTCGCTCGTCCACCAGCCGCAGGAGACGCGGATCCAGCCCTGGCCCGGGACGTCGCGGACGATCACGCCCTGCTCGTAGAGCCGGCGCACGAGCTCGGACGAGTCGCCGTCGACGCGAAAGGCGACGAGCGTCCCTTGTCCCGGCGCGGTCACGACCCGCTCGGCGAGCAGCTTGCGGCAGCGCGCGGCCATCTCCAGCGCGCGCTCGAAGCGTCCTTCCGGCGCGAGGTCGAGCGCCGCCGAGAGGCCGGCCAGCGACGGCACGGGCGTCCAGTTCGAGTCGTAGCGGGCGGCGCCCTCACGCGGCGTGAACGCGCCGGTCGGCTCGTAGGACTGCTGCGAGAGGTAGCTCGGCGCGGTCACGGGGAGCGCCTCGGGGTCGCGGACGACGAGGCCGCCGGTTGCATCGGGCCCGCAAAGCCACTTCTGGCACGAGAAGGCATAGAAGTCGAAGACCGTCGCGTCGACGTCGAGCGCCCCGGCCGACTGCGCGCCGTCCACCAGCACGGGCACGCCGGTCGCCTGCTTCAGCTCCTCGACCGGGAAGCGGTTGCCGGTCATCCAGCACACGTGCGAGAGCGCGAACAGCTTGGTGTGCGGCGTCACCAGCCCGAGCAGCACCTCGAGCGACTCCTCCGGCGGCAGCTCCCGGATCGGCGCGACGCGCACCTGCGCGGGCGAGACGGCGAGCGCGCCGAGCAGGCCGAAGTGCTCGCCGTCGCTCGTGATCACCTCGTCGTCGGGGCCGAGGTCGAGCCCGGCGAGCACGATGTTGCAGCCGTTCGTGGTCGAGGTCGCCAGCGAGAGCAGCTCGGGCGCCGCGCCGACCGCTGCCGCCAGCTTGGCCCGTAGCTCGTCGCGCAGCTCGAGCGCCCGCTCGAAGTAGGGCCCGCCGCCGCGGCCGAGCTCGACGTCTTGCCGCTCCTGCTCGGCCATCGCCTCGCCCGTTGCACGGGCGAGCGGCCCGTTCGTGCCCGCGTTCAAATAGGCGTAGCGCTCGAAGACCGGGAACTGCGCCCGGGCCTCCTCCCACGTCATTCGATCGTCACCTCCACCGGCGCATGGTCGGACAAGAGCTTGCCGTCTACACGACGACGCTCGTCGGGCCAACGGTGCGCCGGCCCGCTCGGGGCGCCGCGGACGAGCACCTGGTCGATCCACGAGATCGGCTTCGAGAAGCCCCACTCCCCCAGCTCGGCCAGTGTCGTCGAGCGCTCGCGGATCAGGTTGAAGTCGCCGGCCAGCACGAGCACGTCGCCCGGCTCGGCGACGCTGTCCGCGAAGACGGCCGCGCGCAGCAGCTCCGCGTCGGCGACGAGCCAACCGGGGAGGCCGGTCGCGTGCAGGTTCGCCACGGTCAGGCCGTCGGTCCGCACGGCCTGGCAGACCCGGCGCTCCTTGGCCCACTTGGCGCGCGTCCGGCGGGAGAGGTGGAGCTCCCGCGAGATGCGGCGGCGGAAGGCAAGCGGGTTGAGCACGACCGAATCCTCGCCGACCACGCGCAGCTCGGACTGCAGCAAGATCGCGTTCGCCTGGCCGGTGAGCGCCGAGCGGAACAGCCCCTGGTTGATCGCCGTCGTCAGCCGGCCGAGGGCCACGCTCCGCAGGAGCGGGCGCGCGGCGATCGCGCCGAAGGCCTGCATCCCGCTCCACTCCTCGAGCCGCTTCAAAGCCCAGACCGGCAGCTCCTGCAGGCAGAGGACGTCGGGCCGGTCCTCGCTCGCCAGGCGGATCATCTGCTCCAGAAACCCGTGCCGCTCCGGCGGGCTCGCGTTGCCGTGGAAGACGTTCCAGGTGCGGACGAGCAGGCTCACGGGGGCGGGCTAGTCTAGAGCGCGTGGTGGATTCGTTCGATCGCAGCGATCGGTCGTTTCAGACGGAGCCGCAAGCAACGCTCGCAGCTCCTGAAGCGGCATCGCAAGCGACGCCTTAGACGCGCAATGCGCCGGAGCCGCTTTGCCGAGGTGATTTCGCGACAGCTCGATCTCTTCGTGCGCGACAACCTCGAGCTGCTGGACGCCTGCGATGCCGCCGAGCTCGCCTACGACCGGGCCGAGCGCGACGGGGCCGAGGAGCGCTTCGGCGACTACCAGGAGCTCGTCGAAGACGGGACCGAGATCCTCGCCGGCTTGCGCGACAACTTCGCCTCCACCCTCGACGAGGAGACCGCCGAGGAATACGAGGAAGCGTTCAACCGCGCGGTCGCGAAGCAGCTGCCGCGCTTCGGGCTCGAGATCGAGGACACCTAGCCGAGATGAGCGGTGAAGCCGCCGACGATCGCGCCGTAGACGACGTGGCCGACCACCGTCCAGATCACCGTCCGCCGGCCGTAGTTGAGCAGGAGGAACCCGGGCGCCTCGAGCAGCGGGGTCTCCTCCGCATCGGTCCAGGGCGTGCCCATCCTCGGGTGCACGGCCGGCAGTAGCACCGTCAATAGCACCCCGCCTGCCAGCAACGCGTGGACGAGCCCCAGCACGGCGCCGAAGAGCCACCCGGCATGCCCGACCGCGCGAAAGACCCCGTAGTAAGCGAGGGCGAAGACGAGCCCGTTGACGAAGTGGATCACGTAGCCGATGGCGCTCGCCTTGCCGCGTCGGTCGGTGAACATCGTGCCGAGCAGCAAGGGGATGTCCATCCGCGTCACCCCGAGCTCCTGTGCAAGGCGCAGGCCGCTCGTGAGCACGATCGTCCCGACGGCTCCGCCGACGAGCGCGCCCCAGAGCGTCACGCCGCACGCTCCCTGGCCTCGGCCCCGGTGATTGCGACCGCAGCGTTGATCAGCGCGAGGTGCGTCAGCGCCTGGGGGAAGTTGCCCAGGAACGCGCCCGTCTGCGGGTCGATCTCCTCCGAGTAGAGCCCGACGTCGTTCGCGAGGCCGACGAGGTCGTCCATCAGTGCCCTCGCGTCGTCGAGCCGACCGGTGCGGGCGTATGCGTCGGCGAGCCAGAACGAGCAGGTGAGGAACGCGCCCTCTTTGCCCGCGAGGCCGTCGTCGCCGCGGTAGCGGTACACGTACGGGCCCTCACGCAGCTCGCGGTCGACGGCGGCGATGGTCGCGTCCATCCGCTCGCTCTCGTAGCCGAGCACGGGCAGGGTGAGCATGCTCGCGTCGACCTCACGCAGGTCCGGCGCGCGCACGTAGCTCTGCAGCTCCTCGTCCCACCCGTGCTCGTCCACCCACGCCTTCAGCTCGTCGGCGGCGGCACGCCAGCGCTCGCTGCGGTCGGGGATCAGGCCGGCCGCGCCAAGGGCACAGGCGCGGTCGAGCGCGACCCAGCAGAGACCCTTCGACTGGATGTAGTGCGCCCGCTCGGCGCGCACCTCCCAGATCCCGTTGTCCTTGTCGTGCCAGTGCGTCTCGACGTAGTCGGCGATGCGCGCGACCTCCCTGCCGGTGTCCCCGTCGAGCCGGCCAACCGCGCGCGCGTAGAGCCAGATCGCCTCCAGCACCGCGCCGTAGACGTCGAGCTGAACCTGGTCACGGGCGCCATTGCCGATTCGCACGGGCCGTGAGCCGCGATAGCCCGACAGCTCGGACAGCTCGTGCTCGCGGGCCCGCTCGGAGCCGTCGAGGCGATAGAGCACCTCGAGCCTGGGCTGCGTCAGGCGCGACGCGTGCATCAGCCACCAGAAGAACGCATGGGCCTCGTCGTGGTAGCCGAGCTTGAGCAACGCGTCGAGCGTGAAGCTCGCGTCGCGGAGCCACGTGAAGCGGTAGTCCCAGTTGCGGCTTCCGCCGATCCACTCCGGCAGCGAGGTCGTCGGCGCGGCGACGATCGCTCCCGACGGCGCGAAGGTGAGCAGCTTGAGCGCCAACGCGCTCCGGGTGACGGCGTCGCGCCACGCGCCCTCGTAGCGGAGGCGGCCGGCCCACTCGGGCCAGAAACGCTTGGTCAGCTCGAGCCGCCGCTCCGAGTCCTCGCGACCGGGGATCACGGCCGGCTCGCGGGAGGCTCCGGCCAGCGAGAGCACCGCGCTCTCGCCGGGCGCCAACGTCAGCTGGCCGCTGATCACACCGTTCTGGAGGTCGCCCTCGCCGGCGCCGGAAAGACCGAGCACGAGCGCCTCGGCCCCTGCGTGCGCGGACCAGCGGCCTACACGGCGCTCGATGCGCGTCGTTGTACGTCCGTAGTCGAAGCGTGGCTCGAAGGCCCACCGCAGCGGAACCGTGCCGCCCAGCGCCTCGACCTTCCGCACGAGCTCCCGCATCGGTGAGATCCGCTGGCTGTCCGAGAGCGTCATCGCGTCGGTCACACGCACGCGTCCCTCGGCGGTCGCGAACGTCGTCTCGAGCACGTTCGAGTTGTCGAGGTAGCGGCGCTCGGCCTCGAAGGGCGCGACCGGCTGGAGGCGGAACGAGCCACCGCGCTCGGCGTCGAGCAGCCGCGCGAACACCGACGGTGAGTCGGCATTCGGCAGGCAGAGCCAGTCGACCGAGCCGTCCCTGGCGATCAGCGCGCTCGTTCGCCCGTCGCCGACGAGCGCGTACTCGCGGATCGGCGCGTAGCCGTCGATGCGCTCCATCGTTCGGTGATTCTGTCGGTCGGCGCCGCCATCGTGCCGCGACCGCCGCGGACGAATCGACACACACTTCGCACGAACCCGTGACAGACACGTGCGCCAAAACCGGCTAGCGTCGACCTCGAGGGAGGCGGGTTTCAGCCCCACCCTTTGAATGGGTGGGGGTGTCGGTTCATCCGGACCTGGGCTAACGGTGGCCGAAGTGGTGGGCGGCGGGGAGCGAGCCGAAGACGTCGGCTTCATCGGCGCAGCGCCGGGCCAGCGCGCCGAGTGACTCGAGCTCGCGCACGAGCACGTTTCGGTTTCGGTCGACCCGCTCGAACCGGCCGCGCGCGAGCAGCAGCGGCTCGGATCGCACCAGCGGCCGGAACCGTTCGTACACGCTCGGCGGGACGATCAGGTTCACCTGCCCGTGCTCGTCCTCAAGCAGCATGAAGACGACACCGTTCGCCGTCGCCGGGCGCTGCCGCGCGACGGCCATTCCGGCAACCGCCACCGAGCTGCCCGCCCGCGCCTCCTCCAGCTCGAGGCTCGAGAGCGTCCCCTTGGGCAGGTGCGGGCGCAGCAGCTTCAGTGGGTGCACGCCCACCGACAGGCTCGTCGTCCGGTAGTCGGCCAGCATCCGCTCCCACGGCGAGTGCTCGCGCAGGGCGGGAGTCGCGGCCGTCGGGTCGAGCGGCAGCGCGAGCTGGCTCTCCTCGCCCCCGCTCCCCGGAACCGTCTGCGCGCGCGGCGCGAAGCCGAGCTCCCAGAGCAACGCCCGCCGCCGGCCGAGCGAGTCGCACGCCCCGGACGCCACCAGTGCCTCCAGCCGCGGTGGGTCGAGCCCGGTTCGCTGCGCGAGCTCCCGCACTCCCGCGAACGGCCCTCTGCACTCGCGCTCGCCTGCCACCGCCGCCGCTTCTTCGTCGCCGAGCGAGCGCACGTACGAGAGCCCGACCCGCACCGCCTCGCCCTCGAGCGCGCAGCGCGCTCCGCTCAGGTTGACGTCCGGCGATCGCACCTCCACCCCCCGCCGTTGTGCGTCCCGGACGAGCGAGGCCGGCGGATAGAACCCCATCGGCTGTGCGTTCAGGAGCGCGCAGAGGAACTCGGCCGGATAGTGGTGCCGCAACCACGCCGACTGGTACGCGAGCAGCCCGAACGCGGCCGCGTGCGATTTCGGGAAGCCGAAGCCCGAGAAGCCGACGAGCTTGTCGAAGACCGCGTCCGCGACCTCCGGCTTCACGCCTTGTGCGCCCGCGCCCTCGACGAAGCGGCCGCGAAACGCCTCGATCGCCTCGAGCGAGCGCTTCCGGCTCATCGCCCGCCGCAGCCCCTCGGCCTCGCCGATCGAAAAGCCGGCCAGCGCCGTCGCGACCGCGAGCACCTGGTCCTGGAAGACGATCACCCCGAGCGTCTCACGCAGCGGCTCTTCCAGCAGCGGGTGGTGGCTCGGCGGCACGAATCCCGGGTCCTCGCGCAGCCGCTGGCGATTGGCGATGAACGGATGGACGGCGCCGCCCTGGATCGGGCCCGGCCGCACGAGCGCGACCTGGATCGTCAGGTCGTCCAGGTTCTCGGGACGGGTCTGCAGCAGCGACTGCATCTGCGCCCGGCTCTCGATCTGGAAGACGCCGACGGTGTCGGCCGCCTGGATCTCGTCGTAGACGGCCGGGTCGTCCAGCGGCACTCGTGAGAGGTCGACCGTCGTGCCGTGCTCGATCGCGATCTGCTCGACGCAGTCCTCGACCGCCGAGAGCATCCCGAGCCCGAGCAGGTCGATCTTGAGGAAGCCGGCGTCCGCGCACGAGTCCTTGTCCCACTGGCAGAGCTGCCGGCCTTCCATCGCCGCAGGCTGCACCGGGACGAGCTCGACCAGCGGCCGCGTCGAGATCACCATCCCGCCCGGGTGCTGCGAGATGTGCCGCGGCAGGCCGCCGATCTCGCCGCAGAGCCGGGCGAACGCCCGCCAGCGCGGCGACGCTCGCTTGGCCTCGGCGTCCGGCAGCTTCGCCAGCTCCTCGCCGACGCGAGACGGGCTGCCGTCGGTCAGGCGCGCCAGCCGCTCGAGCTCGCCGAAAGGCAGGCCGAGTGCCTTGCCCACGTCGCGGATCGCGCCGCGCGAGCGGTAGGTCGAGAAGCTCGCGACGAGCGCCGAGTGCTCGCGGCCGTAGCGCTCGCAGACCCCGACGATCAGCTTCTCGCGGATGTCGCGCGGGAAGTCGAGGTCGATGTCCGGCACCGAGGTGAGCTCGCTGTTGATGAAGCGCCCGAGCGAGAGCCCGGCCCGCACCGGGTCGACGTGCGAGAGGCCGGTCAGGTAGCAGACGATCGAGCCGACCGAGCTGCCGCGCCCGCGGCCCGGAGGCAGGACGTTGCGCGCGACCGAGCCGCCGCGCACCTCGAGAGCGCACTCCCGCGCCAGCTCGAGCACCTCCCAGTGGAGCAGGAAGAACCCGGCGAGGCCGAGCTCGTCGATCAGCTTCAGCTCGTCGTCGAGCCGTTGGCGCGCGCGGCGCTTGTGGCCGTTCGCGTCTGCATACCGCTCGGCGAAGGCGCGATCGCAGACGCGCGCGAGCTGCCGGATCGCCGGCTCGCCGGTGTCGGAGAAGTCCGGGTAGCGATAGCCGAGGTCCTCGGTCAGGTCGAACTCGAGCCGCTCGGCGAGCTCGGCCGTGCGCGCCACCGCGTCTCGGTCATACGGGAAGCGCTCCTCCCACCGCGCGGGCTCCAGGAGCACGCTCTCGTGGTTGCCGCGGCGCTCCGGCTCGCAGCCGTCGAGCGAGGTGCGGCAGCGGATTGCGACGAGCACGTCCTGAAGCTCGGCCCGGCGTGAATGATGCGCATGGGCGTCGCCGGTCGCGACCGTCCGCACGCCGAGCGCCTCGGCGAGGTCGCGCAGCGCGGCGAGCCTCCGAGCGTCGCCGCGCTCGAACGGGCGCTGCAGCTCGACGAAGAAGCGTTCACGTCCGAACGCCCGTGCCAGTGCCGCCGCGCCGTTCGGGCTTCGCGTCGCAAGCCCGTGCCGCGCGCAACCGGAGAGGCAGACGAGGCCCTCGTGCAGCTCGGCCACGAGGGCGGCGTCGAGCGACGGCGGCGAAGGCTCGGTCAGGCGGACGCGGGTGTGCGCGTGCGCCGCGGTCAGCAGCCGGCAGAGGTTCGCGTAGCCGGTTGCCGACTCGACGAGCAGCGTCACGTGTGAGCCATCCGCCAGCGTCACCTCGGCGCCGGTGATCGGCCGAACGCCGAACGCCTTCGCCGCGTGCGCGAACTCGAGCGAGCCGTAGACCCCGTCGTGGTCGGTCAGCGCGAGCGCCTCGTAGCCGAGCTCGGCCGCGCGTGCCGCCAGCTCTTCCGGCAGCGAGGCACCGTCCAGGAACGAATACGCTGAATGGGCGTGCAGCTCGACGACCAACGTCCGCTCCTAACCCGGCCCGGCGAGGGCGAGACCGTCACCGACCGGCCAGAGCGGACGCTCCGCATTCTCGGCGAGCTCGACGAGCTGATCGTGACCTGGTTTCGCTACGGGCCCGGCGAGAAGGGGCCGGAGGAGCACGTCCACCATCACCACACCGACGCCTTCTACGTGCTCGAGGGCGAGGTTGAGCTCACGCTCGGGGCCGAGCGGAACGTCGTGACGGCGCTGCCCGGCATGCTCGGGGCCGCGCCGCCGAACACGCTGCACACGTTCCGCAACGCGAGCGACGAGCCGTTCGTCCTCCTCAATCTCCACGTCCCGTCGTCGGGCTTCGGCGATCACATCCGCGGGCGCAACCCGTCCTTCGATCAGCACGACCCGCCACCCGACGGCGGCCGGCCGTTCGCCGACGCCGTCTTCGCCCGGCCGGATCAGGCCGAGACGCTCGAGAGCGACGTCAGCACCCACCGAGTCCTCTGCGACCTGCCGCAGCTGACTGCGATCGACATGACCTTCCAGCCGGAGTTCGAGGGCGTCGACCCGCACACCCACACCGACCACACCGATGCCTTTTACGTGCTCGAGGGCGAGGTCGAGTTCCTCGTCGGCGACGAGCCGCGCATCGTCGGGCCCGGGACGTTCGTCGCTGCGCCGCCCGAAACCGTGCACGGCTTCCGCCCCGCAGGGCTCGAGCCGATTCGCATGCTCAACCTGCATGCCCCGCCCGCCGGCTTCCTCGAGCGCCTGCGCCGTTAGCCTCACGTCCCGCGCTGGCTGAACCAGCGGCCCACCTCCTCGTCGCGGAACACGACCGCGCGCTCGCCGCCCGCGAGCACGACGTCGAAGTAGCGTCGGCTGACCGGCTCCTCGGTCCACCAGCGGTCGACCACGCGCCACTCCTCCCGCACGAGCGCAACCGGCGAGCGGTTCACGCGTTTAGGCGAGCCGTCGACGTGCGCTTCGACGCGCACGACCACAGGCGCGTTCAGTCGTCGCGCGGAACCAGGAGTGCTCGCTGCTCGGGCAGGCGCGACCATGGCGCGACCTCGACGACGGTGCAGACAGATCCCGAGCCGGTGCCGGCGCGGACCTGGCGCAGGCCCTCGCTCAGGTGGGCGCGCAGCTCGTCACCCTCGGGACGGACGAGCTCGAGCTGGTTCCCGACCGACTCCGCGAGCACGAGCGCCTCCAGCCGCAGCATCACTGCAGGCGCAGGCAGCTCGGACAGCTTCGGCCCGAGCGCGGCGCGCAGGCGGGCGGGATCGGCGGTGGCATCGCGGAGGGTGATCGTCCGCCGCCACGAGCCGCCGCCGACCAGGCGCCCGGCAAGCGCGAGCTTGCGCAGGGCCCGCCCACCGCGTTCCTGCCGGGCGAGCAGCCGGTCGACGAGCACGCCGAGCGAGCGCCGCAGCGTGAGCTCATTGCCGACCGCCTCCGGAAACTCGAGCGACTCGACCAGCTCCGCCGGGGGCCTGCGCCCGCGCACGCGCCGCTTCGAGCCGCCTCTCGCCAGGCCCCAGGCGCGCCGGCCGTCCGGCCCCAGTCGTTCGGCGACGGCGCCACCCGGAAGCCCAGCAAGCTCGCCAAGCCTCTTGACCCCAAGCTCCTTCAGCTCCTCCTGCCGCTGCGCGCCGAGCGCGAGCAGGTCGATCGGCAGCGGCGCGAGGAACTCCTGCGCCCGCTCGTCGGAGACGACCAGCGCCTGCCCCGAGCGAGCGACGTTCGCCGCGGCCAGCGCGGTGAACTTCCGCGTTGCTGCGCCCACGCGCGCGTCCCAGCCGGCCCCGGCCGCCATGAGCGCCCGCTTCAGCGCCGACTCGAGCCCGCCGTAGAGCCGCTCGACCCCGCGCGTCTCGAAGTACGCGCAGCCCGGCGACGCCGAGTCGACCGAGAAACCGGCGTCCTCGAGCGCGCGGACAATTCCCTCCCACGCCTCCTCGGCGGCCGCGGGATCAGGATCGACGAGCTGGAGCGACGGGCACGTTCCCAGTGCCTCCCCCAGCCGCATCCCCGGCTTCACGCCCGCGGTCTCGGCGACGGCTGTCACCGGCCCGAGCAGCGCCTCGGCCCCCGGCTCGGGCGCGAGCGCGGCCGGCGCGAGCTGCAGCCGAGGCCGCTCCCGCAGCGCGACGCGCAGTTCGAACCCGGGGATGACGAGGCAGGCGATCATGGGAACGTATGTTCTACACGAACACACGTTCCTCTGTCAAGTACGTGCCATCTAAACTGGGAGCGTGAAGCAGATCTGGACAGGCAAAGCCGCGCAGGTCGCCGCGAAGTACGGCGAGACCGCGCCGGCCGCCGTCTGCTGCAACGCCTGCCGCACGTGCGTCACGACCAATCTGCTCGCGCTCGCCACGGCCGCGGCCGGCGCGGTCGGCTACGGCGTCGTGCGCTTTGCACGCCGGCTCGTAAGGCCCGCCTAGACCGGCGGGGCCGCCGCGTACTCCTCGTCGGTGACGTGATCGCCCCACGTCGCGGGATGGCCCTCGTCGTCGACCTCGACCAGCGCCAGATGCGTCATGAACCGCGTCGCCGCCGCGCCGTGCCAGTGCTCCTCGCCGGGCTCGAAGAAGACGCGGTCGCCGGGGCGGATCACCTCCACCTCGCCCCCGCGCCGCTGGCAATGGCCGATCCCTTCCGTGACCCAGATCGTCTGGCCGTTCGGATGCGTGTGCCAGGCGGTGCGCGCGCCGGGCGTGAAGTGGACGCTGGTCGCGTTCAGCCGGGTCGCTTCCGAGGGAGCTGCGACGGAGTCGAGGAAGACCGCGCCGGTGAACCACTCGCTCGGCCCGGGCATCGTCTCCAGGCTGTTCCTCGTGATCTGCATCGTGTCTCCTCTCGACGGGTGAGCCGTGAGGTAAGCAGACCACTTGACATCCGTACCTCGGTACGGGTCCACAATGGCGTCAGCATGCGGATCGGAGAGGTCGCCAGACGCGCCGGGGTGAACGTCGAGACCCTGCGCTACTACGAGCGGCGGGGCCTGCTCGACGAGCCGCCGCGCGGGATCAACGGCCACCGCGAGTACGACGAGGAGACGGTGCGCTTCGTCAAGGCCGTCAAGGAGGCGCAGCGGCTCGGCTTCACGCTCGAGGAGATCGAAGAGCACTCGCGGTTGACGGGCGGTGGCCGGGCGCACGAAGGCGTGCGGACGCGGGTCGCACAGAAGCTGGACGAGATCGACGAGCGGATCGCGAGCCTGCGGCGCGTGCGCGAGGAGCTCGCGCGGGTCGTCGGGTGCGCCTGCGACTCGCTCGACCACTGCACCTGCGGCGCGGCCTTCCTCGCGCGCGGCGGGCGCGACCCGCGGCTCGGGCCGCTGCTCCACGTGACCAACGGCGAGAGCGCCGGCAACACGCTGCGGCAGACGACGCTCGGCGGCGCGGTGCTCTCGTGGCAGGACGTGCTCCACGAAGGCCCGGTGCCGGACGTGCCGGCGGCCGAGCTGCGAACGGTGCGGGCACGGTTCCTCAGCGAATGCGGCTGGGGCTCGGAGCGCTCGCTGCTGGAGTCGTTCGAGCGGCGCGACCGGCTCTTCGAGGCGGCGCTCGAGGGCGAGACCGACGTCGTCCTCTGGTTCGAGCGCGACCTCTACGACCAGCTGCAGCTGGTGCAGGCGCTGGCGCTCGCAGGCGACTCGCGGCTCGAGCTGATCCAGGCGGACGCCGACCTCGGGCCGCTGCCGCCGGACGGGCTGGAGGCGCTCTGGCCGCAGCGCCGGCCCGTGACGCTGCACACGCGCGCGCTCGCCCGCGAGGCGTGGGACGCGTTCCGAGCCCCGGAGCCGACTGGTCTCGTCGAGCTGGCCGGCCGCGACACGCCGGCGCTCCCCCACCTCGGCCCGGCGCTGCTGCGGTTGTTAGCGGAGCTTCCGGACGCCCGCACCGGCCTCTCTCGAACGGAGCGGCAGCTGCTCGAGCCGCTGCTCGACGGGCCGCAGCGGCCGCTGCAGCTCTTCGTCGCGAGCCAGGCGCGCGAGGAGGCCGCATTCCTGGGCGACGCGTGGGCGTGGAAGCGATTGGCCGAGCTCGTGCCGCTGGTCGAGGAGCTTCCGGCACCGCCGCCGCTCGGTGAGCCGCGGGAGTTCCTGTCCGAGCAGGTGACGCTGACGCCGCTCGGCCGCAAGGTGCTGGCGGGCAAGGCCGATCGCGTCGAGGAGGCACCGGTCGACCGCTGGCTCGGCGGAACCCATGTCGACGGGAGCTGGCGCTGGGATGCGGCTAGGCGACGACTTCTGCGGCCGGGCCGACCATCCGGCTGAAGCGCGGCACGACGTCGAGGATGCTCTCCTGCGCGCAGAAGGCGATGTCCTCCTCGAGCCCGGGCGGGCCGTAGGTGCGCGCGTTGATGCCGTCGATCGGATTGGCGAAGCGCTCGGCCACGAGCTCGCACGCGATCGCCGCGTCGGTTCGCTCCCCGCCGGCGAGGCGGACGATCCGGCCGGCGCAGTAGGCGTCGTCGATCGCGAAGGCGCCCTTGTAGCCGGCGCAGTCCACGGTGTAGTCCACCCCGCTCTCTCGCGCGTGCGCGGCCACCGCGTCGAGGTTCAGCAGCGCGCCGAGCACGACCTGGTCGCAGGCCTCGGCGGCGGCGACGATCGAGCGCGTGCCGTTGGTGGTCGAGAGGATCAGCGTCTCCGCCCGCGGCTCGCGGAACTCGCGTGGCGAGGCGCCGGCGTCGAACGCCTCGACGCGCTGCGCTTCGCGCTCGCCTCCCGTGATCGCCTCGTCGCCGAGCTCGGCCTTCAGCGCGAGCGCGTCCTCGATCTCGGCGCAGCAGAGCACGCGCTGGTACCCGCCCGCGAGCGCCTGCGCGATCGTCGAGGTGGCCCGCATCACGTCGACGACGATCCCGAGCGGCGCCGCGGCCGCCTCGACGGGGGTGAGAGCGACGTGACAGCGCATCGCCGCACTACGCTACTTCAGGTCTTCCCCAGTGGCCTACTGCTATCGACATCCCAACCGCGAGACGTTCGTCTCCTGCTCGGAGTGCGGCCGTCCGATCTGCGCCGAGTGCATGACGCCCGCGCCGGTCGGCCAGCGCTGCCCCGAGCACTCCGGCAAGCCGCAGGGCGCGAGCCGGATCAGCTCGAGCGTCCGGCGCGGCGCCTTCGAGGGTACGGGCGCGCTCGTGACGAAATCGCTGCTGGCGATCAACATCGCCGTCTACCTGATCACGGCCTTCCAGGGAAACGGGTTGAACTCGCCCGGCGGACGACTCTTTTTCAATTGGGAGCTCTTCGGGCCGGCGGTGGCGAACGGCGACTGGTGGCGCCTGTTCACGAGCGCGTTCCTGCACGCGAACCTGATCCACATCGCCTTCAACATGTACTTCCTCTGGTTCGTCGGCACCGCGGTCGAGCAGGCGCTCGGACGTGGCCGCTTCTTGCTGCTCTACATCGTCTCTGCGCTCGCAGGCTCGGCCGGTGCGCTCGTCTGGACGCCGCTCGCGCCGACCGTCGGCGCTTCGGGTGCGCTCTTCGGTCTGCTCGGGGCGGCGCTGATCCTCGAGCGCCAGCGGAACTACGTGCTCGGCGGCTCGGCGATGGGCCTGATCCTGATCAACCTGGTGCTCAGCTTCGCGATCTCCGGCATCTCGATCGGCGGCCACATTGGAGGCCTGATCGGCGGGATCCTCTGCACGCTGATCTTCTCGAAGTTCGGCCGCAGCCACGCCGCCTACAGCCGCGTCGGGCTGTGGGGGATCGCCGGCGTGCTAGGGGTCGGCCTCGCGAGCATCGCCGTCGCGTACTTCAAGGTCCGCGGCTACGCGGCCTAGCCAGAGCGCTCGACCGAGTACACATGGTCGAGCTTGTCCCTGAAGGCCTTGTCCGTCCCGAGGCCGCCGTCGACGACATCGGCGAAGCCGTCCCAGGCGAAGATCGTGTCGTTGCCGGCGCCGCCGTAGACCCGGTCGCGGCCAGTGTCGCCCTGGAGCTTGTCGTCGCCCGCCCCGCCGAAGAGGACGTCGCTGCCGTCGCCGCCGTTCAGTAGATCGGCTCCGGGGCCGCCCTTGAGCACGTCGTTGCCGCCGGCGCCGTCGAGCACGTCGTTGCCGCCGAGCCCACAGATCACGTCGTGGCGAGGCGTTCCGAAGAGCAGGTCCGCCCCCGGCGTGCCGACGATCGTGCACGCGCCGGCCGGCGGAGCCGCGTGCGCGCCGCGGACGAGGAAGAGCGAGACGGTCAGGAACAGCGCGGCGGTGGCCTTGATGCGGGACTCTTGAGGATTCACGAGAGCGGCACCTCCTAAGCGAGTGGCGTGCCGCACCACCGTGTTGCGACTGAAATCGGCGCAAACGGCACGAGCCGCGATCCCTCGACAGGGGAATCGCGGCTCGAGCTGAGCAGCCAGTTTGCGTCGCGGCCAAGGCGTCGCTTGCGACGCCGACCGAGAGGCCGTGCCGGCTCTGCCGGCACGGCCGTCTTACGCCGGCCGGTTCGTGATGTGCACGTAGATCTTGCCGCCGCCACAGTCGTTCCGAAGCGCGACCTGGCCGGACCGTCCCTCGCCCTTCCAGGAGATCTCCGAGTCGTTCGGAGCCTCGACCTCCTCGAACAGGATCTTGTAGCCCGCAGCCTTGAGCTCCTTCAGGTACTCGTCGTGGGCCTCCTGGACATCGCCCGTCCAGTACCCCTCGACGAGCTCCGTGGGACCCTGCTTCGACTGCTTCGTGAGCGTCGTCTTCTCGACCATCGGGAAGCTCGGTGGCAGGTTTGGCGCGCCGGAGAGCGGCGAGCCGTCACAGGCCGCCTTCGCCTGCGGGTTTGCTGCCCGTGTTTCCGAGCTCTTGTTGCCCCCGCCTCCGCATCCGGCGACGCCGAGCGCGAGCGCCGCAAGCAGGCAAATGAATGCCGCTCGCTTCATGTGACCTACCTTTCGCGGATCCCCCGCGCGGGAGCCTAACCGGCTTACCCGCCGGCCGCGACCGCCTCGATCCCGGACTCCTTCAGCGACGCCTGGGCCGCGGCGAGGCGCGCGAGCGGCACGCGGTAGGGCGAGCAGCTCACGTAGTCGAGCCCCAGGCGGTGGCAGAAGGCGACCGAGTCCGGCTCGCCGCCGTGCTCGCCGCAGATGCCGAGCTTCAGGTCCTCCTTGGCGCCGCGGCCGCGCTCGACCGCGATCCGCATCAAGTCGCCGACGCCCTCCTGGTCGAGGAACTCGAACGGGTTGCGCGAGAGCACGCCGTCCTCGAGGTAGCGCGTCAGGAACTTCCCTTCCGCGTCATCGCGGGAGAAGCCGAGCGCGGTCTGGGTGAGATCGTTCGTGCCGAACGAGAAGAAGTCGGCGTACTCGGCGATCTCGTCCGCGCGGATGCACGCGCGCGGTAGCTCGATCATCGTGCCGACGAGGTACTCGACCGTGTCGCTCTCCTCGCTGGCAGTCGCGACGGTGATCGCCCGCAGCCGGTGCAGCTCCTCGGCGAACCCGACGAGCGGATGCATGATCTCGACCAGCGGCGCGTCGCCCGTGCGCTCCTCGACGGCGGCAGCGGCGCGGATGATCGCGCGCACCTGCATCTCGTAGATCTCCGGCCAGAGCAGGCCGAGGCGGCACCCGCGCGTGCCGAGCATCGGGTTCGACTCCTGCAGCGCCTTGATCCGCTCGCGCATCCGCTCGTCCGTCGCCTCCTCGAGCGGCGGCAGGAACTCGTGCAGCGGCGGGTCGAGCAGCCGGATCGTGACCGGCAGGCCCGCCATCGCCTCGAAGATCCCCTCGAAGTCGGCCTGCTGGTGCGGCAGCAGCTTGTCGAGCGCGGTGCGGCGCTCGTCCTCGCCCGAGGCCATGATCATCTCGCGCACGACCGGCAGCCGGTCGTCGGCCATGAACATGTGCTCGGTGCGGCAGAGGCCGATCCCCTGAGCGCCGAAGTCGCGGGCCTTGGCGGCGTCCTCGGGCGTGTCCGCATTGGCGCGCACCTTCATCCGGCGCAGCTCGTCGGCCCAGCCCAGGATCGTCTCGAAGTCCTCGTTGATCTGCGGCGGCACGAGCGGGACGGCGCCGACGATCACGCGGCCGGTGCCGCCGTCGATCGTAAGCGTCTCGCCCTCGGCGAGGGTCTGTCCCCCGACCGTGATCGTCCGTTGCTCGATGTCGATCGTCAGGTCGTCGCAGCCGGCGACACAAGGCTTGCCCATCCCGCGCGCGACGACGGCCGCGTGGGAGGTCATGCCGCCGTGAGCGGTCAGGATCCCGGCCGCCTGGATCAGGCCGTGGATGTCGTCGGGGGTCGTCTCCCAGCGGACGAGGATCACGCTCTCCCCCGCCTTGCCGCGCTGCTCGGCCAGGTCGGCGTCGAGCACGATCGCGCCACAGGCCGCGCCGGGCGACGCGTTCAGTCCCCGCGCGGCGACCTCGAGCTGCGCGGAGGGGTCGATCATCGGGTGCAGCAGCTGGTCGAGCTGCGCGGGGTCGATCCGCGCCACCGCCTCCTCGCGGGAGATCAGGCCCTCGTCGACCATCGTCACCGCGGCCTTCAGCGCCGCGGCGGCCGTGCGCTTGGCCGAGCGGGTCTGCAGCAGGTAGAGCCGGCCCTCCTCGACCGTGAACTCGATGTCCTGGACGTCCTTGTAGTGCCGCTCGAGGCGGCTCATCGTCTCGGTCAGCTGCTCGAACGCCTCCGGCAGCCGCTGTTCCATGTTCGCCAGCGGCTCGGGCGTGCGGATCCCCGCGACCACGTCCTCGCCCTGCGCGTCGGCGAGGAACTCGCCGTAGAGGCCCGACTCGCCGGTCGACGGGTCGCGTGTGAAGGCGACGCCGGTGCCTGACCCTTCGCCCTTGTTGCCGAAGACCATCTGGACGACGTTGACCGCGGTGCCGAGGTCGTCCGGGATCCGGTGCGCGCGGCGGTAGACCTGGGCCCGCGGCGTGTCCCACGAGTCGAAGACGGCGCGCACCGCGCGGGCGAGCTGATCGCGTGCGTCCTGCGGGAACGGCGCGCCGGTCTCGTCCTCATAGATCTGCTTGTACGTGCCGACGAGCTCGCGCAGGTCGTTCGCGTCGAGCTCGACGTCCTGCTGTGCGCCGCGCTCGGTCTTGAGATCGCTGAGCGCCTGCTCGAAGCGGTGCGCGTCGACGCCCTCGACGACCTCGCCGTACATCTGGATCAGGCGCCGGTACGAGTCGTAGGCGAAGCGCGGGTTGCCCGTCGTCGCGCCGAGGCCCTCGACCGCATCGTCGTTCAGGCCGAGGTTGAGGATCGTGTCCATCATCCCGGGCATCGAGACCGCCGCGCCCGAGCGGACGGAGACGAGCAGCGGATCCTGCGGGTCGCCGAAGCGCTTGCCGGTCTGCCCCTCGAGCGTGTCGATGTGCCGCTCGATCTCCTCGGGCAGCCCGGCGGGGAGCTGCTGGCCGTTGGCCATGTAGGCCCGGCAGGCGTCGGTCGTGATCGTGAAGCCGGATGGCACGGGCACGCCGAGCTGCGTCATCTCGGCCAGGCCGACGCCCTTGCCGCCGAGCAGCTCGCGGCCGCCCTCGGAAGGCTCGTCGAAGCCATAGACGTAACGCCCGTTCCCTCGCATTGCGAGAAATCTTCCCACAGGTGCTTCGGCGTAAGCTCAACTGATGAAGCGCCTGCTGCTAGCGATCCTCGCAGCGTGCCTCGTGAGCGCGCCGGCGGGCGCGGGCGGCACGGCCCCGTGGAGCAGGATCGCCTTCGGACGCGACCTCGGCGGGGTGAGCGGCGATCTGACGAGCCTCTACACCGTCCGGCCCGACGGCGGCGGCCTGCAGCGGCTGACGGTGCCGCCGACCAGGCAGGCGCTCGGCGGCGACTCCGGGCCCGTCTGGGCGCCCGGCGGCCGGAGCCTCGTCTTCGAGCGGAACCTGCCCTACTGGGGGACGGACCGGATGCGACTGATGGCGGTCTCCGCGCGCGGCGGAGCGGCGCGACAGCTGACCAGCGGCCCGTTCGATGCGATGCCCTCGTTCTCGCCGGACGGCAAGCGGATCGCCTTCACGCGCGTCGTGCAGTCGGTCGTCGCCCCGACGGCCTCGCTCTTCACGATGGACGGCGCGGGCCGGCACCTCGAGCCGCTGCTCGCCGACGGGATCGACCTCTCGGCCGCCTGGTCGCCGGACGGATCGACGATCGCGTTCTCGCGGCTCGAGTCGGTCAGCCGCCCGCTCGCCGAGGCGACGCTCTACCTGGCCGACAAGGACGGCTCGCACGTGCGCAGCCTCGGGCTGCACGGCCTCTCGGCGGCGTGGTCGCCCGACGGCAAGCGGCTCGCCTTCGTCTCCTTCGACGACGCCAACGCGCCCGCCTGCTCGGCCGCCTCGTGCCCGCCGAGCGGCGAGCTTTACGTCGTCGGCGCCGATGGAAGCGGGCTCAGGCGCCTGACCCGCAGCAAGGCCGACGACGAGCATCCGAGCTGGTCGCCGGACGGCTCGCGGATCGCCTTCGCGAGCGGCTTCGACGTGCGCAGCCAGGGCCATGCGCCCTGGCTGATGGTGATGCGAGCCTTCGGCGGCAAGCCGGTGCGGATCGGCCACGTGAGCGGCGTGATCGACCCGTCCTGGAGCCCGGCAGGCGTTCGGTAGGCTGGCCGCATGAAGCTCGAGGGCGTGCACCACGTCACCGCGATCACCGGCGACGCTCCGCGCAACGTCGACTTCTACGCCCGAGTCCTGGGCCTGCGCCTGGTCAAGAAGAGCGTCAACCAGGACGACCCGACCGTCTACCACCTCTTCTACGGCGACGAGGAGGGCGCGCCGGGCAACGACGTCACCTTCTTCGAGTACCCGGGCGCGAGGCAGGGCACGGCCGGCGCCGGAATGGTGCACACGATCGGCTGGCGCGTCGCCTCGCCCGAGGCCGTCGACTTCTGGGAAAGCCGCCTGGCCGACGAGGGGATCGCGGGCGAGCGCTACCCCGACGGCAGCTTCGCCTTCCGCGACCCCGAGGGCCTGCGGCACGCGCTGATTCCCGGCGAGAGCCCCGACGAGCCGCTGATCGCCGACCATCCCGAGGTGCCGAAGGAGTTCGCGCTGCAGGGCTTCCACGGCGTCCGTGCCTACGCGCACGACCCGGAGCAGAGCCGGCGCTTCCTCGAGGAGACGCTCGAATTCGACCCACAGGGCGAGATCGGCTGGGAGGTGCGCGGCGAGCACCGCGGCGGCCTCTACCTCTACGACCAGAGCGACGAGGTCGGCGTCCCCGGCGCGGGCACCGTGCACCACGTGGCCTGGGCCTCACCGACCGAGGAGCAGGAGGCCTGGCAGCATCGCGTCGCCGAGAGCGGCGCTCACCCGACGCCCGTCATCGACCGTTACTACTTCAAGTCGGTCTACTTCCGCGAGCCGAGCGGCGTCCTCTTCGAGATCGCCACGATCGGCCCGGGGTTCACGGCCGACGAGCCGCTGGAGTCGCTCGGCGAGCACCTCTCGCTGCCGCCGAACTACGAGCATCTGCGCGACCGGCTCGACGACGTGCTGACGCCGCTGCCGGATCCGCGCGCGCTTCGCTCCGGTAAATGACGATCGCCCACCTGGAGCGGCCCGCCGAGGGAGAGCCGGCCGGCCTGCTCGTTCTCTTCCACGGCCGCGGCTCCGACGAGCGCGACCTCTTTCCGCTGCTCGACGAGCTCGACCCGCAACGGCGTCTGCTCGGCGTCACTCCGCGTGGCCCGCTTTCGCTGCCGCCGGGCGGCGCGCACTGGTACGCCTTTCAGGAGGTCGGCTATCCGGATCCGGCCACGTTCCGCGAGACCTACGCGGCGGTGGCGGAGTGGCTCGACGGCTTCGACTTCGAGCACCTTGTGCTGGGCGGCTTCTCGCAGGGCGCGGTGATGACTTACGCGCTCGGGCTCGGCGAAGGCCGTCCCCGGCCCGATGCGCTCGTCCCGCTGAGCGGCTTCATGCCGACCGTGCCCGGCTTCGAGCTCTCGCTGGAACCGCCCTTGCCGCCCGTCGCGATCGGCCACGGCACCTACGACCCGGTGATCTCGGTCGAGTTCAGCCGCACTGCGCGCGACCTGCTCGAGGCCGCCGGCGGCGAGGTGCTCTACCGCGAGTACCCGCTTCCCCACGCCGTCGACCCCGGTTTCCTTAGCGAGCTCGCGCCGTGGCTCGCCTCGAAGCTGCCTACCTGACGGGCGGCGCGTAGTCCGGCCGCCGCCGCGCGCGAAAGTCCGCCAGCCACGCGAGCGCTCGCAGGCCCATCCAGATCGGGGTCAGCAGGACGTAGAAGACGACGACGGCTGCGGCGAGGATCGACCACCACAGCGCCCAGCGCCAGATCGGTACCGGCGGCTTCGGCCTCACGGGACGGGAGCTTGCTCCCGCGTCCCGGCCTCGGCGCGGCGCCGCTCGACGAGCCGGATCACGCGCGCGGCCGTTTCCTCGATCGAGAGGTCCGAGATCTCGATCACCGGGCAGCCGAGCCGGCGGTGGAGCGTCTCGGCCTCCTCCAGCTCGGCGTAGATCTCGAGCAGCTCGGCGTAGGCACGCTCGCCGCCGCCGAGTCGCCGCGCGCGCTGCTTCCGGATCTCGCGCAGCCGCTCCGCGTCGATCGTCAGGCCGACGATCTTGGTCGGGTCGATCGTGAACAGCGCCGAGGGCGGCTCGATCCCCTTCACGACCGGCACGTTCGCGGTCTTGTAGCCGAGGTAGCCGAGGTACATCGAGAGCGGCGTCTTCGAGGTGCGCGAGACGCCGACGAGCACCAGGTCCGCATCGTGCAGGCCCGCGCCGACGCCGTCGTCGTACTTGACCGCGAACTCGATCGCCGCGATCCGCTTGAAGTAGGCGGTATCCAGCGGCGGCCGCGCGCCGGGCGTCATCTTCGCGGCGACGCCGGCGACCCGCGCGACGGCCTCGATCGGATGGCCGAGCAGGTCGCAGTAGTGGAGCTTGTAGCGCCGGCAGATCGTGCGCGCCGCCTCGCGCAGCTCCGGGTGGACGAGCGTGTAGACGATCACGGCCGGCCGCCCCTTCGCGCGGTTGAGCGCCAGGTGCAGGTCGTCCACCGTCTCGACGCGCGGGTGGCGGATCTCCTCGAACTCCTGGTCCGGGAACTGGGCCTCGAGCGCGTGCACGAGCCGCACCGCCGTCTCGCCGGTGGAGTCGGAGATCACATGCAGCTCGACGGGAGGGCTGTTCACCGGCAGGGAGGCTACCGCCGGGGCGCTTTCGGCCTCAGCGGCTGGCGCTGCCGACGATCAACGGGCGCTCGACCTTGGGCGCCTTCGGAACCTCGCCGTGCCTGACCGTTTCGATCCCGAGGGCAGACGCCTCGATCGCGGCGAGGGTCTCGCGGTTCGGGTTGCAGCCGACGAGGTTGTAGAGCGGCCTGACGCGATCCTGCCACTTCGCGACGCCCGGGTCGTCGGAGCGGACGTGCTCGAGGAAGAGCAGCCGGCCGCTCGGCTTCAGGACGCGCGTGATCTCCTCCAGCGCGGCTTTCTGGTCGGGGACGCTGCAGAGCACGAAGGTCACGACGGCGGTGTCGAACGTCGCATCCGGGAAGGGAAGCCGCTCGGCGCCGGCGTCGACGATCTCCGCAGCCGGGACCACCTCTCCAGCGCGCCGTTCGAGCCGGCGGCGCATGTGCTCGTCGGGCTCGGCCAGCACCAGCCGCGTCACCGCCTCGGGGTAGTGCTCCAGATTGAGCCCGGTTCCTGCGCCGATCTCGAGCGTCACCCCTTCGGCGGAGGCCAGCAGCTTGCGTCGCTCCTCGCGCAGCCCGGCCTCCTCGGACCCCTTGCTGACGGTGTCGTAAAAGGCCGCAAACAGACGTCGCCTGATCGCCATTCCGCCTCCGATGCTCGTCAGGAGGTCGGTGGCTGTCAAGCGGGACCCCGATAACGTAGAGCGCATGTCGACCGACGTCGTCACGATGGACAAGATCGTCTCGCTCTGCCGGCGGCGCGGCTTCGTCTTCCCCTCTTCCGAGATCTACGGCGGGCTCGGCTCGACGTACGACTACGGCCACTACGGCGTCCTGACGAAGAACAACATCCGCTCGCGCTGGTTCGACTCGATGGTGCAGGAGCGCGACGACATCGTGGCGCTCGACTCCGCGGTGATCCTGAACCCGCTGGTCTGGGAGGCCTCGGGCCACGTCGAGGGGTTCACCGACCCGCTCGTCGACTGCCGCACCTGCAAGCTGCGGTTTCGCGCCGACCGGCTGGAGGACTCGCACTGCGGCCGCAAGCCGAGCAAGAAGCCCGGCGAGACGCCGGACTGCGACCTGACCGAGGCGCGGCAGTTCAACCTGATGTTCGAGACGTCGGTCGGCGCGCTCACCGAGGAAGGCTCGAAGGCGTACCTGCGACCCGAGACGGCGCAGGGGATCTTCATCAACTTCAAGAACGTCCTCCAGCTCGCGCGCCGGCGGCCGCCGTTCGGAATCGCCCAGGTCGGCAAGTCGTTCCGCAACGAGATCACGCCCGGGAACTTTCTCTTCCGGCTGCGCGAGTTCGAGCAGATGGAGATGGAGTTCTTCGTCCCGCCCGACGACGCCGAGCGCTGGCACGCCTACTGGATCGACGCGCGGCTCGCCTGGTACCACGGGCTCGGCCTGCGCGAGTCGCACCTGCGGGTGCGCGAGCACGGGCCGGAGGAGCGCTCGCACTACTCGCTCGCCACGAGCGACATCGAGTACCTCTACCCGATCGGCTGGTCGGAGCTCGAGGGCGTCGCGAACCGCGGCGACTACGACCTTCGCCAGCACACCGAGGCGTCGGGCACCAAGCTCGAGTACGTCGATCAGGACGGCTCGCGCTACACGCCGTTCGTGATCGAGCCGGCGGTGTCGATCGACCGGATTCTGCTCGCGCTGCTCGTGGACGCCTACGACGAGGAGGTCGTCGAGGAGCGCGAGCGCACGGTGCTGCGATTCCATCCGGTCGTCGCGCCGGTGAAGGCCGCGATCCTGCCGCTGATCTCGAAGGAGGCCGCGGGGATGGTCGAGCCGGCGCGCAAGCTCTACGAGGAGCTCCGCCGTCACCACCTGGTCGAGTACGACGACGCCGGCAACATCGGGCGCCGCTACCGCCGGCAAGACGAGATCGGGACGCCGTGGGCGTTCACGATCGACGACGTGACGCTCGAGGACGGGACGGTCACGGTGCGCGACCGCGACTCGCTCGCGCAGGAGCGGCTGCCGCTCGAGGGCGTGCGCGCCTGGCTCGACGACGCGCTCGAGCGTCCCTGGTCTCGCTAGGCCCGGAAGAAATCCAGCGGCCGAGCCGTCCTGTTGGTGTCCTTTCCGTGGACGCCTGTCCGAGACAGCGGGCCCCTGGCCGGGCCCGCTCGTCTATTTCAGGAGGCGAGCGTCCGGAGGCGGAAGCCGCCGTGGTACTCGTACGACGCGGTGATCACGCCGAGCGCCTCGCGCGCCGCGCGTTCGCTCAGGCCGGCTTCGTGCGCCTCGGCAAGCGGCCGCTGCAGGAGGCCTTCGATCCCGAGCAGCCCCTCGTGCGAAAGCGGTAGCGCCCCGTTCGCGCAATCGGCGCAGACCGCACCGCCGGCGCGCGGCGAGTAGCCCGCGAGCCCGGTGTCGGCGCCGCAGTCGGCGCAGCTGGTCACGTGCGGCAGGTAGCCGGAGAGCCATAGCAGCTTGAGCTGGAACGAGAGCGCCAGCGGGTCCGCCTGCGGCCTCGCGTCGGCCGGCTCGAGCTCGTCGAGCAGCTCGAGGAAGCGCGCCAGCGCCCGGAAGGCGCGCTCGTTCGCCTCCTGCTCGGGAAACAGGCGCAACATCGCCTCCGCCGCGACGAGCCCGACGTTGAGGCGGTACGGCTGCTCGCGCGCGGCATGGTGCGAGGCGAGCAGCGAGACGCCGGTGACCGTCTGCAGGTCGCCGCTGCCCTGGTGGAGCTGCAGCTCGACATGGCTGAGCGGCTCGAGGCGCGCGCCGAAGCGGGACTTCGTCTTGCGGACGCCCTTGGCGACCGCACCCACGCGCCCGCGGTCGAGCGTGTAGACGTGCAGCACCCGGTCCGCCTCGCCGAGGCGAAACGAGCGCAGCACCACCGCCTCGGTGGAATAGGAGCGGCCGGCCATCCCGCGCTCAAGTGTAGATCCGGCCCAGGCCGGGGAACTCGCTCGCATGGCCACGGTGCAGATGTACACGACCCGCTGGTGCGGCTACTGCGTCCGCGCGAAGACCTTGCTCGAGGCGCGCGGGATCGCGTTCGAGGAGATCTCGCTGGACGACGACCCCGCCTTTCGACGCCGCCTGCTCGACCTCACCGGCGGTTGGACCGTGCCGCAGATCCTGATCGACGGCCGGCCGGTGGGCGGCTACACCGAGCTCTGGCAGCTCGACCGCAGCGGCGAGCTCGAGCGTCTCGCCGCATAGCGTGAGCGGGGCGCTTCCGCCCCGCTCGCCGCGTCGACCCCCACTCGTCCCCGACGCAATCAGCTATCGCCGCTCGCGTCCTCTCCGAAACGCGTACGCGTATCAGTTGTTCGCAACGTGCTGACAACCTGGACAGAACCAGGTGCCGCGGCCGGCGGCGCGGATCTTCTCGATCGGCCGCCCGCAGCGTTCGCACGGCTCCCCCTCGCGCCCGTAGACCTTGAACTCGTGCTGCATCCGGCCGGAGCCGCCGTCCGGCGTGCGGTAGTCGCGCAGCGTCGCGCCCTGGCGCGCGATCCCCGCGTTGAGCGCCGCGCGGATGCCTCGGTGGAGCGCGCGCAGCTCGTGCTCGCCGAGCTCGCCCGCCGGGCGTTGGGGGTGGATCCGCGCCCGCCAGAGCGCTTCGTCGGCGTAGATGTTCCCGACTCCGGCGAGCCGGCGCTGATCGAGGATCGCTGCCTTCACCGGCGCCCGGCGGCCGGCCAGCGTCTCACCCAGACGCTTGGTCGTGAACGCCTGCGCGAGCGGCTCTCGGCCCAGTCGCGCGTCGAGGTACGGCTCGGCCTCGCCAGGCTCGGCGAGCAGCCAGGTGCCGAAACGGCGGACGTCGCGATAGACCAGGGTCGTATCGTCGTCGAGCTCGACCACCGCACGCCGGTGCGGGTCGTCCTCGGAGACCTCGCCGACGTGCAGCAGACTCCCGGTCATGCGCAGGTGCACGAGGAGGGCGCGGCCGGACTCAAAGCGGATGACTAGATACTTCCCGCGGCGCGCGACGGCCTCGACCCGCTCGCCCACGAGCTCGGCGGCTACCTCGAGCGGGTCCTCAGGCCGCGTCAGGCGCGGGTCGAGGATCTCGACTCCGTCGAAGCGACGGCCGACGAGCACGGGCTCGAGGCGGCGGCGAACGGTCTCGACTTCGGGCAGCTCGGGCACGCCGCCAGCGTAATCCGGGCGGCCTAGGTCAGGACGTCGAGGATCACCGAGCGCTCGGCGGGCGGCTCGTCGGCGATCTCGTATGCGGCCAGGAGCTCCGGAACGGCCTCCGCGGCCGCCTCGTCCGTAGCGGCGTGGATCTCGGCGAGGGTCTCGCCCTCGGCCACCCGGTCCCCCGGCTTGGCGTGGAGCACGATCCCGACGGAGTGGTCGATCGTGTCGTCCTTGGTGCGACGGCCGGCCCCGAGATGAAGGGCCGCCTGGCCAACCGCGACCGCGCCCAGATCGGAGACGTAGCCGGTCGACGGGGAAGGCACCTCCCGGACGACAGGCGCGGTTGCGAGCGCGTCCTCGGAGGGATCGCCGCCCTGGGCGCGGATCCAGCGCTCGTAGGCCTCGAACGCCGAGCCGTCCGAGATCGCCTGCAGCGCGCGGACGCGCCCCTCGTGCTCGTCGATGCCGAGGTCGGAGACCGCCAGCAGCCGCGATGTCGCGGCGAGCACGAGCTCGAGAAAATCGGCCGGCCCCTCGCCTTTGACCGTGGCGATCGCCTCTCGGATCTCGAGTGCGTTCCCGACCGCCCGGCCAAGCGGCTGGTCCATGTCGGTCAGCAGGCACACCACCTCACGGCCCGAGCGGGCGCCGAGATCGAGCATCGCCTCGGCGAGGGCGCGAGCATCCTCGATCGACTTCATGAACGCGCCGTCGCCGACCTTCACATCCAGCACGATCGCGTCCGCGCCGGCGGCGATCTTCTTCGACATGATGCTGGCCGCGATCAGCGAGTAGTTGTCGACCGTGGCCGTGACGTCGCGCAGCGCGTAGAGCTTCTTGTCTGCCGGGACGAGGTTCGCGCTCGCGCCGATGATGGCCATCCCGGCGTCGCGCACCTGCGCCACGAACTCGTCGATCGAGAGCTCGACGCGGAAGCCCGGGATCGACTCGAGCTTGTCCAGCGTCCCGCCCGTGTGCCCGAGCCCGCGACCGCTGGCCTTGGCGAAGGGCACGCCGCAGGCCGCCACAATCGGGCCGACTGCGATCGACGTCTTGTCGCCGACGCCGCCGGTCGAGTGCTTGTCGACCACCTTCCGGCCGAGCGCGGAGTGCAGGTCGACCGTGTCGCCGGTGGCGATCATCGCGTTCGTCAGGTCGTAGGTCTCTTCCGGGGTGAGCCCGCGGAAGAAGATCGCCATCGAGAGCGCCGCGAGCTGGTAGTCCGGCACCTCGTCGCGGGCGTAGCCGAGCATCAGCTCGTTCCACTCCTCGGCCGACAGCTCGCCGCCGTCGCGCTTCCGCTCGATCAGCTCGGCCGGCCTGATCATGGGCGGGCGACGAACACGGTCGTCCTCGTCCGGGAACGGAAGGGGGCCTCGACGCTCGGCAGGGGCCGCGCCACAGCGTCGGCGAAGTACGTCGACTCGACGTAGCCGTGCACGTCGGTTTCGTCGGGGAAGACGAGGGCCGCATCGACGTCCTGCCGCTCGACCGTCGCAAAGTGGCGGCGTAGGAGCTGCTCGCCGTTCTCGCGCGAGAACTCGCGTAGCGGCAAGCCGAAGCCGACGAGCTCCCAGACGTCCGCCATGTGCTCCGCGCCGATCGTCGTGGCGACGAGCGTCCCGTCGTCTTCGAGGACGCGCCGGAGCTCGCCGAGCGCCCGGTCGACATCGGGCACGTGGTAGAGCATCCAGTTTGCAGCCACGCAGTCGAACTCCGCGTCGGCGAACGCCAGCGCTTCCACATCGGCGACGCGCGCGTCCAGGCCACGTGCCAACGCAAGCTCGACCATGCGCGGCGAGAGGTCGGTCGCCACGACTTCGGCATTCGTCCGTTCGGCGACCGCCGCGGCGAACTCGCCCATGCCGCACCCGACCTCGAGCAGCCTGCGCGGCCGTGCCTGGACCACCGCCTCCACCGCAATATCGAAGGCGTTCGTGCCCTCGAGGAACCGGGCCTGCGCATCGCGCCGGGTCGCCAGCCCGTCTTCGGTCGCGTACTGCCGCTGCACCAGCTCGGGATCGTTGAGTCGCATCATTTCGCTTCGAAGAGCTCGATCGGGTTGCCCCACGGATCTTCGACGAGGCGCCAGCTTCCCGCCGGCCCATCGACCCGCTCGCCACGCGCGGTCAGCCCTGCGGCCGCCTCCTCCAGCTCCGGCACGTCGAGCACGATCCTGTTCCAACCGCCCGGCACGGCTCCTGCCTGCCCCCTGCCCGAGCTGCCCGGCCCGCTCAGCCAGAGCTCGAGATCGCCGCGGTGCATGGTCGTCACCGGGCCGAAGGTCTTCCCCACGCCAAAGCCCAGCCGCTCGCTGTAGAAGCGGACGGCCTCGTCGAGATCGTCCACGAGATACCGAGCGACCGCGCTCACGGCTCGAGAATCGGCTCCCCGGGCAGCCCGCGCCCGGGCTTGTCGCCGAGCCAGGCGTTGACCGTCGCGCCGACGTCCGAGAACACGCCGTCCTCGTAGATCCGCCCTGCCGCGTTGCGACCGTGGACGTAGGCGAGCAGGAGCGCGTGCTCGCGCGAGTGGTCGGTGGACGGCGTGGTCGGGTCGCAGCCGTGGTCGGAGGTGAGGATCAGGAGATCGCCGTCGCGCAAGACGTCGAGCAGGTCGGGCAGGCGGCGGTCGAAGTCCTGCAGGCAGCGGTGGAAGTTGACCGGGTCGTTTCGATGGCCCCAGAGCATGTCGGTCTCGACGAGGTTCACGAAGATCAGCCCCTCGTCGACCTCGCGCAGCAGCGCCTCGGTCTGCACGATCCCGTCGATGTTCGACTGCGTCGGCTGGGACGTGTCGATGTCCTGGCCGGCGAAGATGTCGCCGATCTTGCCGACGCCGTGAACGGTCTTGCCGGAGTCGCGCACCAGCGTCAGGTAGTTCGGGCGCTTCGGCTGCAGCGAGAAGTCGTGCCGGTTCGCCGTCCGCTCATAGTGGCCGGGCTCGCCGACGAACGGCCGCGCGATCACACGCCCCACCCCGTGCTTGCCGGTCAGGATCTGGCGCGCGATCCGGCAGCCCTCGTACAGCTCCTCGAGCGGGATCGTCTCCTCGTGCGCTGCAATCTGGAAGACGGAATCCGCCGACGTGTAGACGATCCACTTGCCCGTACGCTGATGCTCCTCGCCGAGCTCCTGGATGATCTCCGTGCCCGAGGCCGCCTTGTTGCCGAGCACGCCGCGGCCGGTGCGGTGCATGAACGGGTCGATCACGTCGTGCGGGAAGCCCTGCGGGTAGGTCGGGAACGCCGTCTCCGTGACGACGCCCATCAGCTCCCAGTGGCCCGCTGTCGTGTCCTTGCCCTTCGAGCGCTCCAGCAGGCGGCCCGCGACGGCCGGGGCGCCCGGCTGGGGAGGGCAGCCCTCGAGCGGCTCGATGTTCCCGAGCCCGAGCGCCTCGAGGTTTGGCAGGTCGAGACCGCCCACGGCGCGCGCGACATTGCCGAGCGTGTCGGAGCCCTCGTCACCGTATGCAGCGGCATCCGGAAGCGCTCCCGCGCCCACGGCGTCCAGCACGATCACGCAAGCGCGCGGCACGCGGCTATTCTAGGGCGGTAATGGACGTCGTCCTCGGACTGCTCGGCCTGCTGGTCTTCATCGTGTGCGTGATCGCACTCGCCGCCGCGACGACCTGGGTCGTCGTGCGCATCAGCCCGGCCAAGTAGCCCGCCTCAAACGGGCGAGAGCGGCAGGACGTCCTCAAGCGGGTGGTACTCGAGGCCGTGCGCCTCGGCCACTGCGCGGTACGTGACCTTCCCGTCGAGCACGTTGACGCCACGGGCGAGCGCGCGATCGCGGGCGACGGCTTCACGCAGCCCGTGGTCGGCGATTGCCTCGACGTACGGCAGGGTGACGTTGGTCAGCGCCTTCGTCGAGGTGATCGGCACCGCGCCCGGCATGTTGGCGACGCAGTAGTGCGTGACCCCGTCGACGACGTAGACCGGGTCGCTGTGCGTCGTCGGGTGTGAGGTCTCCGCGCAGCCGCCCTGGTCGATGGCGACGTCGCAAAGCACTGACCCGTTCTTCATCGCGCCCAGCATCTCGCGCGTGATCAGCCTCGGGGCGACCGCACCGGGGATGAGCACGGCGCCGATGACGACGTCCGCCTCGACGATCGACTCCTCGATCTGCAGCGTCGAGGACATCACGAGGCTGACGCGGCCGGTGAGGATCTCGTCGAGGTGGCGCATGCGATCGACCGAGCGCTCGAGAATGGTGACGCTCGCGCCCAGGCCGAGCGCGATCACGGCCGCGTTGTAGCCGACGATCCCGCCGCCGATCACGAGCACACGACCGGGCGCGACGCCCGGCACGCCTCCGAGCAGCAGCCCCCGGCCACCGAGCGGCTTCTCGAGGAAGTACGCCCCGGCCTGGGCGGAGAGCCGGCCGGCGATCTCGCTCATGGGCGCCAGCAGCGGCAACGCGCGATTGTCGGTCTCGACGGTCTCGTAGGCGACGCAGGCCGCGCCGCTTTCCGCGAGCGCCAGGGTCAGCTCCTCGCTCGCCGCCAGGTGGAGGTAGGTGAAGAGCACGAGCCCCTCGCGCAGCAGCGGGTACTCGCTCGGGAGCGGCTCCTTCACCTTCAGCAAGAGCTCGGCGTCGTTCCACACCTCGTCGACCGAGGCCAGCGTGGCGCCGACGGCCCGGTAGGAGTCGTCGGGGAACGAGCTGCCCTCGCCCGCGCCGGTTTCGACGAGCACGTCGTGCCCGCGCTGGACGAGCTCGCGCGCACCGGCCGGGGTCAGCGCGATCCGGTACTCGTCCGGCTTGATCTCCTTGACGACTCCGACCTTCATCGAGGCGAAAACCCTAGCTTCTCGGCGGCCGCACAAGCTGTGGAAGAACCGGCACACCTCCGGCACGGAGCGTCACAGACACGCGCGCCGACCCTGGATACGCTCGCCTCGGGGAGGAGGCCGGGCGAACCGTAGTACGGCTAGGCGTCGCCCGCGAGCTTGCGAGCGGCCACGCCTGCGGCGTAGGCCGCGGCGAAGAATGCCGGGTCTTCGTCGGGCCCACGACCCATGTGCGACAGCGGCAGGCCGGCGGTGGCGTCGCGCCAGCCGTCTCCGTCCTCGCCCACGACCGCGTCGCCCCGGACGAGCGCGAGCACCGCCTCGGTGTGATGACTAACGCCACGGTGCCGCTCACGCTCGTCGGCGCCGGACGCGCGCACCGCGATCACCGGCAGGCCCCCAAGCGCGAGCGCGGCGTTCGCGGCCTCCGCGGCAGCGAGCCCGCCATGCCCGAAGCGACTGCCGGTGCCGACGATCCCGGGCCCGATCGCGCAGACCGCCACGTCGTGCTCCAGCCGCGCCCACGCGAGCGCCGACGCGACGGAGACGCTCTGCGCGTCGGCGTCGAAGCACGGCGCGACCGCGATGGTGGACGCCACGAGCCCGCGCTTCTGCAACGCTCGAACCGCATCCGAGAGCGAGACGGGCAGCGCGCCCCCGCCCAGCTGGACGTACGCGACGCGCAGACCGTCGAGCGCGGCGCAGACGGGTACGACCTGGCTGTGCAGCGAACAGCAGACGACGGGCATGCCGCCGAGCCCGTCGGCGAGCTCACCCGCCTCCTCCACGTGAACACGAGCGTGTTGCACCGGCGTGTACGGCAGCGCCATCACGTGCGCGCCCTCCTCGGCCGCTAGCTCGAGCCCTCGCGTCAGGTTCGCGTAGAGCACGTCGAAGCCGCCGGAGCCGAGCTCCAGCTCGCGCGCCTGCACGTTGACGAGCACCTCGTCGTCGAGCTCGACCGGCCCGGTCAGCGAGGGGTAGGCGACGCACGCGACTCCGTCCACCTCGAGCCTGACGAGCGCGTCGTCCCGCTCGGTGATCGCCGTCACCCGCCCGCGGCGCAGGCTAAGCGGCATCGCCCGCCGCCGCGACGAGGGCCAGCGTCACGTCGACCATCTCGTGCAGGTCGGCGACCGCGATCCGCTCGTCCGGCGTGTGGATGTCGGTCATGCCGTTGGCGAGGTTGACGCACTGCAGGCCTCGTTCGTTGAAGACGTTCGCATCCGCGCCACCGCCCGAGAAGATGTACGCCGGTTCGCGTCCCACGCGCTCGAGCGCCGAGGCCGCGAGTCGAACGGCGAGGTCGTCCTGGCGGAAGCGGTAACCGCGCGAGAGGCCCGAGACCTGCGTCTCGACCTCGCTTTCCTCGAGGCTCGCGGCGAAGGTGACCGTGTCGACCATCTCGCGGATCAGGTCGGCCAGCTTGCGCTCGTCGTGGCTGCGTGCCTCGGCGGCGAACTCGCACCACTCGGGCACCACGTTCCGGGCCGTGCCTCCCGAGATCCGGCCGACGTTGGCCGAGGTCTCCTCGTCGAGCCGGCCGAGCCGAAGATCCGCGATCGCGCGCGCCGCGGCCGCGATCGCGGAGCGGCCCTCCTCCGGATACATGCCCGCGTGCGCCGCGCGGCCGTGGAAACGAACGTCGAGCTTCTGCTGGTGCGGCGCGCCGAGGACGATCTCGCCGATGGGGCCCGCGTGGTCGTAGACGTAGCCGACCTTCGCCGCGAGCCGCGACTCGTCGAACGCCGCCGCGCCGAGCAGGCCGACCTCCTCCTTCGGCGTGAAGAGCAGCTCCACGCCGGCATGCTCCCGGCCTTCCTCGACGAGGCGAGCCGTCGCCTCGAGCATCGCCGCCACCGCCGACTTGTCGTCGGCGCCGAGGATCGTGCCCGCGCCGTTGCGAACGACCTCGTCCTCGCCGACAACCGGCTCGATCGCCGCCTCGGGCGGGACGGTGTCGAGGTGGGCGCAGAAGAACACCCGCTCGCCCTCAGCCGAGCCCTCGAGCCGGCAATAGATGTTCCCCATCGTCGAGCCGACCACGGCCCCCGCCCCGTCTTCATCGGCCTCGAGCCCGAGCGCCGAGAGGTAGTCGTGCACCCGGTCGGCGACCGCCCGTTCCTCGCCCGGCGGGCTCGGCAGCGCCGCCAGCTCGACGAAGAGCGCGAGGACGTCTGGTGCCCACTCCGGCCTGGCCACTAGGCGATCGTAGACGGGCGCGGTACATTCACCGCATGAGCACCTCCGAGCCGCTCGTCCAGAGCGTCCTCCTAGGCGAGGCGGTCGAGCACGCGCCGGTGGCGATCCTCGTCGCCGACGACGAGATGCGCTACGTCGCCGCCAACGCCACCGCGTGCCAGCTGCTCGGGTACACGCGCGAAGAGTTGCTCCAACTCCGCGTCACGGACATCGCGCAGTACCCCGAGGCGGAAGGCGAGTTCGAGGCGATGATCGCGACCGGCGAGCTGATCGGCCGCACCACCGTGCGGGGCAGGGACGGCACCATCCGCAGCCTCCGCCACCGCTCGGCGGAGACGAAGATCGCCGGCCTCACGTACTACGTGGCCGTGCTCTGGCCCGACAGCTAGGTCGCCGCGATCGCCTCGGCCCCGCTGCGCTCGCGTGAGCGTGCGAAGGCCGCGCCGACGAAGTCGCGGAAGAGCGGAGCCGGCCGGGTCGGGCGCGACTTGAACTCGGGGTGGAACTGGCTGGCGACAAACCACGGGTGATCGCGCAGCTCGACGATCTCGACGAGCCGTCCCGCCTGGAACGTGCCCGAGACGACCAGCCCGGCGTCGACGAGCTGCTGCCGGTACTGGTTGTTCACCTCGTAGCGATGCCGGTGCCGCTCGTGGACGACCAGCTCGTTGTAGGCCGCGAGCGCCTGCGTGCCCTCGGCGAGCTCGACCGCCTGGGCGCCGAGGCGCATCGTGCCGCCGAGGTCCTCGATCTCCTTCTGCTCGGGAAGCAGGTCGATCACCGGAAAGGGCGTCTCGGGATCCATCTCGGTCGAGTTGGCGCCGTCGAGCCCGACCACGTGCCGCGCGAACTCGCTGACGGCGACGTGCATCCCGAGACAGATGCCGAGGTACGGGATGTCCCGTTCGCGCGCGACGCGGCAGGCGAGGATCTTGCCCTCCCAGCCGCGCGAGCCGAAGCCGCCCGGGACGAGCACGCCGTCTGCGGACTCGAGCTCGGCCTGCGCCTCCTCGAGCGACATCCCCTCCGCGTCGAACCAGCGCACCCGCACCGAGCACCCGTGGTGGACGCCCGCGTGCTTGAGCGCTTCGTGCACCGACAGGTAGGCGTCCTGCAGCTTGACGTACTTGCCGACGAGCGCGATCTCGACCTCACCGGCGCGCGCGGCGCGGATTCGCTCGGTCAGCTCGAGCCACTCACCGAGCTCGGCCTCGCGCTCGGGCAGGCCGAGCTTCTCGCAGACCAGCCGGTCGAAGCCTTCGGCCTGCAGCGCCGACGGCACCAGGTAGAGGTCGGGCACGTCGTGGTTCGCGATCACCGCGCCGGGGTCGAGGTCGGCGAAGAGGGCGATCTTCTCGCGGATGTCAGTGGAGATCGGGTCGCGCGAGCGCGCGACGATGATGTCCGGGTGGACGCCGATCCGGCGCAGCTCGTTGACCGAGTGCTGCGTCGGCTTCGTCTTCAGCTCGCCGGCCGTCTCGATGAACGGCACCAGCGTGACGTGGACGTAGCAGACGTTCTCGGGCCCGGCCTCGCGCCGGAACTGGCGGATCGCCTCCATGAACGGCAGCGACTCGATGTCGCCGACGGTGCCGCCGATCTCGGTCACGACCACGTCGCAGTCGCTGGCGTCGCTCGCGCTCCGGATCCGCTCCTTGATCTCGTTCGTGATGTGCGGGATCACCTGCACGGTCGAGCCGAGGTACTCGCCCTTGCGCTCCTTGCGAATCACGCGGTCCCAGACCGCGCCGGCGGTGTGGTTCGAGGTCCGCGAGAGGTTCTCGTCGATGAAGCGCTCGTAGTGGCCGATGTCGAGATCGGTCTCCGCGCCGTCCTCGGTGACGAACACCTCGCCGTGCTGGAACGGGCTCATCGTGCCCGGGTCGACGTTGATGTACGGGTCGAACTTCTGCACCTGCACCTTCAGCCCGCGCGCCTTCAGCAGGCGGCCGAGCGAGGCGGCGGTGATGCCCTTGCCGAGCGACGAGACGACGCCGCCCGTGACGAAGACGTACTTCGGCGGCCGCCGGGCCGCCACTACGCGCGCCCCAGCCGGTCGAGGCGGGACAGCACGGGCGTGCGCTCGATCAGGTCGCCGAGCGAACGGGCCTCGCCCGCGGCGGTCAGACCGGCGAGCGCTGCAATCGCAAAGAGTTGACCCCTGGCCGTGAGCTTGCTCACGGAGCCATAACCTAGCACGGCCCCCAGCGCGTTCGCCCCTGCGTCTCCGAGCATCGTCATCTCGCGGAGATCGTAGGGAGCGAGCAGGACGGCGATCGGGCCGTAGCTCTTCGCGGGTCCGCGGACGAGCGCCGCGCCGGCGAGGAACGCCTTCAGCGCCCGGCCCGGACGGGTGTCGAGCTGGTTCAGCACGTTCGCGGCGAGCGCGACGAGGGTCGCCTTGCGCAGCGAGCGCGTCGTCGCGAGGGCGACCAGCGGGATCCCGACGGCCTTGGCGACGCCAGTGGTCGAGCCCTTCGCGAGGTGCGCTCGGAAGCCGCGCTCGGGACCGCTCCAGAGGTCGTCGGCGAGGCCGAGCAGCGTGATCCCGGCGACGCCGAGGCGCACACGCGCCGGTGCCTTGCTGCCGCCGAGGGCCACAAGTGCGCCGACGAGCGGGAGGCGCAGCCCACGGTGGTTGACCGCCGTCGGCCCGCAGGCGAGCACCGCGTCGAGCAGCTGCCGGGCCCGGTGGGCGAAGCCGCCCGCGTCACGGGCGGTCGCACGGTGTCGCAGGGGCAGCTCGCGCTCTTCCACCCGCAGGCCCGCACGGACTGCGTCGATCGTCATCCGCACCTCGCAGCCGAAGCCCGGCGCGAGCGGGAAGCAGACGTCGCGGGCGGCCTGCGAGAGCGCGCGCTGGCCCGAGAGCGGCTCGCGCGCCTCGAACCCGCTCAGACCACGGACGAGCATGCGGGCGGCACGCTTGGCAACTCCGAAGCCGCCTCCCTGCCGTTCCGCAAAGTCCGCGATCGCGAGATCCGCCCCGTCGAGCAGCGGCGCGAGGTCGCCTTCGAGGTCTGCGTCGCAGAGGAGCAGCGCTCCGGGCGGCGCCTCGCGCTCGGCCAGCGTCAGGGCCTGACCCTTCCCCAGCCGCGGCAGCCGGACGACCCGCGCACCAGCTCGCCCCGCCGCCGCGGCAGTCGAGTCGCGGGAGCCGTCATCGGCGACGACGACCTCCGCCTCCGGAAACGCGCGCCGCAGCGCCTCGACCGTCTGCCCGATCCGCGCCTCCTCGTCCCGCGCGGCGATCAGGACGACGAGCGGCTCAGCCACCCGCAGTAGCGGCTGTGGCCGGCAGCGGCGGCAAGGCTCCGTCCGAGGCCGAGTCCTTGACGCCGTAATGGCCTGCGGGCTGCCCGGCGAGCAGCAGCATCAGGGCGAGCCGTCCGACCGACGTGTCCACGTCGTCCACGGTCGAGAGACCCGCCTGCCGGTAGACCGCCGTAGCCGAATCGGCCGCGTCCGTCTGCTCGGCGCCGACGGCAGGTACGCCGTTGGACCCGAGGCCTTCGTACAGCCCGAGCAGGAACTTCGTCGTCCCGCCGTGTTGTGGGGCGACGGTGCGCACCACGACCACGCCGTCCGCCGGCATCTTGTTGCCCCCGTGCTGCTCCTCGACGAGGGACGCACCGTTGGCAAGCGAGTCGAGCAGCGGCGTGTCGCCGCCGACCACGAGCTCCTGACCGAGTGACTGGCCCAGGCGCTCCAGGTTCGCCTTGCCCCGCAGCCCCCTCGCCGCCGGCTGGCCTTTGAGCGCGGTCTCGAACTGCTTGACGTCGATCGGCACCTTCAGCGCCCGCAGACGCACCTGCTGCGCGCCCGCGTCGGTCAGGGCCTGGGTGACCGACGAGCGGGTGCCACGGTCGACCGAGCCGACGAAGACCACGGCGACCTGCTTGCCCTTCAGCCGGTTGTGCGCGAGCGTCGGGTACGTCTCGTTGATGAAGGTCTGGGCAGCCACGCGCTCGCGCGCCCGGTCGGCCGACTGGGTTGACCTGTTGTCGAGGCGGCGCTGCAGGCTCGCGACTTCGTCCTGCAGGAATTTCGTCTTCGCGCTGTCGACGACGCCGCTGTCGGAGATGCCGACGCCGACCAGGATCCCGATGATCAGCGCGAGGAAGACGGCCGCCAGCGAGGCGACGTGGTAGCGGAGGTCGAACATCAGTGCCCTTTCAGGTAGTGCCGTCCACCCTCTGGGTCGCGAGCACCAAGCCAGGGGCCGCACTCGTCCGCAGCCGAGGCTGACTGCCTCGGCAAGGGCGAGGGTGGTTCCTGGCGCAGCGTGATCGCGGGCCAGAGGCGGACATGTGCTGCCTGGAAGGGCACTAGAGCTCGGCGGCAGTCTGGCACAGGGCGTAGAGGCGATTGAGCGCGGTCCGCGGGAACGAACGGCGCAGTCCGACTAGGAACGGCCCGCTGACCGTCAGCTCGACGTTCGTGTGATGGTTGCCTGCGTCCTCGAGCGCGATCTCGACATCCAGGCGCTCGGTGGTCATGTACCAGGTGGCGCGCATCGGCGGCTCGACCTCGATCACTTGCAGCATGGACTCGGAGGCGGGCCGGCGCAGCAGCGAGGGCCGCATCGGGGCGTGCAGCTTCCAGCGCGCGCCGGGGGCAAGGCCGCGGCGGTCGGGCGTGACGGCGGCGACCCCAGGCCACCAGTCGGACAGATGCCGTGGCTCGGCCAGGAAGAGCCAGACGTCCTCCAGCGGGGCGAGGAGCTCCTTGCGGGCGGTGTAGCTCGGCATGGCGGCTCGACGCTACCCGAGGCCGAGCAGGTCACGGATCCGCTGGCTGAGCAGTCCGATGAAGTGCCGCAGGCCGGGCGAGGCGACGATCGCCACCACGACCGCCCCGAGCCCGGCGGCGGCGAACAGGATCAGCGGCCAGAGCCCGACCTGGCGGCTGACCAGGCGGGAGACGCCCTTCGCGTCGATCAGGATCTCCCCCACCTTGAGCCGCGTGACGAACGTCGAGGACATGCCCGCGCGGTCGCGCTCGAGGAACTCGGTCAGGTTGAAGTGCGTGCCGACGGCGACGATCAGCTCGGCGCCCTTCTCGAAGGCGAGCAGCAGCGCAATGTCCTCGCTGATCCCGGGCGCCGAGACCGACGAGTACCGCAAGCCGAGCCGCTCGAGCCGCGGCGCGCCGGGCGCTTCGCCGTCACGGTACGCGTGAACCATCAGCTCAGCTCCGCAGCGCAGGGCGCCGTCGGAGACCGAGTCCATGTCGCCGACGATCACGTTCGGCGTCATCCCGCCTGCCAGCAGCGCGTCGGCGCCACCGTCGACGCCGATGAGCACCGGCTTGAAGTCCCGCACGTAGGGCCGGACGATCGCGAGATCGCGCTTGTAGCCCGGGCCGCGCGCGACGACGAGCGCGTGCCGGTCGCGGAAGCGCGTCTCGAGCGCTGGAAACTCGACGCCCTCGGCGAGCAGCCGCCCCTCGTCGAGCAGGTAGCGGAGCGTGTTCTCCGCGAAGCCCTCGAGCGCCTCGGTCACCCGGCCCTGCTGCTCGGCCAGCGCCCGGGCGAGCTCTTCGGCCTCGAGCGTCCGCCCGTTCACCAGGCAGCTGCCGTTCCGGAAGACGCTGGCGCCGCGAACGCTGACGTCCTCCCCGTCGCTGAGCTCGTCGAACAGCGGCGCACCGGGCGCGTCGATCAGCCGAACACCGCCTCGCACGAGCAGGAGCGGCCCCGGGTTCGGGAAGCGCCCGGTCTGGGAGCGCGCGACATTCACGACCACGCGCACGCCGGACTCGAGCAGCTCTTCGGCCGAGACGCGGTCGATGTCCTGGTGGTCGATGATCGCGACGTCGCCCGGCCCGAGACGGCCGACGAGGTTCTTGGTGCGGCGGCCGAGGCGCGCCCGGCCAGTGAACTCGACGAAGCTCATCGTTCCTGCTGGACGGCCGCGATGAACTGCTCGCCGCCGAGCATCCGCTGCAGCTCCTCGCGCCGCTCGTCGTCGCCGAGCTCCGTGATGGTCGTGTGCGTCGGGTCGCCGGGAACCTTCTCGACGCGGAAGTGGCGCTCGGCCAGCGATGCAATTTGCGGCAGGTGCGTGATCGTCACGACCTGGGCGCGCTCGGCCAGACGGCGCAGCGTCTCGCCGACGGCGTGCGCGGTCTCGCCTCCGATGCCGGCGTCGATCTCGTCGAAGACCATCGTCTCCCCGCCGCCGACCGCTGCGATCGCGAGCGCGATCCGCGAGAGCTCGCCGCCGGAGGCCGTCTCGGCAACTGGGGCGAACGGGAGCCCTTCGTTTGGCCGGATCAGGAACGAGACCTCGTCGGCTCCGCCAGCTGACGGCTCGCGCTCGCGCAGCTCGACGCGGAACTCGCCCTCGCCGAGGCCGATCCCCCGTAGCTCCTTGGCAACCGCTGCCGCGAACGGCTCGGCCGCTGCTCGGCGGGCGGTGCGCAGCTCGTCGGCGAGACCGGCGACCTTGGCCTCCGCCTCGGCAAGCGCCTGCGCAGCGGCGGCGGCAGGGTCGGTCCCGCCCTCCAGCGCCCCGAGCTCGGCTCGCGCCTCGGCCGCCCGCGCCAGCAGCTCCTCGTAGCGCTCGCAGCGGAAGCGACGCCTCGTCTCGGCAATCCGGTCGAGCTCCGACTCGATCTGCTCGAGCCGGTCCGGCTCGGCCTCGAGCGAGGCGAGGAAGGCGCGGAGCTCCGAAGCCGTCTCGCGCAGCCGCAGCTCGACGTCGCGTAGCTCGTTCCCGGCCCGCTCGAGCTCCGGGGCGAGCCGCTCGAGCGGCGCGATCGCCCGCTCGGCGTGTGCGACGAGGCCCGAAGCGCCCTCGCCGTCCTCAGGCGCGAGCGACTCACCGGCCGCGGCGACGCCTTCCGCAAGCTCGGTGACGTGGCGAAGCCGCTCGCGCTCGGCGCGGAGGCTCGTTTCGGTCCCGGGCTCGAGCCCTTCGGTGTCCTCGACGAGCGCCCGCAGCTCGGCGAGCCGAGCCTCCACCGCAGCCGCGTCGCGGGTCAGCTCGTCGTGCCGCCGTCGCGCGCCGCCAAGCTCGCGCCAGGCTGCTCGTAGCGCGGCGCGGCGCCTGAGCTGGTCGTCGCCCGCGAACCCGTCGAGCAGGTCGAGCTGGTACGCGGGGCGCGCGAGGCGGCGCTGCTCGAACTGCCCCGACATCGCCACGAGCCGTTCGGCCGCGGCAGCCACGTCCTCGCGTGCGGCGCTCCGGCCCCAGGCGTAGGCGCGTGTGCGGCCGTCCGGGAAGACGCGCCGCGCGAGCACGAGCCCTTCCTCGTCCTCGGGCCGTAGCTCGGCCAGCGTGGCGGTTTCCTCGTCGTCGAAGAAGCCCGCCGGGGGCTCGAGCTCGACCTCGACATAGGCCTCGTCGCCGTCCGGGCCAACGAGGGCCATGTCGCCGCGCGCGCCGAGCAGGAGGCCGATCGCCTGCGCGAGGATCGTCTTGCCGGCGCCGGTCTCGCCGGTGATCGCGTTCAGCCCCGGCGCGAGCACGAGCTCGGCCTCGCGGATCAGGACGAGATTCTCGATACGGAGCCGGCGAAGCACGCCTGGATGCTACGTTCGCCGGCCGCGGGCGGCGACCCGCCCAAACCGCCACGCCGCGCCGGGTTTATGTTCACGCGCGCCCCCGGGTGGGAGGGGGTTAGGGACGGTACCGGTCCGATGCGCGCGTAGGTGTGACGGGATCGTGCCGATTGTGTGCCGATCCGTTACTCGGAGACGAACGTCCGCCGGTAGCGGCTTAAGAACGTGCTCTCCGGGAGCGTCGCCAGCAGGCTCCGCTCTTCCGAGAGCCTCGCCTCGACCTGGGCGCCGGGCACCAGCTCATGCACCTGCTGGCCGTCGGCGAGCACTGTCGCGCTCACGTCGGGCGTGCCGTTGGTGACGGTCAGCGCGCGGCCGTGCGGCACCACCAGCGGCCGCGCGTGCAGCGAGTGCGGCGCGACGAAGGTGATCGCCATCGCGTCCAGCCCCCACACGAGCACGGGGCCGCCGTTCGAGAGGTTGTAGGCCGTCGAGCCGGAGGGAGTCGAGCAGATCAACCCGTCGCAGGGCTGCAGGCCGAGGTCCTCGCCTCCGATCGCCCAGCCGAGCTCGATCATGCGGCCGATCGTCGAGCTGGCCACGACCATGTCGTTGACCGCCAGCCACCGTTCGCCTTCGGCCGCCACCTCCAACGCGGGCAGCTCGACCAGCTCGAGCTCGCCGGCGAAGGCGCGGCGAAGACCTTCGTCGATCGAGCCGGCCTCGATCGAAGTGAGGAAGCCGACGCGCCCGAGGTTGACGCCGAGCACGGGCACGCCGGTGCCGAGGAAGCGCCTCAGCGCCCGCAGCATCGTCCCGTCCCCGCCGAGCACGACCGCGAGGTCCGCCGTCGCGATGTCGGCGCCGCCGCCGTCGCCGTGCTTGGCGGCCTCCTCTTCCGGCAGCAGCAGCTCGATCTGATCCTCGGCGAGCGCGCGCAGCTGCTCGAGCGCCTCACCGCTCGTCTCCGGCCGGCCGTGCGTGATCACGGCGACCCGCTTGATCTCAGGCAGTGGCGTCGGCGATCCAGTCTTCGAGCTCATCGGGATTCTCCGGCCGCTCGCGCTGGACGAGATGCAGGAAGAACTCGCGGTTCCCCTTCGGGCCGGGCAGGCCGGAGTCTACGACGCCGGCTACCTGCGACCCCCACGTCGGCGCGTCGGCGGCGACCTCGAGCAGCACGCGCCTCCAGACGCCAGGGTCGCGGACGACGCCGCGGGGAGCCTCGGCGCGACTAGCCTCGAACTGCGGCTTTACGAGCACGACCGCCTCCCAGCCCGTAGCGGCCAGGGCCAGCGCCGGCCCCAGTGCCTTGCGCACGCTGATGAACGAGACGTCGCAGACGACGAGCTGCGGCGCGAACGGCAACTCAGTGATCTCGCGCACGTTCGTCCGCTCGAGCACGGTCACCCGCAGGTCGGCGCGGATGCGCGGATGCAGCTGTCCGTAGCCGACGTCCAGCGCGACCACGCGGGCGGCGCCGCGCTGGAGCAGCACGTCGGTGAAGCCGCCGGTCGACGCGCCGACGTCCAGGGCGTCGCGGCCGGCCACGTCGACCGCGAACGCCTCCAGCGCGTGGTCGAGCTTCTCGCCCCCGCGCGAGACGAAGCGCGGCGCCTCGGTCACGGTCAGCTCGGCCGTCTCCTCGACCTGCTGGCCGGCCTTCTCGTAGCCCGGCACACGTCCGGCCAGCACCATTGCCTGCGCCTGAGTGCGGCTCTCTGCGAGCCCGCGCTCGACGAGCAGGACGTCGAGCCGTTTCTTCAGGAGGTTCGGACCGCGAGGTCGTCGACGATGCCTTCGAGCACGGTCGTGTCGGCGTCGACCTCCGTCAGGGCGGCGCGAGCCCGCTCGGCGGTCTCGTCCGCCAGGACGCGTGCCCCGTCGGCGCCGTGCTCGAGCACGTAGCCGTCCTCGTCGAGGATGTCGTCCACGATCTGGAACAAGAGGCCAACCTCATTCGCGAAGGCACGCCAGGGCTTCTGCTCGGACTCCGGCACCTCGGCCACCCAGAGCGCGCACGCGACGGACGCCGAGAAGAGACAGCCCGTCTTCAGCCGGTGCAGCGCAGCGAGGTCGTCACCGCCGCCGGTGATGTCGAGGTACTGCCCGCCGATCATCCCGAGCGTCGCCTGCACGAGCTCGCGCGCGACCGCCGGCGAGGGGTACGAGAGCGCGAGTCGCAGCGCCTCGGCGAGCAGGGCGTCGCCGGCGAGCACCGCGACCGCCTCGCCGTAGGCCGCCCAGGTACTCGGCCGGCCGCGGCGCTGCTCGTCGTTGTCGAGGGCCGGCAGGTCGTCGTGGACGAGCGAGAAGTTGTGCACGAGCTCGAGCGCCGCCGCCGCCGGCAGCGCCGCCTCCGGCTCGGCACCCGCCGCCTCGGCGGTCGCAAGGCAGAGCACCGGCCGGACGCGCTTGCCGCCTCCCGCCAGCGCGTGCCGCATCGACTCCTCGAGCCCGCCGAGCTCCGGGGTCAGCGCCAGCTCACCGAGGTACGACTCGACGATCCCGCGCAGCTCGTCGGAAGAGGTCACGACTCCGCCGCCCGCTTGGCCTGCTGCAGCTGCGCCTCGACCTCCTTGGCGATCTCCGCCAGCTCGGAGAGGATCTCGATCGCCTCGTCCGGGTCCTTCGTCTCCTCCAGCTTGGCGCGCGTGCGCTCGAGCCGGTCGAGCAGCTCCTCTGCGCTCCGCAGTCGCTCCTCTGCGGCGTCGCTCATGCAGCCTCCTTGACGATTCTTCCCAGTATTCCGTTGACCAGTCTTCCAGCATCCTCCGACGAGTAGCGCTTGGCCAGTGTGACCGCCTCGTCGATCGCGACCTCGGGCGGCACCTCGCCGCGGTCGAGCTCGACGATCGACATGCGCAGGATGTTCCGCTCGAGCGCGCCAAGCCGGTCGGCCGTCCACTCGTCGGCGGCCGCGGTGATTCGGATGTCCAGCTGCTCGTGCTGGGCGACCACTGCCTCGGCCAGCTCCTGTGAGAACGGGTCGATCTCGCCCTCGAACAGCGATGCCAGCTCCTGCCCGGTGACGTCCCACTGGTAGAGCAGGACGAGCGCGGTGCGGCGCGCAGCCCGGCGGCCGGCCATCAGCTGATCTCCGCGATCTCGACGTCCACGCGCTCGACCTCGAGGCCGGTGACCTGCGCCACCGCCTCACCCACGCGCTCCTGCACGGCGCGGGCGAGCCCGGGCAGTGGCTCTGTGGACGTGGCGCCCAGCTCCAGCGAGACCGACGCGCGACCGTCGGCGTGGCGGACCTCGACCGCCCGCCGCGGCCTGCGCAGGCGTACGCCGTCGACGCTGCGCGCAGCGCCCGCCACGAGCTCGGTGAGCGCGGCCGCGGTCAGCGTGATCGACCCCTCCGGCCCGCGGAAGACGAGCGGCTCGGTCACCTGTGCTCCTCCAGGTGATGCAGCCCGGATTCTGGGTCGCGAGCATCAAGCCAGGGGCCACGATCGTCTGCGGCCAAGGCTGGTTGCCTTCGCAAGGGCGAGCGTGGTTCCTGGCGCCGCATGATCGCGGGCCAGAACCGGGTATGCGCCGCCTGGGGGAGCACTAGCCCACGATCGCCGGCAGCCGCTCGGCGGCCTCGGTCAGGAAGCCGGTCGAATAGCGGCCGCTCGCGAACTCCTCGCTGCGGAGGATGTCGATCGCCAGCTCACGCGTCGTCGGCACACCCTCGAGCACGAGCTCGCCGAGCACGCGCAGCATCCGGTCGATCGCCTGCCCGCGGGTCTCGTCCCAGACCACGAGCTTGCCGAGCAGCGAGTCGTAGTACGGCGGGACGAGGTAGCCGTCCTCGACGTGGGTGTCGAGGCGCACCCCAGGGCCGAGCGGCGGCCGCATACGCGTCACCAGCCCGGGCGCCGGCGCGAAGTCGTTGCGCGGGTCCTCGGCGTTCAGCCGCACCTCGATGGCGTGTCCCCGCCGCGGCGAGCGGCCGGTGTGCGCGAGCGGCTCGCCGGCCGCGATGCGGAGCTGCTCGCGGACGATGTCGATCCCGGTGACGAGCTCGGTGACCGGGTGCTCGACCTGCAGCCGCGCGTTCAGCTCGATGAAGTAGAAGCTCTTGTCGGGCCCGAGCAGGAACTCGAGCGTGCCGGCGTTGCGGTAGCCGATCGTTCGGCAGGCGCGCTCCGCGGCGGCCTCCATCGCCTCCCGCGTCTCGGCGTCGAGCGCGGGCGAGGGCGACTCCTCGATTAGCTTCTGGTGGCGCCGCTGGATCGAGCACTCGCGCTCGCCGAGCGTCAGTACGCCGCCCTGCGAGTCGCAGAGCACCTGGATCTCGACATGGCGCGCGGGCGAGACCGCCTTTTCGAGGTAGAGGCTCCCGTCGCCGAACGCGGCCTCGGCCTCCAGCGAGGCCATCCCGAATGCCGACTCGAGCTCGTCGGGACCGTGCACGAGCCGCATGCCCTTTCCGCCGCCGCCTGCCGACGCCTTCAGCAGGACCGGGTAGCCGACCTCCTCGGCCGCCGCACGAGCCTCGTCGACCGTGGTCTCCTCCTCGGTGCCCGGCACGAGCGGCACGTCCGCCGCCCGGAGCTCGCGCTTCGCCTCGATCTTGTCGCCCATCTTCGCCATTACGTCCGCGGGCGGCCCGATGAAGACCAGGTCGTTGTCGGCGCACGCCTCGACGAAAGCCGGGTTCTCGGCGAGGAAGCCGTAGCCGGGGTGCACCGCCTCGCAGCCCGTGGTCGTCGCCGCTGCGATCAGCGAGGGGATCTTCAGATAGCTGTCGGTCGCGGCCGGTGGCCCGACGCGGACGGCGCGGTCGGCCATGCGGACGTGCAGCGAGTCCGCGTCGGGCGTCGAGTAGACGGCGACCGCCTCGATGTCGTTCTCGTGCAAGGCGCGGATCACGCGAACGGCGATCTCGCCGCGGTTTGCCACCAGAACCCGTTTGAACATCAGAGCGCGTCGAGCGGCGGCGGTCCGACCGGCTCGAGCTCGAACAGCAGCTGGCCGAACTCGACCGGCTCGGCGTTGCCGACGTTGATCGTGCGAACGATCCCGGCCGCGTCGGCCTTGATCTCGTTCATCAGTTTCATCGCCTCGAGGATGCAGAGCGTCTGGCCCTGCGCGACCGTGTCGCCCTCCTGGACGAACGGCGGCGCACCGGGCTGCGGCGCGCGGTAGAAGACGCCGACCATCGGAGCGTCCACGCGCACGAGGCCGTCGGCGGGCGGAACAGGCGCCGCGGGCTCGCCGTCCTCCCCCGGCTGAGCCGCGACCGCGGCCAGTGACGGCTCGAGCTGCTCCGGCGTGCGCCGAACCGAGACGCGCATGCCGGCCTCCTCGATCGTCACCTCCCCCACGCCGGACTCCTGGACGATGCGCACGATCTCGCGGATCCGCTCGGCGCGGGCCTGGTCGACACCGCCGGCGCTGAGGCTCTCGTCCCCGCTGGCCCGGCCGCGGATCGACTGCAGCAGGGGCTCCGCCTCGTCGCCGAAGAGCGCGAGCAGCAGCAGCTCCTCCTCGCTGGAGGCGAGTCCTTCGGCCTCGCTGCGAAGCGAGTCGAGGTCGACCGGCGCCTCCTCCTCGGGCGCGCCGCCCGAGAGCGCGACCGCGCGCTTGACGGTCGCGTCGATCGGGCCGGGCGGGCTGCCGTACCGGCCCTCGATCAGCGCCCGCAGCTCGTCGACGACCGTCTGGTAGCGACTCGCGGAGAGCACGTGGAGCAACGCCTGCGAGCCAAGGATTTGGCCGATCGGCGAGGCGATCGGCGGGGAACCCA
>DATIOF010000089.1:0-29006 GCA_035473395.1 Gaiellaceae bacterium
GGCTGCTCGCGCGTGAGCGTGTACACGAGCTCGATTCCGAGCGTCTCGAGCTCGTCGCGGTAGATCACCTCGTCCCAGCTGCGCGAGGAGTAGAGCAGCTTCATCGGGGCGGACGCGCCGAGCCGTGCCCGGTGACGCGCCATCGCCGCGAGCGGGACGACCCCGGAGCCGCCGGCGACGAGCAGCACCGGCTCGGGCTCGTCGCCGTCCCAGACGAAGTAGCCGCCGATCGGGCCGCGCACCTCGAAGACGTCACCGTCTCGCACCTCGTCCACGAGGTACGGCGAGACCTCGCCGTCCTCGAGCCGCTCGACGGTTATCGCCAACGGCTCGCCCGGCGCGGAAGCGATCGAGTACGAGCGCTCGGCCTGGTAGCCATCTTCCGCGGTCAGGCGCACGTCGAGGTGCTGGCCGGCGCGGTGTCCGGTCCAGCCGTCGGCCGACAGTTCCAGCGTCTTGACTCGTGGGGTCTCATCGCGGATCGCGGCCACTGAGGCCGCAAGCCACGTCAGTCGCCCCAGTACCGCTGTTCCAGCCAAGGATCCCCGCGGATGTGGTAGCCGTTTTGCTCCCAGAAACCGGGCTCGTCCTCGTCGAGCAGCTGCAGCCCGCGCACCCACTTGGCGCTCTTCCAGAAGTAGAGGTGCGGCACGAGCAGCCGTGCCGGCCCGCCGTGCTCGGGCTCGAGCGGCTGGCCGCCGTAGGTGTAGGCGACCCAGGCCTTGCCGTCGCTCAGGTCCTCGATCGGCAGGTTGGTCGTGTAGCCGCCGTCGCAGAAGGCGAGCGCGTACGGTGCGTCGTGCTCGATCGCTTCCAGCAGCGTGTCCACCGAGACGCCGTGCCAGTCGGTGTCCAGCTTCGACCACTTGGTCACGCAGTGGATGTCCTTGGTGACGTCCTCGCTCGGCAGCGCCTGGAGCTCCTCCCACGTCCAGCTGACCGGCTCGATGCCCTGGCCGCGGATCTCGAACGTCCAGTCCTCGAGCGGCGTGTGCGGTGTCGGCCCGGCCGAGAGCACCGGGAAGTCGTCGGTCAGGTACTGCCCCGGCGGAACGCGGTCGGGCGGCCCGTCTTGCCGGCGCCCATGGAACCCTCTGGAGATGATGCCCACGGTCGGCCTCCTCTCTCACGCGACCCCTGGACGATGTTACGCCTCAGCGGCGGGCGACCGCGAGCAGCGTGGGCACGGTGCGGCCGCCGCGGCCGGGGCGGAGCACGGTCACGTAGGCCGCTGTCGGCGAGAGCGCCGTCGTCCAGAGCATCTTCGCGGTGACACGCGGCTTGTGCTGGCAGGGCAGATGCTCGCCCTGGCTCGTGTGGTGGCGCTCGTGGCCCGCGTCCTGGCCGGCGAGCGGGCCGAGCTCGTAGAGAACCTTGTCGCGGCCGCCGCGCAGCGGCCCGAGCACGAGCTGCTGCGAGCAGCGCGAGGAGCGTACGTAGAGCAGCCTGCCCGCCAAGAGCGAGGGGTTCAGCAGCTGCGCGTCGCTCGCGTAGCGCAACCGGAGGCGCTTGCCAGAGACGACGTTGACGGCCGTGATCCAGCTGCCGATCGCGGTCGCGCGGTGGAAGACGACGAGGTCGACCCCGAGCGCCGGTCGGCCCAGCGTCGCCGGGGCCTTGACCGTTTCGACCGTCGTTCCCGGCCCGCTCTCGGACACCGGCCGCACGTGGATCTCGGTCGGGGTGCGGTACGCGAGCCAGCTGCGCGAGACCGCGAGCTTCTGCACGCCGGGGATGGCGTCCTGGACGACAGGCGTCAGCGTGGCACGATCGGCAACCGTCAGGTCCGGGCCTGCGTGCCAGGCGACGAAGGTCGCGCCGATCGCCGGGTCGTTACCGGGGAGCTGTGCCGTCGTCCCGCCGCTCCGCAGGAACCCGCCGACTCCTGGCTGCTGCCACGCGAGATCGGCTCCGGCCGCGCTCGGGTCGCCGCCGGGCGAGGCGACCGTTCCGGCTGCCTGAACCCCGCTAGCGACGAGCGCCGCGAGCAGTGAGGCCGCTGCGAGCACGCGCAGCAGGCGCAGGCCCCGAGGCCGCTCGGCGATCGCGGTCTCGCTCAGGAAGAGCACCGGCAGCGCACGCCCGGCCGCGAACCCGGCCGCGATCGTGAGTGAGGCTCGCAGGTCGCCGAGCGCCAGGCTCAGCGCCGGCAGTGCCCAGGCCGCGGTTGCGGGCACGTAGGTCGTCAGGCCCGTGCCGAGCAGCAATCCGTAGAGAAAGAGTGCGCGGGGCAGCGGCATCGTCCGGCGCCAGGGCTCCGGTACCTGGAAGCGGATCTGCGGCCGCACGCGCAGGCCGAGCGCGTCGCTCGCAACTGCGACGACACCGAGCGCCACCGCCGCGACGACCACGGCGCGGCCGCTGACCAGCGCGCCGAGCGCCCCGAGCGCGACGAAAACCGCGGCTGCTCCGAGCGCGAGTCCGGCAGCGAACGCCGCTCCCGCTCTTCCGCGATGACGTGCGGCACGCACGGTGCCGGCCATGGAGAGGCTTCAGGGCGACCAGGCGCCGGCGAGCCCGACGAGCAGCGCGGTCAGGACGAGCGCCGGGGTCAGCACTTGATCTTCGTGTCGTAGTACATGACGCAGAACACGTGCCGGCCGCTGTAGCAGTAGCCGGTCAGCGCGTAGTCGCCGTTGATCCGGTACGTCGTGTAGCCGCAGCAGTCGACGAGCTTGCGGATGTGGCCGTTGCAGCAGCGGTACCAGGCGCCGTCGACCTGCCCGCGGAAGCCGAACTCCTGCCCCGCCTTGGCGCAGATGCGGGTGCGCGGCGCCGGCGGCAGCGGGTTGCCGTCGGGGTCGCGCAGCAGCTTGCCGTGCGCGTCGACGGGACGGCCGAGCTTGTCCACCGGCCGGCCGAGGTCGTCCACCGGCTCGCCGTCGGCGGCGCGCAGCGGGAAGCCGTTCGCGTCGATCCGCGGTAGGCCGGTCGGGTGCGGGCACGAGCCGGTCGTGTAGATGTGACCGCAGAAGTGGTAGGCCTCGGCCTTTTGCGCGCGCAGCGCCTCGAGCACGAAGCCGCCGCTGGTGACGGCGAGGAGGGCCCGGCCCGTTCGCGCGAGGAAGCCGCGCCTGGACGTCGCTTCCGCGACGCGTTCGCTAAGCATCGACGAGCGACTCCAGCTGGTAGAGCGAGTTGAACGTCCCCTTCGAGAGCACGACGCCGTCCGGGTCGAGCACGACCGCGTACGGGCTGCCGGGCACCGCAAGCGACTGCCACGCGTCGGCGTCGTCGTGCTCGTCGAAGGTCGCGAGCTCGACGCCAGGGTCGTTTCCCAGCAGCCGGAGCGACGGCTCGAGCGCGGCGCAGAGCGAACACGAGGGCGACGTGAAGACCGCCACCTTCAGCGGGGTGTCGCGCTCGAAGCGCTCGATCAGGCCGACGCGGCCCCCGAGCTCCGGGCCTTCGTGGTCGAGCGAGAGCGCGGCCTGCGGCGCGACCGCCAGCCGCAGCTCGCCGAGCTCGCGGGCGAGCGCGAGCAGCGCGACGGCCAGCGCGGCCACGCCCACGAGCGCGACCCCTAGGCCGACTCCGAGCCACGCTTCCGTCGAGAGCGAGCCCTCAGGCAGGAACGGCAGCGCCGCGAACGCTCCGGCGAGCAGGGCCGAGCGCGCTGCGGCGCCCCAGCCGATCCGCGATCGGCTCCCGAAGCAGCCGCAGGGCTGACCGGCCCGGCCGCTCGCGATCGCGACGACGAGGAGCAGCGTGAAGAGACCGAGCACGACCGCCGCAGCCTCCGCGGCGCCGGGCACTCCGGCGGCAACCGTGACCGCGAGCACCGCCTCGAGCGCGATCGTCCCCGCCCAGGCAACGGCCGCGCGGCGCCCGTGCAGCCCGTAGCTCGCAAGCGCGCGCCGACCCCGCCCGCCGGAGGCGAGCTTGGCCGCCGCGGAGCCGAGCAGCACCGCGGCGAGGGCGAAGCGGAGAAGACCCACGACCGACAAGCGGCCGTGAGGATATCGCCAGTCCCGGTTTCACTCGCCGGTGGCCGGGCAGGCGTGCTTCACAACTACGAGGAGGGGACTGATGGCAGAGCTGACTGCGCTCGAAAGCAAGCTCGGCGAGGTACTGGGGCTGGCGATGGCCGCCCAGGACGCGACCGCCAAGGTCGGGAAGCTCGTCGAGGACGAAGGCGAGCACGACGACCTGCGCGCGACGCTGCAGCGCATGGCGAAGGAAGCACAGGAGACCGAGGAGCGGACGACCGAGCTCGCCTCCGAGCTCGACGGCAAGAAGACCGCGATCCTCGAGAAGGCGCGCGAGACGAAGCAGGAGGCCGTCGAGATGATGTCGACCTACCTCGGCGACGACGCGGACGCGCTCGACGGTTTCGAGTTCCTGACGATGGCCGAAGCCGGCGAGGTCGGCCACTGGTCGGTGGTGGCGACGATGAGCCAGCGAGCCAACGTCGACGGTCTCAAGGAGCTGGTCGAGTGGGCCACGCCGATCCAGCAGCGTCACTTCCAGCAGACGCTGGAGGGCTCCGTCGAGCTGGCCGCTGACGAAGACCCGAACGAGCCCGCCTAGCGGGGCACCAGCCAATCGAGCGGGAACCCTGCCCCGTAGAGGTGAGGCAGGGAGCGCAAGCGCGTCCCGTCCGGCCGGACCAGGTACCAGCGGGGAAGCGGCTCGTCTTTGCGGAAATGTGCGAAGACGAGCCGCCCATCCGGTAGCCACGCGACAGCGTCGTCGGCTCCTCTCCAGTGGGTGATCCGCCGCTTCCCGCTGCCGTCCGCATTCATCACGAACAGCTCGTAGTCGCCCCCGGCTTCCGAGGTGTAGGCGATCCGCCGCCCGTCGGGCGACCAGGCATCGGGCGCGTCGCCGTGGGCGCCGGCGGGCTGCCGCAGGACCGGGTGGGTCAGCTGGTGCCGGTCGCTGCCGTCGGTGCGCATCGTCCAGACCGCCCAGTTGCCGTCGCCAGGGTGCGACCCGTAAGCGAGCCGTGTGCCGTCGGGTGACCAGGTCGCGCTCTCGCCTGGCACGCCGAGGTCCAAGCGCCCCGTTCCGTCAGGCCGCATCAGCTGGATCGTGTCGACAGGACCGCCGTCGGAGCGCAGACCGCTGAACGCGATCGTCCTGCCGTCGGGAGACCAGGCGGGAAAGAGCCCGCCCGTGCGTGGCTGGATCTGACGCTCGCGGCGTGTCCTGACCGAGACCACGAAGATTCCTTCGAGGCCGATGCCGTAGCGGTCGCGCGCATACCGCCCGCGCGAGGTCCGGAACACGATCCGGCGGCCGTCGGGGGAAAAGTCCGGGTCGAAGTCGAAGCCGCGGCCGGAGCGAGTCACTCTGCGCCTGCCGGTGCCGTTGGCGCGCATTACCCAGATGTCGCCCGCGCTCGAGCTGTAGGCGATGAGCCCGTGCAGGCTCGCCCGCGGAGCGACCGGGACCGAATGGCGCGAGATCGGCGCGGTGCTAGCGCCGGTCGCGCAGGTGATCGCGAGCACCACTGCCAGTGCGGCGACCGGGACGAGCCTGGTCATGCGTCTCCCCTCTCTCGTCGGAGGGGCCACGAAGCAGCGCAGGTGCCGCAGCTCGAGCTGCATCTACCGGTCGTCTTGGCCGTGCGGCTCGCCGTAGGCCGCGAGCAGGTCGAGGAACGGCACGGCGTCGAAGGCCTCCGGGCCGAGCACGCCGCTGCCGTTCCACGTCCCGTTCGAAAGCAGCTCGAGTGCGACGACCGGGTTCAGCGCCGTCTGCAGCACGACCGCCTGCGAGCCGTACTCGCGCATCGTTCGCTCGTTGTCGGACACGTGGTAGAGGTAGGTCGATCGCGGCTCGCCGTCCTTGTCCGTGCCGGTGACGAACGTGCCGGCGCAGGTCTTGCCGTGCATGCGCTCGCCGAGCGTCGCCGGGTCGGGCAGCGCCGCGGCGAGCACGTCGCGCGGAGCCACCTCGACGCCGCGCACCGAGATCGGCTCCTTCGAGTCGAGCCCGAGCTTGTGCAGCGTCTTCAGCACGTCGATGAACTCCTCGCCGAGGCCGTACTTGAAGGTCACGCGGTTGCACTCGACCCAGCGCGGCACGAGCACGACCTCCTCGTGCTCGACGTTGACGCACTCGAGCGGGCCGATCCCCTCGGGGAACTCGAACAGCTCGGGCTCGCTGAACGGCTCGGTCGTGTACCAGCCGCGTTCGCGCTCCCAGATCAGCGGTGGGTTGAGGCACTCCTCGATCGTCGTCCAGATCGAGAAGGTCGGCGCGAACTCGTAGCCCTCGACCGCGAGGTTGGCGCCGTCGCGCACGCCGACTTCGTCGATTTCCGCGAAGAGGTGGTCGGCCGCGTAGCGGGCGAAGACGTCCGAGAGGCCGGGCTCGACGCCGATCCCGACCAGCGCGAGCAGGCCTGCATCGACCCAGCGCTCGTGCTGGTCGAGCTGCTCCTGGCCGAGCTGCGTCTCCGGGCTCGAGAGCGACATCGCCATGTCCAGGTAGGTGCAGCGGCTCTCGAAGGCGGCCTCGAAGATCGGCAGGTTGAAGCGCGGGTCGGTCGCGTTCAGGACTGCGTCGACGTCTCGGGCGAGGGCCGCTACGCTGGCCTGGTTCGACGCGTCGACCTGCGCCACCGCGAAGCGGTCGTCGTCGAGCCGGTCGACGAGCGCCTGCGGGCGCGCCGGGTCGAGGTCGGCGAACGTGATTCGCTCGAAGAAGTCGCGGCGCCGAGCCACCGCGGCTGCCGCCGCTCCGACTCCGCCTGTGCCGACGACGAGGATCTTCACAGCGTGACTGTAGAGTCGCCGCGTGGTCGACGCGCTCCTGCAGCGAGAGCTCGAGCGCTTCGAGCGGGAGCACCCGCGCTCACGTGAGCTCGCCGACGAGGCGCGCGGCTCACTGCTGAGCGGTGTGCCGATGCCGTGGATGATCCGCTGGCCGGGCGGCTTCCCGGTGTTCGCGGCCGAGGCGCACGGCGCGCGCTTCACGGACGTCGACGGGCACGAGTACGTCGACTTCTGCCTCGGCGACACGGCCGCGATGACCGGCCATTCGCCCGAGCCGACCGTCCGCGCGGTGGCCGAGCAGGCGGCGAAGGGAATCACGACGATGCTCCCGAGCGAGGACGCACTCTGGGTCGGCGGTGAGCTGTCGCGCCGCTTCGGCCTGGCCCGCTGGCAGTTCGCGCTGACCGCGACCGACGCGAACCGCTTCGCGATCCGGCTTGCGCGCGAGCTGACCGGGCGGCCGAAGATCCTCGTCTTCAACTGGTGTTACCACGGCTCGGTCGACGAGACGTTCGTCGGCCTCGAGGACGGCCGGGTCGTCTCGCGCGAGGGCAACGTCGGGCCGCCGGTCCCGCTGGCCGAGACCACGCGCGTGGTCGAGTGGAACGACCCCGAGGCGCTCGAGCGCGAGCTCGCCAACGGCGACGTCGCCTGCGTCCTTGCCGAGCCGGCCTTGACGAACATCGGCATCGTCCTCCCGGAGCCGGGCTTTCACGAGCGGCTGCGAGCTGCGACGCGCGAAACCGGGACGCTGCTGATCATCGACGAGACGCACACGCTCTGCGCGGGGCCGGGCGGCTACACGGCCGCGTACGGGCTCGAGCCCGACCTGCTCACGGTCGGCAAGTCGATCGGCGCCGGGATCCCCGTCGCGGCGTACGGCTTCTCGGCCGAGGTCGCCGACCGGCTCGAGGCGCTGCTCCCGGCCGACGAGAAGGCCGACGTCGGCGGGATCGGCGGCACGGTCGCCGCGAACGCGCTCTCGCTCGCGGCCACTCGCGCAACACTCGCGGAAGTGCTCACCGACGAGGCCTTCGAGCGGATGATCGCGCTCGGCGAGCGCTTCGAGGCCGGCGTCGCCGAGGTGATCGAACGGCACGGCCTGCCCTGGCACGTGACGCGCCTCGGTTGCCGGGTCGAGTACCTCTTCCGCCCCGAGCGCCCGCGCACCGGCAGCGAGGCCGCGTCCGGCGGCAACGTGCTGCTCGACCGGCTGATCCACCTCTACGCGCTCAACCGCGGCATCCTGCTGACCCCGTTCCACAACATGGCGCTGATGTCGCCGGACACGACCGAGGCCGACGTCGACCTGCACACGCGCGTGTTCGACGAGGCGGCCGCCGAGGTGGCGTGAGCGCGCGACTGACGCTTGCGGTCACGCTTGGCGTGGCTCTGCTCACCGTCTCGGCCGGCGGCACCGGCAACGGGATCAGCGTGCCGTCGGGCTACCACGTCGAGACGTTCGCCCGCGGGCTCGCGCACCCGACGGCGCTGGCGTACGGCCCCGACGGCCGGATCTACGTCACGCAGGACGGCGGCACGCTGGTTGCGATCCGCCGCGGGACCCGCAAGCCGGCCGTGCTCGTCCGCGGCCTGCGCACGCCGCTCGGCCTCGCCTGGCTCGGGCACGAGCTGTTCGTCTCCGAGCAGGGCCGGCTCGAGCGGCTGACCCTGCACGGCGGGCGCCTGCTGAACCGCCGCGTGGTCGTGAAAGGCCTGCCGTTCGGCGAGCACCAGCAGGACAACCTCGTCGTTCACTCCGGCCGCCTCTTCTGGGGCAGCGGCTCGACCTGCGACGCCTGCAAGGAGAAGGACGCCCGCAGCGCGACGGTGCTCTCGCTTCGCCCGGACGGCTCCGACCTGCGCGTCGTCGCGCGCGGTCTGCGCAACCCGTACGGCCTGGCCGTGCAGCCGGGCACGGGCCGCCTGTACGCGTCGGTCAACGGCCAGGACGAGCTCGGCACGACGACCGATCCCGAGCCGGCCGAAATGGTGGTCGTCATCCGGCGCGGAGCCTTCTACGGCTGGCCGCGCTGCTGGCCGAACGCGCGCACGCTGCGCCTCAGCGGCAACTGTGGCGACGTCGCCAGACCCGCCGCCTATCTCGAGCCGCACTCCTCCGCCGACGGGCTGGCCTTCTGGCGAGGCGACCTCTACGTCGCCGAGTGGGGCCAGTACCTGAGCCATCGCTTCGGCCGCCGGGTCGTGCGCGTCCAGCTGCGACCGAACGGGACCGCGAGCCGGGTGAGCGTCTTCGCCTCGGGTTTCTCGCATCCCCTGGCGCTGCTGCCCGACCGGGGCAGCGGCCTGCTCGTCGCGGATTGGGGCCGCGGGGTCGTGTACCGCCTTGCCAAGTAGGCCGCCACTGTTGTAGAAGCGGTTGTGCGGAGGCTCACGATCCTGCTGTTGGCCTCGCCGCGCTCGCGTGGAGGGCGTGGCCGCGGATACTCCGCTCGAGTGCCCCCGACAAGAATCGAACTTGTGCACGCGGTTTAGGAAACCGCTGCTCTTCCACTGAGCTACGGGGGCTCGCTGTTCGCGAGCCCCCGATTGTAGAAGTCGCTAGTTCGGGCGCGTGGCGAGCGTCACGGTGACCGTGTGCTCGGAGCCGCCGCGCGTGTAGGTCACGCTGACCTTGTCGCCCGGCTTGTGGGCGTCGATCGCGCGGGAGAGGTCGTCGCCGGTCGCGATCGTGGTGCTGTCGACGGCCGTGATCACGTCGCCGCCCCTCAGGCCGGCCTTCTTGGCCGCGCCGCCGTCCCGCACCGAGGCGAGGCGGGCGTTCGTGGCTGTCGAGTCGATCGCAACACCGAGGTAGGCGTGCACGGCCTTGCCGGTGGCGATCAGCTGCGAGGCGACCGACTTGACCGTCTTCGAGGGGATCGAGAAGCCGACGCCCTCGTTGCCGCCCGAGTCGCTCTTGATCTGGGCGTTGACCCCGACGACCTGGCCGGCGGTGTTCAGGAGCGGGCCGCCCGAGTTGCCGTGGTTGATCGCGGCGTCGGTCTGGATCGAGTCGTTGATGGTGAAGTTCGTCTGGCCCTGGATCGCGCGGTGGAGCGCGCTTACGATGCCGCTCGTAACGGTCTCCTCGAGACCGAACGGGCTGCCGATCGCGACGACGCCGTCACCGACCTGGAGCTGCGTCGAGTCGCCGACCGAAAGCGGGTGCAGCTCTGCGCTCGGCGCGTCGACCTTGATCACCGCGAGGTCGGTCGAGCGGTCGGTGCCGACGGTGGTCGCGGAGTAGGTCTTGCCGTCCCAGAAGCGCACCTTGATCGACGTGGCGCCGTCGACGACGTGGTCGTTCGTGACGATGTGCCCGTCGGCGTCGTAGACCCAGCCGGAGCCCTGGGCCTTCTGCGCGCCGCCGCTGCCCCCGAAGGGCGTCGCGGTGGCCGGTTCGGTCACGGTGATCTCGACGACGCCGCGGTAGGCGCGGCGGTAGATCTGGTTGACGGACAGCGGCGCCGAGGAAGCCTGGTCGGCCTGCTGCACGGTGACCTGCTTGACGACCGTGCTGGTGCCGTTGTCGTGGAGCGTCGCGTAGGCGACAGCCCCGCCGCCGGCGCCGAGGCAGGCTGCTGCGAGGAGAGACGCAACGATTGTCGTGTGGCGCGGGCGGCGAGGCATGGGAGGACCTTTCGTCAGGAGTTCTGTCGCGACCCATGAAAGCAATCCGGGCCTAAGACCCGCCTGAGACTCCCCTAAAAACTTGGTGAGAAAACAAAAGACCCCGCCGGAGCGGGGCCTCTCGTCGCACAAGGGTTTTGGGGGATCCCTTGATCGATGACGCCTGTGATACTCGTACCAGCGCCTAAGAGCACCCTGAAGATCGACTAAGAACTTCCTAAGACCGGGCGCTGAGCAGGGGGTTCTCACCCGTTGTTCAGCTTCCGGCGCAACAATGCGCCAGTGAAGATCCTGGTGGTGGACGACGAACGGGCCGTGCGCGAGTCGCTGCGGCGCGCGCTCGAGCTCGAGGGCTACGAGATCGAGCTGGCCGAGGACGGCTCACAGGCGCTCCAGCTGCTCGAGACCGCGCCGGAGCCCGACGCGATGGTGCTCGACATCCTGATGCCCGGCGTGGACGGGCTCGAGGTATCGCGCACGCTGCGCCGCAAGGGCAGCAAGCTGCCGATCCTGATGCTCACCGCCCGCACTCAGGTCGAGGACCGGGTCGAAGGCCTCGACGCCGGCGCCGACGACTACCTGACCAAGCCGTTCGCACTCGAGGAGCTGCTCGCGCGCGTGCGTGCGCTTCTGCGACGAACGAGCGACGGGACCGGCGAGACCCTCGGCTTCGCCGACCTCCAGCTCGACCCGGGCACGCGTGAGGTGACGCGCGGCGGCGAGCGGATCGAGCTGACCCGCACCGAGTTCTCGCTGCTCGAGCTGTTCCTGCTCAACCCGCGGCAGGTCCTGACCCGCTCGCTGATCTTCGAGCGGGTCTGGGGCTACGACTTCGGCTTCGCCTCGAACTCGCTCGACGTCTACATCGGCTACCTGCGCCGCAAGACCGAGGCCGGCGGCAAGCCGCGCCTGATCCACACGGTCCGCGGCGTCGGCTACGCGCTGCGCGAGGCATGAGTTTTCGCACCCGGCTCGCGCTCGTCGCCGCCGCGGCGGTCGGCATCGCCGTCGTCGCGGCCTCGGCGGCCGTGTTCGTCGTCGTGCACAACGAGCTCTTCGGCGAGGTCGACCGGGCGCTGCACAACCGGGCGGTCGAGATCGCAAGTGGCCCGCAGCCGGAGATCGACAACGGACAGCTCCACCTCCCGGGGCCGCACGTCGGCGTGCAGAGCGACTTCGTTCAGGCGGTCCCGCTTTCCGGTGGGCCCTACGTGGAGCCCGACGCGGCTTACAAGCTGCCGGTGACGGAGAAGGACCACGAGGCCGCGCGTGGCCAGCAGCCCCTCTACTACAGCAACCGCCACTTCCAGGGGATCGAGTTCCGCGTGCTGACCATCCCGGCGACGCCGTATGCCGTCCAGATCGCACGGCCGCTCGGCGAGGTGAACCGCACGCTCCACCGGATCACCATCTTCCTGATCCTGATCGCGGTCGGCGGGATCGTTGTCGCCGCCGCGCTCGGACTAATCGTCTCGCAGGCCGCGCTGACGCCGGTGCGGCGGCTGACCGAGACCACCGAAGCGGTCACCGAGACGCGCGACCTCTCGCAACGGATCGAGTCGACCTCGACCGGCGACGACGAGCTCGGCCGGCTGGCGGCGAGCTTCAACACGATGCTCGCGGCGCTCGAGGACTCGAGCCGGGCGCAGCGGCAGCTCGTCGCCGACGCCTCCCACGAGCTGCGCACGCCGCTCACCAGCCTGAAGACGAACATCGAGGTCCTCGCACGAGGCAGCGAGCTGACGCCCGAGACACGGGAGCAGCTGCTCCACGACCTCGTCGAGCAGATCGACGAGATGACCGCGCTGATCGGCGAGCTGATCGAGCTTGCCCGCGAGGCCAGGCCCGACGCGGTGGTCGAGCCGGCGAGGGACGTGCGCCTCGACCTCGTTGCCGCCGACGCGATCGAGCGCACCCGGCGCAACCGGCCGGGAATCCAGTTCGAGAGCCACCTGGACGAGTCGATCGTCTACGGCGCCCCGTCGACGATCGAGCGGGCAGTCGCCAACCTGCTCGACAACGCGGCCAAGTGGAGCCCGCCCGGCGGTCAGGTCGAGGTGGCGGTGCAGCAGGGCGAGCTCTCGGTGCGCGACCACGGCCCGGGAATCGCCGACGAGGACCTGCCGTACGTGTTCGACCGCTTCTACCGCTCGCGCACCTCGCGCGGGCTGCCAGGCTCGGGCCTGGGCCTCGCGATCGTCAAGCAGGTGGCCGAGGCCCAGGGCGGCTCGGTCGTCGCCGAGCGCCCCGAGGATGGCGGCACGCTGATGCGCCTGCGGCTGAACGGCCGTAAGACCTCTTAGGCACTTTTCACGGCGCTTTCAGCTGCCTCTCAGGGCCGGGTGGTTCTCTGAGTTCGTCAACCCGAGCCAAGGAGGCCGCGATGCGATCCAAGCAAGAGAGAACCGTTCCCGCACCTCGACAGCGGTTCCCCAGCACCGTCCCCCCGACCCCGGCCGAGGAGCAGGCGGCCGGCTCCAGCTGGGAGCGTCGCGGCCTGCTCGGCCGGCTCGTTCGCCGAGGGTAGCTTCGTGCCGAAGCCTGTCGCTCGGATCGTGGAAGCCCGCCGTCGCGCCGCCAGCGCCAAGCAAGCGGCAGTTGCCTTGGCGGCGGCGGGCTTCCTCGCGATCGCCTTGCTCGCCAAGGCGAGCCACCCGGCGCGCGCGCACAGCGCGAGTGGCGCTCAGAGCGCCTCGCAGAGCGCGACGCAGCAATCGGGCGGGAGCTCGTTCGGCTTCGGGTCCGGCTCGGTGGCACCGTCGGACGGTTCGCAACCGAAGGTGCAGTCGAGTGTCTCCTGAGCCTCGCCGTTTTCGCGCGATGGGCACCGACGTCGTCGTCGCCGGCGCCTCGGCGGGCGAGGCGGCAGCGATCGAACGGCTCTTCGCGGACTGGGAGCAGGTCTTCTCGCGTTTCCGGCTCGAGAGCGAGGTCAGCCGCGTGAACGCCGATCCGGCGTCGGTCGTGATCGTCTCGAGGCTTTTCGCCTCGGTCCTGCGCGACGCGATCGAGGCGGCTGCTGCCACCGACGGCCTGGTCGACCCGACTCTCGGCGGCGCGATAGTGGCCGCCGGGTACGAGCGAGATTTCGCATCGCTGTCGGCCGCCGACTCCCTGCCGCTCGGGCCTCCTGTGCCCGGGCGGTGGCGGTCGCTTCGCCTCTCCGGGCGCCTGCTCGCGCGGCCGCCTGGCACTGCGCTCGACCTGAACGGCGTCGTCAAGTCGCTCGCGGTCGACGCTTCGCTCGAGCTGCTCGCGGGCGACGGGTGCGTCGCGGCAGGCGGCGACGTAGCGACCCGTGGCGCCGTGACCGTCGGGCTCCCCGGAGGCGACTCGTTGCGCCTGCGGTCGGGCGGACTCGCCACGAGCGGGAGCACCGCCCGGCGCTGGCGCCGCGGTGGGGAGCTGCAGCACCACCTGATCGACCCGCGCAGCGGCCGGCCGTCCACCTCCCGGTGGGACGAGGTCACGGTCGCCGCCGGGAGCTGTCTCGCCGCCGACGTCGCGGCGAAGGCCGCGTTCCTCCTCGGCGACGACGGTCCCGGCTGGCTCGACGACCGCGGGCTGCCGGGCCGGTTCCTCGAGCGCGGCGAGTTGCTCGCGAACGGACGCTGGCGCGCCAGCGCGGACCGCGAGGCGGCCGTCGCATGACCTGGTACATCGCTCGCGCGGGCGGGATGCTCGCCTACCTGCTCCTCAGCTCCTCGGTCGTCGCCGGGCTGCTGCTTTCAGGACGTGCGAAGCTGCGGCACTGGCCGCGGTTCGCGCTCGAGGACGTGCACCGCTTCATCGGCATCCTGGCCGGGACCTTCATCGTCATCCACGGCGCCTCCCTGCTGCTCGACCACGTGGTGCCGACCTCGCTCGGCCAGCTGCTCGTTCCAGGGACCTCGGGTTACCGGCCGCTCGCCGTGGCCTTCGGCGTGATCGCGGCCGAGCTGCTCGCCGCGCTGGCGATCGCCAACCACTACCGCAAGCGCCTGCCGCACGGGCTCTGGCGCCGCCTGCACATGCTCAATTTCGTCGTCTGGGGCCTGGCGCTCGCCCACGGCCTGACCGCCGGCACCGACGCCACGACCACCTGGGCGCTCGCGCTCTACGCGGGCTCGGCCTGGGTCGTGCTCGCGCTGCTCATCCACCGCATCTCCCTGCACTGGACCCCCGTACGATCAGAAAGGAGCACGCAATGGCAATGAGACGAAAGGTGATCGCAGGAGCCGCGGCCGCGCTGGCGGTCGGCGGTGCCGGAGCGGGCGTCGCGGCGACGAAGCTCGCCGCGAGCTCTCCGAGCGAGGAGAGCAAGGCGATCGTCAACGACGCCGCCAAGAACCTGGGTGTCGAGCCGAGCAAGCTCAGCGCCGCGCTCAAGAAGGCGTTCGAGGACCGGATCGACGCCGCGGTCGCCGCGGGCCGGCTGACGAAGGAGCAGGGCGCCGAGCTGAAGCAGCGGATCGAGTCCGGGGACTTCCCGCTCTTCGGGCCGCCCGCCTTCGGGCCCGGCTTCGGCGCGCCGCACCCGTTCTTCCACGGGCTCGACGCGGCCGCGACCTACCTCGGCCTGACCGAGGACGAGCTGCACAGCCGACTCGAGAGCGGCAAGACCCTCGCCGAGATCGCGAAGGCGCAGAGCAAGTCCGTCGTCGGCCTGAAGGACGCCATGGTCGCCGACGCCAAGACGCACCTGGACGCGGCGGTCAAGGCGGGACGGCTGTCGTCGGCCGAAGAGCAGCGGGTGCTCGCCGACCTGAAGCAGCGAATCGACGACCTCGTCAACGGCGAGCTGCCGGACCGCTTCCCCCCGCGGCCCGGCTTCGGCTTCCGCGACCGGCAAGGCCCGCCTGCGGCCTTCGCCGATCCGGCGGCCTGACGAACGCGAGCAACGCGCACGTGCCCGGTACGCTGGGCGCGTGCGCGAGCTCGCCGAGACGATCGAGCGCTGGCGGGCGCGGGGTGACCGCGTCGCGCTGGCGACCGTTGTGGCCACGCGGCGCTCGGCCCCGCGGCCGGTCGGCGCGAAGCTTGCGATCTCCGAGCAGGGCGAGCTCTACGGGTCGGTCTCCGGCGGGTGCGTCGAGAGCGACGTGGCCGTCACGGCGGCCGAGGTGCTGGCCGACGGCACGCCGCGGCTCCGGACCTATGGCATCGAAGACGAGCTCGCCTTCTCGGTGGGCCTCCCGTGCGGCGGCGAGATCGACGTCTTCGTCGAGCCGTTCGAGGGCGAGCTGCCGCGGGAGCCGTCGGTCACGCTGACGGTGCTCGAGGGCGAGCGCGCCGGCGACCGAATCGATGGCGAGGTGCCGCCGGGCCCGAGCCGCGTGCTCGAGCTGGACGGCGTCAAGGTCTTCGCAGAAGTGCTCGGCCCGCCGCCGCGCATCGTCGTGGTCGGCGGGATCGACGTCGCCGAGGAGCTTTCCCGCGCCGCGAAGGCGCTCGGCTGGCGTACCGAGGTGATGGATCCCCGGCCGGCGCTCGTCACGCGAGAGCGGCTGCCGAGCCCTGACGAGCTGACGGTCGCCTGGCCGGACGAGCTGACCGCCGATGCCGACACCGCGGTCGTCGTGCTCACGCACGAAGAGCGGCTCGACGTCCCGGCGCTGGTCGCTGCGCTGGGGAGCGACGCCTTCTACGTCGGCGCGATCGGCTCGCGCCGGACGCAGGCCAAGCGGCGTGAGCGCCTGCTCGAAGCCGGCCTCTCCGAGGAGCAGCTCGACCGCCTCGCAGGCCCGGCCGGGCTCGACCTCGGCGCGCACACCCCGGGCGAGACCGCGGTCTCGATCCTGGCCGAAGTGCTGGCGGTCCGCGCCGGCCGCACGGGCGGGCGCCTCGTCGAGCGCAGCGGCCCGATTCACGCCACGGCCTGAGTGGCGGCAGTCCTTCTCGCGTGCCTCTCGGCCGCGCTCTTCGGCGCGATGGCGGTCGCCGTCCGGTTCGCCCTGCGCAGCAGCGACGACCCCGAGCTCGGCTCGCTGGCGATGTCGACCGTCGCGCTCGTCGTCACGGGCGCGATCGCCCTCGTCGCCAGGCCGGACTTCGATCTCGGCGAGCTGTGGCCGTTCCTGGTCGCCGGCGCGATCGCGCCCGGGCTCTCGCAGATCCTGTTCGTGCGCGCGGTGCGCGAGGCCGGCGCCGCGCGAACCTCCGTGCTGATGGGGACGGCGCCGCTCGTCGCGGTGGCGATCGCGCTGACCGTGCTCGGCGAGCCGGTGAGCGCCGCGCTTCTCGCCGGCGCCGGGCTGATCGTCGCGGGCGGGTTCGCGCTGGCGAACGAGCGCGTGCGGCCGGCGGACTTTCGGAGGTTGGGAGTGCTCTTCGCGGTCGGGGCGACGGTGCTTTTCGCCGTGCGCGACAACGTCCTGCGCGCGATCGCGAGGGACACGAGCGTGGACGCGCTCGTCGCCGCGCCCGTCTCGCTGCTCGCGGGAACGGCGACCGTCGCGGTCTACCTCCTGATCACGCGGCGGGAGGAGTGGGCGCGTGGCTACCGCGTGACGGCGCGCGCCTTCCTGCCGCCCGGGCTGCTGTTCGGGCTCTCGTACACGGCGCTCTTCCAGGCCTACTACCGCGGCCGCGTGAGTGTGGTCGCGCCGCTGGTCGCGACCGAGTCACTCTGGGGAGTCGCGTTCTCGGCGCTGCTGCTGCGCCGCACCGAGCTCGTCGGCCGGCGCCTGGTCGCGGGCGCGATCCTGATCGTCGCCGGCGGCGTGCTGATCGGAGCGTCGCGATAATCCACGCATGGGCTGGCTGAGCGAGCTCGTCGAGGAACGGGGCGCCGAGGCGCTCGACCTGCACGCGCAGACGATCAACCCGCAGTTCGTGAAGCTGCTGCGGACGATCGGCTTCGACCGCCGCTGGGCCCGCGCGCAGGGCGCGCACCTCTGGGACGACCGGGGCAATCGCTACCTCGACCTGCTCGGCGGGTTCGGGATGTTCAACGTCGGGCGGAACAACCCACGCATTCGGGAGGCGCTGGTCGAGGCGCTGGAGCTCGAGCGGCCAGGCTCGGTGCAGCTCGGGGTCGATGCACTGCCCGCGCTGCTCGCCGAGGAGCTGCTGCGCCGCGCCCCCGCCTCGGTGGACAAGGTGCTCTTCACGAGCTCCGGCACCGAGGCCGTCGAGGCCGCGCTGAAGCTCGGTCGCGCGGCGACCGGCCGCTCGCGTGTGCTCTCCGCGGAGCACGGCTTTCACGGGCTCACGCTCGGGGCGCTCTCGGCAAACGACGGCCGCGAGTTCACCGAGCGTTTCGGGCCGCTGCTGCCGGGCTTCGAGCGCGTGCCCTGGAACGACCTAGAGGCGCTCGAGCGCGAGCTGGCCCGAGAGGACGTCGCGCTCTTCCTCGCCGAGCCGGTGCAGGGCAAGGGCGTCAACCTCCCGGCCGACGGCTACCTCGAGGGGGCACAGGAGCTCTGCCGTCGCTTCGGGACGCTCTTCTGCGTCGACGAGGTGCAGACCGGCTTCGGCCGCACTGGGCGACTCTTCGCGCTGGAGCACTGGGGCCTCGAGCCGGACCTGATCACCGTCGCCAAGTCGCTTTCGGGCGGCTACGTCCCGGTCGGCGCGCTGTTCATGAGCGAGGCCGTCTACGAGGGCGTCTTCGACTCGCTGCCGAACGCGGTCAGCCACGGCTCGACCTTCGCCCCGAACGACCTGGCGATGGTCGCCGGCCTGGCCACGCTGCGGGAGCTCGACGGCCAGGGCCTGGTCGAGCGCAGCGCCCATTTGGGCGAGCAGCTGCTCGAGCGGACGCGACCGCTGGTCGAGCGCTCGCCGGTGGTGAAGGACGTGCGAGGCCTCGGCCTGATGTGGGCGATCGAGTTCGAGGAGCCCGAGGGCGGCTCGCGCACGTGGAAGCTGCTCGAGCGGATCCAGCCGGCCCTGTTCGCGCAGCTCGTGGTCGTGCCGCTCTTCCGCGACCACCGCGTCCTGAGCCAGGTCGCCGGGCACGGGCTGAACGTGCTCAAAGGACTGCCGCCGCTCGTGATCGACGAGGACGATCTCGACTGGTTTGTGACCGCGCTCGACGAGACGGTTGCCCGCGCCGAGAAGATGCCGCGCGCGCTCGTCCGCTTCGCACTGCACGCCGCCCGCGCGGGGCGGACGCCGCGCAAGCGGCTCGCTCGGGCTTAGTCCTCGCCGCGCTGGCGGCGTTCGAGCTCGTCGAAGCGCGCTTCGTACTCGGCCCAGGCACGGCGGGCGTGGTCGTCGTCGCCATGCTCGTTCTCCTCGTCCTCCCAGATCGACTGCCAGCGGTGCCCGGGCTCGAGCACGACCGGAGCGCCGGGCTCGACGAGGGTGTAGTAGGCGACGGTAAGGGCGTGAGCCGCGTACGGCGCCGTGAGCGCCGAGGCAGCGGTGGCCGCAAGCCACCAGCCGAACGGGCCGGCGCCGACGGCCGCGAGCGTGAACGGAACCTGGACGAGCGCGGTCAGCACGCCGACCGCGAACAGGATCTTGAAGATGCCCCACCCGTTGCCGCGGACGAGCTCGCGCGAGCGGGAGAGCGACTGGCGCGCGTTGCCGTCCTCGAGCATCGCCACCGGTACTGCAAGCGCCCAGCGCACCGCGAGCACGAGCCCGGGGATGAAGAACAGCAGGAGCCCGAACGCGACGCCGAACGCGGTCAGAAGCGAGACGCAGACGAGCTTGCCGAGCCTTGTCGCGGACTGCGCGAGCACGTCACCGATCGACGTCTCGGCGTCGCCGTCGTGGTGCAGGCCGCGCACGATCTCGACCAGGCCGCCTTGCAGCAGCGCGATCCCCGCGACGCTCAGCACGAGCGCGAGCAACAGGCCGGCCTGGCTCCGGCGTGTCGTCGCGAGCGCCTCGACGAGGTGCATCGCGCCGAGCACCAGCGCGCCCAGCAGCACCGAGCGGCCGAAGAGCCGCTTGTACAACGACCAGGTCTGCTTGAGGACGGCGTTGGCGTCGAGCTGGACCGGGCGGACGCTGCGGCGGACGGCGACTTCGCTCACGTGTTGACTATCGGCTCATCGGGTTACGATCTTGAGTCTTCCGCTTTCGGAGCGCCCTAGACTCCGCACCTGGTGACCGGCTCAACAGGGAGGCACAGATGACGATCGACCTGCGCACCGTGCGAGTGGTGCTGCTGCTGGCGGCGGCGATCCTCTTCTTCGCGGGGGCCGGGCTCGGCATCGAGCACGAGCGGAAGACCCTGATCGTGTGGGGCATCGGCTTCGGGCTCGTGACGCTCGACCGCCTGGTCGTGCTGGCGATCGAGACCTTCTGGGCGCGGGAAGGCTAGAGCTCGACGTCCGCGCGCGGCCGGTCGGCGAAGCATGCGTTGGCCCACGACTCGGCCGCCTCGACCAGCCGCCCGCAGAGCATGTCGAGCTCGTGGGCGTCGTCGGGCAGGTGCTCGGGCGCGACCTCGATCCGTACCTGGTTGAGCGACGCCTCGGCTTCCTCGCCGATCTCGTGCCGCTCCTCGGCCACGATCGCCACCTCACCCACCTTGGGCAGGAGTGATTTGGCGAGCTCGTCGATCTCGGCGGCAGTTGCACCGCGCCCCGCAAAGACGCCAAAGTTCACTCGAACTTCGACCCCTGGCGGCTCGACCTCTCGCACGCAGAACGCAACCTGCGGCTCGACCCTCATTGCAAGTCGTATAGCCGCTCGGCCGAGAACCTAACCCTCGCTCGGCTCCCAGCGGAAATACCGCAGCGCGACGATCACCCCGACGAGGCCCCAGGCCGCTACCACAGCCACATTCGTGCCCTGCGTCCAGATCGGCTGGTCGTGCAGCATCACGTTCCGAATCAGCCGCAGGAAGTAGGTCAACGGCAGCACGTCGGCGATCGCACGCAACACCGAGGGGAAGTGCTCGGGCGAGAAGAAGGCGCCCGCGATGAACGAGGCCGGCAGGTAGATCGCGTTCACGACCGCCGACGAGCCCTCCGCGCTCTTGATCAGCGACGCCACGCCGATCCCGAGTCCGCAGAAGGCGACGGCGCCGAGGAGCAGCGCGAGCACCAGCGAGCCGATCAGGTCGGGCGCGGGGATCCCGAACACCACCCGGCCGAGCAGGATCAGCGCCGCGACCTCGACCGCGAACGCGGCCAGGAACGACGTCAGCAGGGCGGCGATGTAGGCCCAGGCCGGCAGCGGTGTGGCGCGTAGCCGCTTCAGGATCCCGGACTCGCGGCGGATCACGAGCACGATCGCAAGACCCGCGAAGGCGATCGAGATCGCCCCGTAGCCGATCATCCCGGCCTGGAGGTAGTGCGAGCCCTTGACCCCGTCGACCGTGTTGTTCCCGTAGGTGGAGCCGAGCAGGACGAAGAAGATGATCGGCAGCAGGAAGGTGAAGAAGGCCAGCTCGCGGCTGCGCGTGTAGAGGAGCAGCTCGCCCTTCAGCTCGTGGGCATAGAGGCTCACTCGGGGTCCTTTTCGGTCAGGCTCAGGTAGACCTCCTCGAGGCTCGGCCGGCGCACGACGAGGCCTTCGAGCTCGCGGCCCTCTGCGAGGGCGCGGCCGGTCAGCTCGTTCAGCACGCGAGTGGGCTCGCCGGTCTCGAGCACCACCTCGCGCCCGTTCTCGCGGTAGCGGATCTCGGTGTCGGGAATCGAGCCCGTCAGCTCGGCGGGCGTCCCCGAGGCGACGATCTGTCCCTGCGAGAGCACGGCCACCCGGTCGGCGAGCTGCTCGGCTTCGTCCAGGTAGTGGGTCGTCAGCAGGATCGTCTTGCCGAGCCCGCGCAGGCCGCGGATCGTCTCCCACGCGCGGCGGCGGGCGGCCGGGTCGAACCCGGTCGTCGGCTCGTCGAGGAAGATCAGCTCGGGGTCGCCGATCAGCGCCAGCCCGAGGTCGAGCCGACGGCGTTGCCCGCCCGAGAGCCGGCGCACCCGCACGTCGCGCTTCTCCTGCAGGCCGACGAGCTCGATCACCTCGTCGACCGGCCGCGGCTCGCGGTAGTAGCCGGCGAAGAGCCGCAGCATCTCGGCGGGCGTGAGCGTCTCGTACATGGCCGAGGACTGGAGCACGACGCCGATCTGCTCGCGCCACTCGCCGCCCGCGCGCGCCGGGTCGGTGCCGAGCACCTCGACCTCGCCGGCGTCGCGCTTGCGGTAGCCCTCGAGGATCTCGACGGTGGTCGTCTTGCCGGCGCCGTTGGGGCCGAGCAGGCCGAACACTTCACCGCGCTGAACTTCGAAGTCGATCCCGCGCACGGCTTCGAGCGCGCCGTAGGCCTTGCGCAGGCCGCGGACGGCGATCGCGCTCACGGCAGCTCGATCGCGAGCATCCCGCCGGGCGGGAACGGCGGCTCCTCGCCGCCGCCGAGCGCGGCCGCGATGCGGGAGCAGTCGGGCTGGTGGCCGACGACGATCACGGTCTCGCCGCGCTCCTCGGCGGCTGCGCGCACGGCCTCCGGGGTCGCGCCGGGCGCGAGGCGCTCGTCAGGCTCGGGGTCGAGGCCGGCCGGCCGCGCGAGCTCCTGTGCGGTCTCTCGCGCGCGCAAGAGCGGGCTCGTCAGCACCGCGTCGGGCTCGAGGCCCTCGTCTGCCAGGCGCTGTCCGAGCGCCCTGGCGGTCTCGCGGCCGGCCGCGGTGAGAGGCCTCAGCTCGTCCGGCTCCCCGGACGCAGCCTCGGCGTGACGGACGATCACCAGCCGCACGAGCCTGAGCATAGTCTCCCGTTCGTGCGCACCTTTCGGTACGTCGTGGCGGACGTCTTCACGGACACGCCGCTCGCGGGGAACCAGCTGGCCGTCTTCACCGACGCGCGCGGGCTCGCCGACGACGAGCTGCAGCGGCTCGCGCGCGAGATGAACTTCAGCGAGACCGTGTTCGTGCTGCCGCCCGAGAGCGATGGGCACGCGCTGATGCGGATCTTCACGCCCGCCGCCGAGGTGCCGTTCGCGGGCCACCCGACGCTGGGCACGGCCTTCGTACTGGGCGGGCCGCTGCAGACGGTCGAGATCCGGCTCGAGACGAAGTCGGGCACGGTGCCGGTGCTGCTCGAGCGCGACAACGGCCGGATCGTCTTCGGCCGCATGCGCCAGCCGCTGCCCACGTGGCAGCCATACGAAGACGAGGCCGTGCTGCTCGCCGGGCTCGGCCTGGCGCGCTCGGAGCTGCCGGTCGAGGTCTACGACAACGGCATGCACCACGTCTACGTCGGGCTCGCCTCAGACGAGGAGGTCGCGGCATTGCGGCCCGACCTCGCCGCGCTCGCCGATGCGCCGGCCGTGCTCGGCATCAACTGCTTCGCCGGCTCGGGCACGCGCTGGAAGACGCGGATGTTCAGCCCGAGCGGCGGCTTCATGGAGGACCCCGCCACGGGCTCGGCGGCTGGGCCGCTGGCAGTGCACCTCGCCCGGCACAAACGGATCGGCTTCGGCGAGGAGATCGAGATCTCGCAAGGCGCCGAGGTCGCCCGGCCCTCGACGCTCTACGCGCGGGCCTACGGGTCGGCCGAGCAGCTCGAGGCGGTCGAGGTCGGCGGCAGCGCCGTGATCGTCGCGCGCGGTGAGTTCAGGCTTCCGTGACAAGGGCCACGGCTTCGATCTCCGGGAGCTCGGGCGTGAGCGCCTGCCAGAACACGCCGCCGTTCGTCGATTCATAGAGCCGGTTGCGCGCGGCATAGAGGACGTGGTCCGGGTCGTCCTCGTCGATCGCGATCGCCCGCCCGGGCGGCAGCCCGCCGCCGGCCTCGCGCCAGGTGCGACCGGCGTCGTTCGAAACGGCGAGCGGCGGCCGGCGGTCGACGACCGCGATCACGGTCGAGCCGGACTTCGCCGCAGCGACCAGGAGCGGAAGCGGGAGGAGCGGCACGTCCTGCGGCTCGACGTCCTCGGACGAAGGCCCGAGCACGACGTCCTCCTCGAGGTCGAGCTCGAAGACGCCGTCCACCGTTCGCACGAGCGCTCTCACGACAGCCGCCGGCTCAGCAGGTCGGCCACAATCGCGCTCGCGCGGCCCGCCGCCGGCACCGGCGCGTACCCGGCCGAGCGCGAGACGAGGTAGGCGGCCGTGAAGGCGTCGCCGGCCCCGGTCGGGTCGACTGCGCCTCCCGTCGGCCGCGCCGGGACCCGCTCGAGCCGGCCCTCGGCGAAGACGAGCGAGCCTTCCGAGCCGAACGTGACCACGATCTCCGGCACGCCGAGCGAGGCCAGCGCCTCCGCGTTCGGCTCGCCGACCAGCACGCGCGCTTCCTCCTCGGCCAGCTTCAGCACCGAGACGTGTCGCAGCACCTCGGGGTCGTACTCGGCGTCGAGCGCCAGCGGCCCGGTCGCCGCGGGGCGAACGAGCCCTTGCCCGTCGAAGGAGAGGCGCCGGTCGCGCGCGAGTGCGGCCAGCGTCTCGGCCGGGAAGTCCGACCGCGCCAGCGCGCCGGCGTGCACCCAGTCCGCGCGCTCGAGCCCGCGCAGGTCGGCGGCCGTCCAGACCGGGCCGAGCGCGTCCACGACCATCGATCGCAGGTTGCCCGAGTAGCGGAACGAGAACGCCGCCGTCGAGTCGCCGCCGCGCCAGAGCACCGGCAGGCCGAGCCGCACGAGTGGCGGTAGCAGCAGTCGGCGGTCGGCCTCGGCCCCCTTGCCCGCCACGATCGCCGGCCGACCGAGCACGCGCAGCGCACGGGCCGCGTGGAACGGCGCGCCGCCCGCCCGCGGCTCGCCGCCGTCAACGCGGTCGAGCGAGAGGTTCCCGACGACTGCGAGCGCCCGCACCCACCGAATCTAACCGCGTTACGAGCAGCGTCAGGCAGAATGCGAGCGCAAAGCTCGGCACCGAGGCGGTCAGCGTCGCGTGCCCGGGGCTCAGGTGCTCGACCTGATCGGTCCACCAGCTCGGCCCCTGCGGCGAGAGCCACTGGTAGAGCGCGAACCCTGCCGCCCACGCGCCGAGCAGCGGCCAGCGCACGCGCGGCCCCTCGAAGACGTCGCGCTCGGAGTAGTGCGCGCCGCGCGCCAGCCAGTCCGCGAGCAACACGGCGAACAGGGGCACGAAGACCGAGCCGAGCAGGTAGAGGAAGGTCAGGTAGTTGCCGAGATCGATCACGATCGCGCCGGCGGTCGCTGTCGCCGCGACCAGCACGATCAGCAGCCGCTGCGAGGCGGCCGGGATCAGGTTCTGCAGCGAGACCGCCGTCGAGTAGATGTCTGCGAAGGCCTCGTCGCTCTCGTCCACGGTCAGCATCAGCAGCGCGACCACCGCGAGCGCGCTGCCGGTCGCGACCACGGTGGGGATCTGGGTCGGCTCGCTCAGGTTGCGGGAGAGCACGAGCAGCGAGCCGATCCCGAAGCACCAGACCGTCGGCAGCAGGTAGCCGACCCCCGCGCCGAAGAAGGCGCTGCGCCGGTCGCGGGCGAAGCGGGTGTAGTCGGCGGCCAGCGGCGTCCACGAGACGATGTTGGCGATCACGAGGTCGATCCCCTGGCCGATCGAGACGCCGCCCGTGCCCGGCTGGTGCCAGAGCGCGTGCAGGTTCGCCTTGTCGAGCACCCACCAGGTCAGGTAGACGATCGACGCCGCGACCGCCCAGAGGGCGAACTTCTTCAGGTACCTGCGGACGAACCCGATCGGGCCCATCAGTCCCAGCGTGAGTGAGATCGCGCCGAACAGCAGCGCCCAGAGCCAGCGCTCGCGGAAGCCGAAGACGCGCTCCGAGAGCGCCGCCGCGGCGGTCGAGATGATGATCAGCTCGAAGGTCGACCAGCCGAGGTTCTGGGCCACGTTGAGCACGGTCGGCGCGTACGAGCCCCGACGGCCGAGCGGCGCGCCCAGCAGCACCATCCCGGGCACGCGGGCGTCGGCGCCGATCGCGCCGGCCAGGCCGAGCAGCACGTTCCCGGCGACCGCGCCGATCGCGATCGCCAGCAGCGCCTGCGGCAGCGAGAGCATCGGCACGAGCCCGGCGGCCGCGACGATTACCAGCAGGCTGACCGAGAGGTTGCCCCAGAGCAGCGTCAGGTCGAAGAGGCCGAGCACCCGCAGGCGCTCCGGCACGGGCGTGATCCCCCAGCTCGGTGTGTCTTGCTCCATCCGCTCCCTTCGCTGGTGCGAGCCAGATCAGGTTCGACGGGTGTGATCTCAGCCGCTTGCCGCGGCACCCCGGGACCGGCACTGTACTTGGCCATGGAACGCAGGCGCAGGCGGCTGACGCCGTTGAGCGGCGAGCTGAAGGCGATGGTCGAGTGGCAGCCGCCGGATCCGACCAAAGTGGAGAAGCCGCCGCGCCGCCGTCGTGAGCGGCGAGCGCCGACGACCAGGCGCGAGATGATCCTCCGCGGGCTGCTGCGGCTGGCGCTGCTCCTGGCCGGCGTCGTGGGCGCGGTGGTGCTCGTCAACTGGCTCGTCGCCTGGCACTGGAACCGCTCCTTCGAGCAGGATCTCCCGACGGCCTTCTACCTCGCCGGCGCAGGCGTCGGCGCGTTGGCGGTGCTCGGCGGCACTGGCATGGGCCGTGCGTACCGGTACGGCGGTTACGGCTGGGATACGGCCACGCCGCGACAGACCGCCGTCAACACGTCGTTCTTCTTCGGCCTGCTCGCGGTGTTCCTGTTCGGCGTCGGGCTGGCGCTCGACTACGTGCTCTAGGCCTGCTTCGCGGGGGCGCTGAGCGCGGCGAGCGCGCCGAGACCGACGAAGACCGAGCCGGAGACGTAGCGCTGCACCGCCGGGAAGCGACGGCTGTTGCGGAGGCGTTCGCCGAGCGTCCCGGCCACGAGCGCCCAGGCGCCGTCGCTCAGCGCACCGAGGCAGGCGAAGATCAGGCCGAGGACGAGGATCTGGGACCAGGCGGCGCCGTGCTCGGAGTTGACGAACTGCGGCAGGAAGGCGAGGAAGAAAAGCGCCGTCTTCGGGTTCAGCGTGTTGACGACGACTCCCTGGCGGAAGAGGCGCGCGTGGCTGCTCGGCGCTCGTGCGTCGGCGTCCTCGACGGGATCGAGGCCGAGTAGGCGACGCACGCCGACGACGATCAGGTAGGCCGCACCGAGGTACTTGACCACGTTGAACGCGAGCGCCGAGGAAGCGAGCAGCGCCGAGAGACCGATCGTCGCCGCCGCGATGTGGACGAACGTCCCCGTCGTGATCCCCGCGACCGAGGCGAGTCCGGCGCGACGGCCGTGCGAGACGCTCTGCGTGACGATGTAGAGCACCGACGGCCCGGGCACGATCAGCAGCAGCAGCGCAGCGCCGACGAACAGCGCGAGCTTCGACGGATCGGGCATGCCGCCGACGATACCGCTGTTGCAGTTCCGTCACTGTGTCTGACACCGGGCTCGAGCGATCGAGCCGTAGGTGGTGCGGGCCCGTGGATCGAACGGCACACTTCTGAGTGCGTGTCTGACACCGGGTCGAAGCGGACGATCGTCGCGATGGGCGGGATCTCGTGGGAAGACGAACAGCGCCGCCCGCTCGAGGACTACTGGCTCGACCTGACCGGCGCCGAGCGGCCGCGCATGCTGGTCGTGCCCACGGCCGTGGCCGACGCCGCCGAGACCACGCTGAGCATCGTCGAGCAGCTGTACCACCGCGCGGAAGTCACCGTCGTGCGGTTCTTCCCGTGGCCGCCGCCGAACCTGCGGGAGCTCGCTCTGAGCCAGGACGCGATCTACGTCTCCGGCGGGAACACGGCGAACGCGCTCGCGATCTGGCGTGTCCACGGTTTCGACGCGATCCTGCGCGAGGCGTGGGAGGCGGGCGTCGTGCTCGCCGGCTGGAGCGCCGGGATGATCTGTTGGTTCGAAGCAGGTGTGACCGATTCGTTCGGCCCGCAGCTCGAGGGGATGCGCGACGGGCTCGGCTTCCTGCCCGGGAGCGCCTGCCCGCACTACGACGGCGAGGGCGAGCGGCGGCCGGTCTACACGCGCCTCGTCCGGGACGAAGAGTTTCCGGCCGGGCTCGCGGCCGACGACTGCGTCGCGCTGCGCTTCGACGGCGCCGAGCTCGCCGAGGTCGTCAGCTCGCGCGCAGGTGCGCGGGCCTACCGCGTCACGCCTGTGGGCGAGGAGCCGCTCGAGCCGCGCCCGCTCAGCGGCTGAACCGCGCCGCCTCCTCGGAGCCGCCGGTCGCGTCGCCCGCGCTGTAGGAGTGCGCTCCGGCCCCCGCGAGCCGGCCCGCGTCGACGATCAGGTACTCCTCGCGGATCGGCCGTCCGTCGAACCAGCACTCGAGGATCTCGCGCACGCCAGCCGCGTAGCGCGCCTGGGCCGAGAGGCTCGAGCCGGAGATGTGCGGCGTCATGCCGTGATGGGCCATGCTGCGCCAGGGGTGGTCGGCCGGCGCCGGTTGCGGGAACCAGACATCGCCCGCATAGCCCGCGAGCTGGCCCGACTCGCAGGCCGCGGCGACGGCGTCGCGGTCGCAGATCTTGCCGCGGGCCGTGTTCACGAGGTACGCGCCGCGCTTCATCCGGCCGATCAGCTCGGCGTCGAAGAGATGCTCCGTCTCGGGATGGAGCGGCGCGTTGATCGTGACCACGTCGCAGACCTCGACGAGCGACTCGGCGTCCGGGTGGAAGGTGACGCCGAGCTCGTCCTCGACCTCGCTCGGCAGGCGGTGGCGGTCGGTGTAGTGCAGCCCGACCTCGAACGGCTTCAGCCGTCGCATCACCGCCGAGCCGATCCGCCCGGCGCCCACGGTTCCCACCTGCATGCCCTCCAGGTCGTAGGAGCGCGACACGCAGTCCGCGATGTTCCAGCCGCCCTCGACGACCCACTGGTACGACGGGATGTAGTTGCGGACGAGCGCCAGGATCGCCATCACGACGTGCTCGGAGACGCTGATGCTGTTGCAGTAGGTGACCTCGGCGACGGTGATCCCGCTGTCGATGGCCGCCTGCAGGTCGACGTGGTCCGAGCCGATTCCCGCGGTCACCGCAAGCTTGAGATCGGGCGCCTTCGCGATGCGCTCGGCGGTGAGGTAGGCCGGCCAGAACGGCTGCGAGATCACGACCTCGGCCCCCGGCAGCTCGCGCTCGAAGGTCGAGTCGGGCCCGTCCTTGTCGGCGGTGACCGTGTAGGTGTGACCGCGCTCCTCGAGGAAGCGCCGGAGGCCGAGTTCGCCCGAGACGCTCCCGAGAAGCTCGCCGGGCGTGAAGTCGATCGCCTCCGGCGTCGGCGCGTTCTGGCCGCCGAAGTAGCCGGCCATCGTGGGGATCGCGTCCCGCGCGTACTCCGGCGGGTAGCCGCTCACGGGGTCGTCGTAGAGCACGCAGAGGATCGTGGCCATCGGGTTATCCCTCCCTGGTCAGGTCGAGGCGGAACACGTCGGGGCGGTGGTAGTGGCCGGTCGGGTCGAAGCGCTGCCGCTCGCCGTCGAGCTGGGCAGGGTCGAGCTCGGCGTAGAGGACGCCCTCCTCGTCCCACAGCGGGCCGGCCAGGTACGAGCCGTCCGGGGCGAGGATCGCGGAGCCGCCGCAGCCGATCACGTCGACGCCCTCGAGCAGGCGCGCGAGCGGGAAGTCGTCCGGGTAGCTGGCGGCCCGCTGGAAGTGCGACGGCGCGATCACGAAGCAGCGTGACTCCCGCGCGATGTGCACGAGCGTCGACTGCCACTCCTCGCTGTCGTCGGCGGTCGAGGCGACGTAGAGCTCGATCCCGGACTCGTAGAGCGCGAAGCGCGCGAGCGGCATGTAGTTCTCCCAGCAGACGAGGCCGCCGAGCCGGCCGTACGGCGTCTCGACCGC
>DATIOF010000090.1:0-3634 GCA_035473395.1 Gaiellaceae bacterium
CACGCGGCGCTCGAGGCGATCGACTCTCAGTACACGCTCTCCCATTCGATCTGCCCGACGTGCGCGACCCGTTGGTCGAGCAGCACTAGCCGACTCTCAGGCAGTCCCGTCGACGACCGACTGAGCCGCCTCGACGAGCACGGTGTTCGTGCTGCGAGCCTGGTCGCGCAGCATCTGTAGCGCGCGCTCCTCATCGACTCCGTGGCGCTCCATCAGGATCCCTTTCGCGCGCTCGGTGATCGCGCGGCGCTTGAATGCGTTTTCCAGGTCGTGTACTCGGCGAAGCGCCGCAGGACGATCTCGATCGAGTTCTGCCACTCCTGCGGGTCGCCGTCGGTGATGTAGGCGAAGACACCGCGCCTCGCCGCTTCGACGACGAACGCGGGGTCGGGCTCGTGGAGCAGCGCGACGACGGGGCAGGATGCCTCGTGGACGATCTGCTCGATCAGCTCGAGCGCGTGCTGCGAGCTCGCACCGAGGCCCACGAACGCGACGTCGGGATGCTCTCGCGCGGTCACGGGCCCGACTTCGCTGACCTCGATCTGGGGAGCGATCACCTCGTGCCCGAGGCCGGCGACGAGGGCCGCGACCTCGGCGAGCCGGTCGTGGCGCTCGTTGGCGACGAGCACCCGGAGAACCTTCGTGTCTTGGCCGTCAGCGCTCGAGCTCAATGCAGAACGTCACCTCGCGGAACCGTGCGAGCGTGACGCGCTCCGATTTGGCCGGTCAACCCTGCTGAGCCACGGCTCGAAGCCGCCGTCGATCCACGCGCGGAAGCGATTGACGTCCTCGGCTTGCCAGGCGCCGTCGCAGGGCCTCCTGACGGTCGAAGTGCCTACGCCTTGGAGCCGCCGAAGAAGTCGATCAGCAGCTGGTTGACGCGTTCAGCCTCGTCGTGATGCACCCAGTGCGACGCGTCGGGCAGCCGTTCCACGCGGTCGAGGTTGGGCACGTCCTCGGCGTGAGGCTCGGCGAGGTCGGAGCCGAGGTAGGAGTCTCGCTCGCCCCAGATGACCAGCGTCGGCGCCGAGAGCGGACGCAGCTTCGCCGCGGCTTCCTTTTGCGACTGCCTCACCGAGGCGCGGTAGTAGTTGATCATCCCGGCCGCTGCGCCCGGCTGCGACCACGCCTCGACGTAGCGCTCGATCTCGTCCTGCGTGTACTCCGGGCTGGCGTCCTGCAGGAAGTGCCGGAAGAAGTGCCAGTCCCTGAGGTGCACCACCTCCTCGGGCAATCCCGGAGTCGCGAAGAAGAAGAAGTACCAGGACTTCGCGAGCTGGCTCGGGTGTTTCAGTCCCTCCGAGAGCCGCCGCGGATGAGCCGCGTTGAGGATGGCCAGCCGGTCGACCACCTCGGGGTGGTTCATCGCGAGCGTCCAGGCGATGCTCCCGCCCCAGTCGTGGCCGACGACCAGCGCGGAATCGGCGCCGAGCTCCTCGATCAGGCCGCTGATGTCGTCGGCGAGCAGGTCGACGCCGTAGTCCTCGAATGTTTCGGGCTTCGACGACAGGTTGTAGCCGCGCGTGTCGGGGGCGACGACCCGAAAACCCGCCGCCGCGAGCGGCGCGATCTGTAGACGCCAACCGAACCAGAACTCGGGGAAGCCGTGGAGCAAGACGACCAGCGGGCCGTCACCGGCCTCGACGTAATGCAGCTTCTGATCGCCGACCTCGGCATACCCCTCCCGAAGCTCGATCCCGACGTCAGGGAGCAGGCTCGTGGTCGTCATGAGGACCTCCTGGCTAGGTTGTCCACGACCCTACGCCTGCCGATTTCGAGATGCAAAAGGAGCCGGCACGACGTCGGTCCGACGTCATCGAGATCGTCCTCACCGACCGGCTGCTACAACCATGAGCGTGGCGACTCCAGCCCGCAAGCGCGCCGCGCTGGCCGATCGCAAGGCCCGCGATTTCCTGCGCAAGGCGGACCCGGTGCTCGCCCGGCTGATCGACGCGCGGCCGGACTTCCGCCCGCGGGCCTGGCTGGACGAGCTGCCTCCGCTCGATGCCTACGGGACGCTCGTCTTTCAGGTCGCAGGCCAGCAGCTGTCCGTCGCGTCGACCCGGGCGATCATCTCGCACCTCGAGAACCGCTTCGGCGGGCGCATGCCGACGGCGGCCGAGGTGCTGGCCGCCGATCCGCAGGTGCTGCGCGACAGCGGCTTCTCGGCGCGAAAGGGCCAGACGTTGCGTGAGCTCGCCGAGCGGTTCGTGGACGGACGCCTGAGCGTCGAGGCGCTCTCGAAGATGACCGACGACGAGGTCGAGGCGACGCTGACCGAGGTGCCCGGAATCGGGCCGTGGACCGCACGCGGGTTCCTGCTCGTGGCGCTCGACCGCCCGGACGTGTTTCTCTCCGGCGACCTCGCGCTCCGGCGCGTGATCCAGCGGGAGTACGGCTTCGACCACCTTCCGACCGACGACGAGGTGGCCGAGGTCTCCGACCGCTGGCGGCCGTACCGGAGCCTGGCCGTCAGCTACCTGTTCTCGTCCGAGTACGACGCCGAGGAGCGCGCGAGCGAACGACCGCTAGCGTAGAGGGGTGGAGAGCGCCCCCGCCGTCGAGACCGTCGGGCTGCGAAAGAGCTACGGCAACGTGCACGCGCTGCGCGGGGTCGACCTTCGCGTCGAGTCGGGCAGCGTCTTCGGGCTGCTCGGCCCGAATGGCGCCGGCAAGACGACGGCTGTCCGCATCCTGACGACCCTGCTGCTCCCGGACGATGGCTCGGCGCGCGTCGCGGGCTTCGACGTCGTCCGGGACGCCGCCAGGGTGCGCGAGCACATCGGGCTCGCGGGCCAGTACGCCGCGGTCGACGAGAACCTGACCGGTTTCGAGAACCTCGACATGGTCGGACGGCTCTACCACCTCCCGCGAGGAGAGCCGGGTGCCCGGGCGCGGGAGCTGCTGGCCTCGTTCGACCTCTCCGACGCCGGCGACCGTCTCGTTCGCACCTACTCCGGCGGGATGCGCCGCCGCCTCGACCTGGCCGCAGCGCTGGTCGCCCGGCCGCCGGTCCTGTTCCTCGACGAGCCGACCACCGGACTGGACATCCGCAGCCGCATCGAGCTCTGGGACGCGATCGAGGCGCTCGTCTCGGGCGGCACGACAGTGCTGCTGACCACGCAGGTGCTCGACGAAGCCGACCGGCTCGCCGACCGCATCGCCGTGATCGACCAGGGCCTGGTGATCGCGGAAGGAACACCGGCCGAGCTGAAGAGCCAGGTCGGCGGCGAGCGGCTCGACATCCATCTCTGCGACGAGCAGCGTGGGGAAGAGGCCGTTCTCGCTCTGGCCGCGATCGCCAGCGATCGTCCGTTCCTCGAGGACGGATCGGTTCGCGTCCCGGTTGCGGAGCGGCGGGGGACGATCGCCGATGCCGTGCGCCGGCTGGACGACGCCGGCATCGCGATCGACGACATCGCGGTCAGCACGCCGACGCTGGACGACGTCTTCCTGAGGCTGACCGGCCACGCGGCCGAGCACGAGGGCGAGCAGGCGGAGACTCGGTGAAGGGCCTTCGCTACGGCATCTCCGACACGCTGGTGCTCGCCAAGCGCAGCCTGCTGCGGATCCCGCGCCAGCCGGACCTGCTCGTCGGGTTCACGATCCAGCCGATCCTCTTCATCCTGCTCTT
>DATIOF010000091.1:0-14384 GCA_035473395.1 Gaiellaceae bacterium
GCGTGCCGCCACTTCCGTCGCCGGTCACTTTGAAGGTCTTCGTGAGCCCCGGCCCGGAGATCGTGCCCTCCGATGGACCCTTGGCCAGGGCGAGGGTTGGCAGGACGAGAGCCGCGAGGGCTGCGGCGACGATCGTGAGGCGGGTCATGGTCCAGGCTCCTTTCGGCGTGTGTGGTGGTACACCGCCTGGGCGCCTCGGGTTCCGAAGTCGCGGTCTTACAGGCCGGACGAGGAGCCCGAGAGCTCCCGCGCGACCTCGAACTTCTCGACGGAAAGCACCGACCCGTTGACGGCTTCCGCCGCCTCGCGGCGTGCTTTCCCGGCGACCCGCTCGCTGTTCTCGAGCGTGCCGGCGTTGTCCCAGAGCGTGACGGTCATCGTCCGCCCGTCCTCCGGGTCGACGAGGACGTACCCCCCGGCGAAGCCGTCGAGCTGCTCGATCTGCCTCGCCGCCTCGCCGAACGCCTCAACCGCTGCGCCGATCTGTTCCGACCGGACTTCGTAACGTGCAACGCGTGCCAGCATGGTTCGGAACCCTAACGATCGCGGCGGTGTAAGGACGATTGGTGGTGGACCGGCCACTGGATGAAGCCGAGCTCGTGGAGCGGGCCCGGCGCGGCGACCTCGAGGCCTGGGAGACGCTCGTGCGCACATATCAGGGCATTGCCTTCCGCACCGCGTACCTGCTGGCGGGCAACGCCGCCGACGCCGAGGAGGCGGCGCAGGACGGATTCGTCAAGGCGCAGCGAGCGCTCGGGCGCTTTCGGCGCGGCGCGGCGCTCAAGCCGTGGCTGCTGCGGATCGTCGCGAACGAAGCTCGCAATCGCCGCCGCTCCGCGGGCCGCCGGGAGCGGCTCGCTCTGCGCGCGGGTGCCGAGATCCGCTCGGGGGACGCGGTCCCGTCCCCCGAAGCGGCCCTGCTCGCGCGCGAGGACCAGGAGCGACTGCTCGCGGCGGTCGAGCGGCTCCCGCACAACCATCGCGACGCGATCGCGTGCCGGTACTTCCTCGAGCTCTCCGAGGAGGAGACCGCCGCCGCGCTTGGCGTCCGGCGCGGGACGGTCAAGTCGCGCCTCGCGCGCGCCCTCGCGCACCTGCGCGAGCACCTGGAGGACGAGGCGTGAGCTCGCTCGAGCAGCGGCTGCACGCGCTCGGCCGGGAGCTGGCCTTCCCGCCGGAGCCGGACCTCGACGCGACCGCGCCGGCCGCGAGGCCGTTCCCGTGGCGCTGGGTCGCGCTCGCGGCGGCGGTCGTCGCGCTCGTCGCGGCCTTTGCCGTGCCGTCAGCGCGCACCTCGATCCTGCGCTTCTTCCACATCCAGGGCGCGACGGTCGAGCGGGTCGAGACGTTGCCCCCGGCGCAGGAGCGGTCGGACGCGGGCGGGCTGGGGCAGCGGGTCTCCCAGCGAGAGGTCGAGCGGCGGCTGGGGTTCCGCCTGCTGCTGCCGCGGCTCGACGCCGAGCCGACGGTGTACGTGCTCGACGGCGTGCTGGCGACGGTGCTCCTGCGCGTCGACGGGCGTCCCGTGCTGCTCTCCGAGTACGGCGCGAAGGACTACGCGCTGCTGAGGAAGTCGGTCGGTGACAAGACCCTCGTCGAGCCGGTTCGCGTCGCGGGCCGGCCGGGCCTCTGGATCGAGGGCCCGCCGCACACGCTCAGCTACTTCAACAGCCGCGGTGAGTTCCGGCAGAAAACGGTGAAGATCCACGGCAACGTCCTGCTCTGGACGCGCGGCCAGGTCACCGTGCGGCTCGAAGGCCGGGTCTCCAAGGCCCAGGCGCTGCGCCTCGCGCGTCAAATCCGCTGAGAGATCCCCCCTCAGGGGGAGATCCGCAAGCGGCTTCGCACCGAATACGAGGTACATGACTGCGGCTGAGGTACACGTCGTCTCGGAGACGGAGATCGAGCGCGTCGAGCACTGGCGCGCCGAGGAGCTGATCCGCGCGGGCTTCGACCCGGGTGACGCGGTGGCGCTGGCGGCCAGGCACGACATCGACCTGCACTTCGCGGTCGAGCTGATCGAGCAGGGCTGCCCGTACGAGACGGCGCTGGACATCCTGATCTAGCGAACGCCCGACGCAGGCGTCCAGGCGCCCGGGCAGAATGAGGCCCGCGTGAGCCTCGCCTTCATCCCCTCGCCCCATTCGGGCACGATCGACCTCGGCCCGCTGACGATCCACATGTACGGGCTGACGCTGCTGCTCGCGATCGCAGGCTGCATCTGGCTGACCGGCGTGCGCTGGGTGCGGCGCGGCGGCGACTGGGATCTCGTGCTCAAGGTCGCCGTCTGGGGCGTCGCCGCCGGGATCGTCGGTGCGCGCGCCTACCACGACATCACGAGCTGGAACGAGGTCTCGAGCCCGAAGTGGAAGGGCGTCTTCGCCGTCTGGCAAGGCGGGCTCGGCGTCTGGGGCGGGATCCTGCTCGGCTCCCTCGTCGGCGCGTACATCGTCCACCGCGAGGGCGTCTCCGTCTTCAAGTTCATGGACGCGGTCGCGCCGGGCCTCCTGCTCGCGCAGGGCATCGGCCGCCTCGGCAACTGGTGGAACCAGGAGCTGTACGGCAAGCCGACGGACTTGCCCTGGGGCCTGAAGATCGACTTCGAGCACCGCGTCGCCGGCTACGAGAACTTCGCGACCTTCCACCCGACCTTTCTCTACGAGCTGATCTACGACCTTGCGGGCGTCGGGATCCTGCTCCTGCTCGACCGGCGCTTCCGCTTCAAGCCGCCGGCGCTGTTCGCGCTCTACGTCTCGTACTACACCGCGGGCCGCTTCTTCGAGGAGCTCCTGCGGATCGACCCGGCGCACCATTTCGCGGGGTTGCGGCTGAACGCCTGGGTCTCGGTCGTCGTCTTCGCTCTCTCGACCGGGTTCTTCATCTGGTGGCAGTTCGTCCGCGGCGGCGAGGCCGGCCCGGGGCGGATCGGCCGCCGGCGCGATAAGCGCGAGCCCGAAGGGCCGACGATGGCGATCCCGCGCGGCCGCGTCCGGTAGCGCCGTTAGCGTGCCACCCGTGGTCGTGCGCGAGCTCGAGCTGGATCTCGACGCCTTCGAGGGCCCATTCGACCTGCTCCTGACGCTGGTCTTGAAGGAGGAGCTCGACCTGGCCGAAGTGGACGTGGCCGGGATCGTGCTCACCTTCGTCGAGCGCCTCGCCGAGCGCGGGGAGCTCGACCTGGAGGCGTGCGGCGAGTTCCTCGTGCTCGTGGCCGCGCTGCTGGAGCTGAAAGCGCGCGGGCTGTTCCCGGACGAGGAGGCCGAGTTGTCGGAGCTCGAGCCCGAGGAGGCGGCCGAGGAGCTGGCGCGCCGACTCGCCGAGTACCGGCGTGCGAAGGAGGCCGCGGCCTGGCTGGCCGAGCGGCTGGAGGCCGAGAGCGACCGCTTCTTCCGGCTCGGGCCGGCGCCGTTGGCGCCTCGGGTCGAGCGTCGCCTCGCGCCCCAGGAGCCGGAGGCGCTCGTCGTCGCGCTACGGGCGCTCGCCGAGGAGCCGCCGGCGGTCTCGTTGGCGCACCTCGAGCTGCGCTTTCCGCCGGTCGGGCAGTTCCTGGAGCGTTTTCGTGCCGTGCTGCGCCGCCGCAGGGTCTTCGATCTCGACGCGGAAGTGGAGGGCATGTCGAGGATCGAGCAGGCCGTCGCCTTCCTCGCGCTGCTGGAGCTGCGGCGCGGGGGCGAGGTCGCGCTCGAGCAGGCGGCGCCGTTCGCGCCGATCCGTGTCAAGAGAGTCGCCGAGGAAAGGAACCAGGAATGGACCGCCCGCTCCGCCTGATCACCACGAGCCCGGTCGACCGGCTGGCTCGAACCGTCGAGGCGCTGCTGGTCGTCGCCTCGCAGCCGCTGTCGGTCGAGGAGCTGGCAGAGGCCGCGAACGACGACTCCGAGCGCATCGAGACCGCGCTTGGCCTCCTGGGTGAGCGCTACGCCGAGGGCCGCAGCGGGATCGTGCTCGAGCACGTCGCCGGCGGCTGGGCGTTTCGCGCCTCGCGCGAGGCGGCCGAGGCCTGCGGGCGCATGTTCGAGCGGCCCGTCGAGCGGGGGCTGTCCGCGGCGGCGCTTGAGACCATGGCGATCGTCGCCTACCTCGGGCCGGTCAGCCGGCCGGAGATCGCCCGGATTCGCGGGGTCGCGGCCGACTCGGTCGTCGCAGGCCTGGTCGAGCGAGGCCTGATCGCGGAGTCCGGCCGAGAGGAAGGCGTCGGCGGCGCGGTTCGCTACCGGGCGACGCCGCTCTTCGAGCGCGTCTTCGGGCTCGACTCGCTCTCGGCGCTGCCGCGTCTGGACGACCTCGGCGAGAGCACCGAAGAGATCCGCGAGCGGCTCGAGTCGGTCGCCGAGCGCCGCGGCGCCTAGAGCCGCTTGACGATCGCTTCGGCTTCGTCGCGCGTGAACGCGCGCAGCGTCTCGGTGTGCTCGGCGCCGTGGCGCTGGAGCTTCATCAGGATCTCGGCGGCGGTGTCGTCGTCGGGCGCCTCGAAGATCTCGACCACGTCGTAGCGGCCGAGCGTGACATAGACGCCGACGAGTGAGCCACCGGCTTCTTCGACGATCCGCTCGCCCTCTTCGACGCGCTCCCGCCAGGCGGGCAGCCCGGCCACGCCCTTCGAGGTCCAGCGCATCAGCGAGACGTAGTGCGGCACGGCCTCCCGATAATGGCGCAAATGCGCCTCAACGCCTACCTCGCCCGAGCCGGTGTCGCCTCGCGACGCGGCGCCGACGACCTGATCAAGGCCGGCCGCGTGACCGTCAACGGGGAGCCAGGGCAGCTGAACACCTTCGTCCAGGGCCGCGACCGCGTCGAGCTGGACGGCGAGCGCGTCGAGCTGCAGCCGCTCACGTACGTGCTGCTGCACAAGCCGGCGGCAACGGTCACGACCGCGCGCGACCCGCAGGGTAGGCCCACCGTCGTCGAGCTCGTCGAGCACGCGGCGCGGGTCGTCCCCGTCGGCCGGCTCGACGCCGACACGACCGGCGCGCTGCTGCTCACCAACGACGGCGAGCTGGCGCACCGCCTCGCCCATCCGCGCTACGAGGTCGAGAAGGTCTACGAGGCCGAGGTCGAGGGAGAGCCGTCCGACGAGGCGCTCGACCGGCTACGCAAGGGCATCGAGCTGGACGACGGGCCGACCAGCCCCGCGAACGCGCGCCGCCTCGGGCCCGGCCGCGTGGAGCTGGCCATCCACGAGGGCCGCAAGCACCAGGTGAAGCGGATGCTCGCGGCCGTCGGCCACCCCGTCACGCAACTGCACCGCAGCCGCTACGCGGGGCTGACGCTCGAAGGGCTCGAGCCCGGCCAGTGGCGCGAGCTCGAGCCCTCCGAAGTAGCGCGGCTTAGGTCGAGCCCGCCATCGCTCTCGCCTGGACGATCAGGGCGTTCGCCTGGGCGATCCACGAGTTCGCCTGACTGACGCTCAACGGCGCGCCCGTGAAGAACAGGCCGTCGAGCGCGTTCCTGATCGACGTGGCGAGGATGTCACGCGACGTCGTGAGTGCCGCGATCTGGTCCTCGATCGAGTTGTAGCGGCTGTCGTCCGAAGCCGAGCCGCTCTTGATCGCCCGCGTGGACGCCTGCAGCGTGCTCATTGCGAACAGCCCGAAGGGCGCGTTCAGCTGCTTGTAGACGTCGCGCAGTGCGAGGTACGTCGGGAGGTTCCGCCGCACGGACTGCGGCATCCTCGACTTCTCCAGCTCGCCCGCGAGGACCGAGCCGTCGTGGATGTAGTCGTCGGTGAGGCCGACGAGGTTGAGCATCGTGGGCCGCGTGTCCGTGTGGTCGGCCCACGTCTGCGAGTCGACCGAGCCGTGCTTCACGCCTGGCCCGACGAGGCCCAGCCAGGTGGTGCCGATCTCCGGCTGGATGCCGCCGTGGTTCCACGCGAACGTGCTGGTCGGCGGTGTCGTCGGCACCGTGATGCAGGACGGCGTAGCGCCGCCCTCGTCACAGGGCGCCGAGCTCGCGAACAGGAAGTAGTCCGGGAGCGCGAACATCGTCAGGTTCGGCGTTCGCTGCGGATCGGCGGTGACCATGTGGAGCGTCTTCTCCTCCACCTGGTCGGCCAGGGCAGCGGTGATGTTCTCGTTGTACCCCGTGTACGGGTTCGTCGCCCGCAGGGCCCCGACCCCACGCCCGAACGCGCGCGCCGACGCGGAGGTCCGCGCCGGGTTGCCGGTCAGGTACAGCGTCGGCGCCATGTCGGAGTGGATCGTGAACGGCGTCGTGATCCCCTGCTGGGTCTTGAGCAGGCCTTGCAGGTTGCCGTTGATCTCGCCCCTCAGGCTGTAGTTGCACGGGACGGTGACACCGTCGCAGCCGGCCGGCGTCGGGATCGCGCCGGCGAAGTGGTCGCCCTCCTCGACGTTGAACACGAACAGCGTGTTCGACTTGTTGATGCCGTCGGCGGCCAGCCGGTTGAAGAACTGGTCGAAGGCGACGTCGTAGTCGTGGAGCTGCTGGACGTAATCGGACTCGCCCGGCCCGCGCGTGGCGTGGATCTCGCCGGCAACGCCGTGCTGGTCGTGCGCGTCCGAGATGTAGCCATAGGTGACCGGGATGCCGTTCTCCTGCATCTGAGCGATGTACGAGAGCGTCGTCGAGGCGAACAGTCCGTCGAAGCCCGGGAAGCCCGGCTGGTTGTACTGGTCGGTGATCGGGGTTCCGTCGAGCTTCTTCAGCGCGGTCTGCCCGTTGATGGTCGCGTTGGTGCAGTTCGACGCGTTGACGTGGCAGATCGCCGGGTTGACGTACTTGCCGCCGAAGATGCCCTGGTAGCCGGAGTAGCCGCCCGGCTCGTCCGGCAGCGAGTCCGCCTTCGCGTTCGCGTTGCCGTGGCAGATGCTCTTCTTGTTCTGGGCACAGTGGATCGCCAGGCCGACGAAATCGGTCTGCGCGAGGTTTCGCGCCGCGGTGTTCGCGGGCGCGGCATTCGACGTCTGCGCCTCGTTCCACTCCGGCGAGCCGCTGCCGAACACCTTCGTCATGTCGCCGGCCGGGCCGGTGCCGGTGTTCTCGAGCACGACGTTCGCAGACGCGGTCGCACCCCAGTCACAGCCGGCCCGCGTGTACGGCACCCACGGCGCGGGGGTGTTCTTGTTGCCGCCGCCGTCGTTGGTGACCATGTTGGGGTTCGAGTCCAGCGGCGGCGTGTTGACGTCGTCCGTCAGGTCGGTCCAGTACTTGAACCCGCTCGAGGAGTTCGTCAGCCCCGAGCCGTCGTTCCTGAAGTACCGGTACGAGTTGGCGACCGCCTGGCCATGGCGGTCGGAGTAGACGCCGGTAAAGCTGGACAGGATCCCGTTGGCGGTGTGCGAGATCAGGACCGTGTGGTCGTTGGCGTAGAGCGTGCCGTTCCCGCGGATGAAGTTCAGCAGGTGCGGCATTTGCTCGAGATCGGACGGGACGTTCGGGTTGTCCCGCAGGAAATGCACGTTGTCGAAGATCAGATAGATCACGTGCTTGACGTTGTGCCGTAGCGCGCACTTCGTCGGCCCGGAAGACGTCGCATGCACGGCAGGACTCTTCGCCGCTGCGTTCCGGTTGGTGGTCGCAGTCGCCCCGAGCACTGCCGCGGCGGAAATGCCGATCACGGCCAGCACGACTGCGAGCGTCCTCACTCTCCCCTTCATCGATCCCTCCCTGGTGGGTTTCCCTGGATCCGAGGGCGAACCTAAACGACCTGGGTCCCGGCGTCCAATCGCCGTCACCGCCTCGATACCTGGAGCTCTATGGTCGGGCGAAGCCCATGCGCTCGTACATCTGCTCGAGCGTGGGCATCGAGACCTCGCGCGCCTTGGCGGCGCCTTGCTCGAGGAGCAGACGGAGCTGCGTCTCGTCGCCTCGCAGCTCCTCGTAGCGGGTCCGAATCGGGTCGAGCACTGAGACGACCGCCTCGGCCACGTCCGACTTGAAGGCGCCGTAGCCGCCGCCGTCGTAGCGGGCCTCGATCGCCGCGATCTCTTCGCCGGACATGATCGAGAGGATCTCGATCAGGTTGGAGATGCCGGCCTTGGCGTCGGGATCGTGGCGGACGTCGCTGCCGGAGTCGGTCACCGCGCTGCGGAACTTCTTTCGGATCGTGTCCGGCGGGTCGAGCACGCCGACCGTTCCCTGTGCCGTGCCGCCGGTCGTCGACATCTTCTTCGTCGGTTCCTGCAGATCCATTACGCGGCCGCCGACCTTCGGGATCATCGCCTCGGGCAGGCGGAACGTCTCGCCGTACCGGGCGTTGAAGCGCTCGGCGACGTTGCGCGCCAGCTCGAGGTGCTGCCGCTGGTCCTCGCCGACCGGCACGACGTCGGTCTGGTAGAGCAGGATGTCGGCCGCCTGCAGCACCGGGTAGGTGAACAGGGCCGCCGAGACGAACTCCTGCTGGTCGCCCTTGTCCTTGAACTGCGTCATCCGGCGGAGCTCGCCGAAGCTCGTGACCGAGCCGAGCAGCCAAGCCGCCTCGGGGTGGGCCGGGACGTGGCTCTGGACGAACAGCGTGGAGCGGTCGGGGTCGAGACCCGCCGCGAAGAGCAGTGCCGCCAGCGAGAGCGTCGACTCGCGGAGCTCGGCCGGGTCGTAGTCGGTCGAGATCGAGTGCAGGTCGACGACGCAGATGAAGGCCTCGCCCTCGTCCTGCAGCGCGACGTAGTTCCGGATCGCGCCGATGTAGTTGCCGAGATGCTTTGCGCCCGTCGGCTGGATTCCGCTGAAGATCCGCATGGCGCTCAGTATCGCAACTACCTTTAGAACGTCTTGGCCGCGAACGGATCCCCCGAGCTCCTGATCGTGATGGGCGCAACCGCGACGCCCGACCAGACCGAGCACGTGCTCGCCAGGCTCCAGGAAGCGGGAGTAGACGCGCGCGTGACGCGCGGCCGCGAGTCGACCGTGATCGGCGCGATCGGCGAGCGCGAGCTGCTGGCGACGCTGCCGCTCGAGGGCTACCCCGGGGTCGAGCAGGTGCTGCCGATCCTGAAGCCGTACAAGCTCGTCTCGCGCGAGGTCTCGCCCGACCCGACGGTCATCGATGTCGACGGCCGCAAGGTCGGGGACGAGTTCTTCGGCCTGATCGCCGGGCCGTGCACGGTCGAGTATCGCGAGCAGACGCTGGAGACGGCTCGGGCGGTCAAGGAGGCCGGCGCGACCTGGCTGCGGGGCGGCGCTTTCAAGCCTCGGACGTCGCCCTACACATTCCAGGGGCTCGGCGAGGACGCGCTCGTGATCCTGCGCGAGGCGCGGGAAGAGACGGGCCTGCCGGTCGTGACCGAGCTGATGGACCCGCGCCACGTCGAGGCGGTGCTGGACGCGGCCGACGTGATCCAGATCGGCGCCCGCAACATGCAGAACTTCATGCTCCTCGCCGAGGTCGGCCGGGCGGACAAGCCGGTGCTGCTCAAGCGCGGGCCGTCGGCGTCGGTCGAGGAGCTGCTGATGGCCGCCGAGTACGTCGCGCGCGAAGGGAACGAGCGGATCGTGTTGTGCGAGCGAGGGATCAAGACCTTCGAGCGGACGACGCGTTACACGTTGGACCTGGGGTCGGTGGCGGTGCTGAAGCACGAGACGCACTTGCCAGTGATCGTCGATCCGTCGCATGCGGCCGGACGGCGCGACCTCGTCCTCCCGCTGGCGCGTGCGGCCGCCGCCGTGGGCGCTGACGGGATCATCGTCGAGTCGCACCCGGCGCCCGAGGAGGCGCTCTGCGACGGGCCGCAGCAGATCCCGACGAGCGAGTTCGCCGAGTTCGCCCGCGAGGTGCGGGCGGTGGTCGAGCTGTTGGGCAAGCGGATCGGCTGAGCCCGCGCCCTGTGGACGAAGCGTCACACCCTCGGCGCGCTCTCGTCACAGACACGTCACACCTTCGCCCCTAGTAGCGTGAGCAGCCCCGGGTGGGTGGGGGCTAGGGATGGGACCCGCCGGTTGCGCCTACCCGCGCACGGTTAGCCTGGGCCGGTGGAGGTCAAGCGGCTCGGGATCATCGGCACCGGACTGATCGGCGCCTCCGTCGGCCTGGCCGCGAAGCGCGCGGGCGTCGAGGCCGTCGAGGGCTACGACTTCTACGAGCACGTCCGGGAGGCGGCGCTCCAGCGGGGAGCCGTCGACCGGACGATGACTGCGGCGGACGAGGTGCTCGACGCCGATCTCGTGGTCGTGGCCGTCCCAGTCACGTCTCTACGGTCGGTGCTGACTGACGCGCTCGACTCGAGCGACGCGACGATCACCGACGTCGGCTCGACCAAGTCGAATCTCGGCGACACGCTCACCAGTCCGAACTTTGTCGGCGGCCACCCGGTAACCGGCTCCGAGGCGCACGGGCCCGAGCACGCCACCGCCGACCTGTTCGACGGCGCGACCTGGTTCCTGACGCCGACCGCTCAGACCGATCCGGAGCGGTACCGGCTCGTCCACGGCTTCGTCTCGGCGCTCGGCGCCACTCCCGTCGCGATCGACCCGCAGGCACACGACCAGCTGGTCGCGGTGACGAGCCACCTGCCGCACGCGCTCGCGAACCTGCTCGTCAACCAGGCGGGCGCGGCGCGCGTGGAGGGCCACGAGCCGCTCGCCGCCGCCGGGGGCTCCTTGCGCGACATGACGCGCGTGGCCGGCGCGAACCCGCGCATCTGGGTCGACATCTTCCTCGAGAACACCGAGGCCGTCCGCGGCGCCCTCTCCGAGCATCGGCGCCGGCTGGAACAGCTCGAGGCCGCGCTCGCCGCCCGCGACGCCGGCTTTGTCGCACGGTGGATCGGCGAGGCGTCGGAGAACCGGCGCCGGATGCTGGAGCAGGCGTTTCCGGATCCCGGCGAGCTGCAGCAGCTGCGTGTTCACGTGCCCGACCGGCCGGGCGTGCTCGCCGGGATCACGCAGGCGCTCGGCGCGCAGCGGATCAACATCGAGGACTTCGAGCTCCACCACGTCTCGCCCGAGCGCGGCGGCACGCTCACCTTGCTCGTGACCGGCGAGGGCGAAGCCGAGCGGGCGGCGGCGGTGCTCGAGTCGCAGGGCTACGGCGTCGTCGTCTCGCCGGTGCTGGCGGAATGAAGATCGAGCCGGCCGGCTCGCTACGCGGCCACATCGCGGTTCCCGGTGACAAGTCGATCTCGCACCGGGCCGTGCTGCTTGGCGCGATCGGCGAGGGCGAGACGTCGGTTCGCGGCTTCGGCCGCTCGGGCGACACCGAGGCGACGATCGCTGCGGTGCGCGCGCTCGGCGTGACCGTGGACGAGGACGACGTCGACTCGCTGCGCATCCAGGGCGCCGGCCTGCGCGGCCTGCGCGAGCCGGGCGGGCCGATCGATTGCGGCAACTCGGGGACCGCGCTGCGACTGCTGGCGGGAATCCTCGCGGGCCAGCAGGGCCGCTTCGAGCTGACCGGCGACGAGTCGCTGCGCGGGCGCCCGGTCGACCGGATCGCCGAGCCGTTGGCGCAAATGGGCACGACCGTCGAGAGCGACGACGGCACGCCGCCGCTCGTCATCGCGGGCGGCGAGCTCCGCGGGATCCGTTACGAGCTGCCGGTCGCGAGCGCCCAGGTCAAGTCATGCGTGCTGCTGGCGGGGCTCTACGCGGCCGGCCAGACGACGGTCGTCGAGCCGCTCCCGACGCGCGACCACACCGAGCTGATGCTCGAGGCGGCCGGCGTGCGGGTGAGCCGTAAGCAGCGCCGGGTGACCGTCGGCCCGGCCGAGCGGCTGCGGCTCGGCAACGTCGAGGTGCCGGGCGACTTCTCGGCGGCGGCGCCGTTCATCGTCGCGGCGACGCTGCTGCCCGGCTCCGAGCTGACGATCCACGACGTCGGCCTCAACCCCCGCCGCACCGGCCTGCTCGACGTGCTGGCGCGCATGGGCGCGCGCATCACGGTCTTCAATCGGCACAAGACCGCGGGCGAGCCGGTCGGAGACCTCGAGGTTCATTCGGCCGAGCTGACGGCGACGGCGGTCACCGCATCGGAGGTGCCGCTGCTGGTCGACGAGCTGCCGCTGTTCGCGCTCGCGGCCGCTTGCGCCCGCGGCGAGAGCACCGTCTGGGGCGCAGAGGAGCTGCGCGTGAAGGAGACGGACCGCATCGAGACCGTGACGAATTCGCTGCGTGCGATCGGTGTGCGCCTCACCCCCCGGGACGACGGCTTTTGGGTCAGAGGCGTGCCGACGCGCCCCAAGGGCGGCCGGATGGCCTCGCACGCGGACCATCGAATCGCCATGCTCGGAGCCGTGGCAGGGCTTGTTTCACGCAACGGGGTCGACGTCGAGGACGCGGACGTGGTCGCTGTAAGCTTCCCCGGGTTTTTCGAGCTGCTGGACTCGGTTACACAACGATGATCGTCGCCATCGATGGCCCGGCGGGAGCCGGCAAGAGCACGGTCGCGCGGCGCCTCGCCGAGCGGCTGGGTTTCCGCTACCTCGACACCGGCGCGATGTACCGGGCGCTGACCTGGCTCGCGCGCCGGCGCGGGGTGGCGCTCGGGAACGGCGACGAGCTCGGCGAGCTCGCAGCGGAGTCTCCGGTCAGCTTCGACGAGCAGGGTCGCGTGTGGATCGCCGACACCGACGTCACCTCCTCGATTCGCAAGGCCGACATCGACAGCCTCGTCCCGGTCGTCGCGCGCCACCAGGCCGTGCGCAAGGTGATGCGCGCGCGCCAGCAGGAGCTCGCCGAGGACGGCAACGTCGTGATCGAGGGCCGCGACATCGGCACCGTCGTCGCCCCGCAGGCTGCGGTGAAGGTCTACTTGAACGCCGACCGTTCCGTCCGCGCGAATCGCCGGCTGGCCGAGCGGCCAGAGATCGGCGCCGATGCGCTTGCGACCGACCTCCGCCTGCGTGACGAGAGCGACGCAGCGCGCATGCGGCCGGCCGAGGACGCGCACCAGATCGACACCACCGACCTCGACGTCGAGGACGTGGTTGCCCAGATCGAAGAGCTCGTGCGCGCCCGTCAGCCGGCCTAACGCAGCGGCACGCAGTCGGGAAACCGGCGCCGCTGCTCGCGTTACGCCCCGGCCGCCGCCATCAGGTCTGGACGGGTGACGAGCAACTCGATTGCGAAGTCGTGTTCGCGGGACTCGGCTTTGGCCCACGGTGGTCGTGCCGCGAACTCCAGCCAGGCTCGCAGCCGAATCAATCCGTCGGCTTCAGGAGAAGCATCTAGCTCGAGCTCCGGCTCAAGGAAAGCGATGCTGTGCTTGGCGAAACCCTCGGCAGCGAGCTCGAGCCAGGTTGCGAGGCGGTCGACGTCTTCGGTTTGGAGGAACGGGTCTTCGCACGTCCATCGCCGTCCTCCGACCTCTGCATCGAGGCGAATGACCAGCCATTGAAGGCTGTCCCGGCTCGTCTCGGGGAACTCGTACCCCGCGATCTCCAGCGCGAGCGAATTCCCGCGTGCGCCTTGAAGTTTCACGGAGGCGTACGGTGCCAGACACGCGAGCGAAAGCGTAACGAGCTCCCCACAGATCGCGCGTGTGCGTGCGTTCTCGATGGTTCGCACGTTGTCAGACACCGTGACGGAACGGCGATCGGTCGCCCGAGATGGTTGCGATCATCCTGAAGTGGCGCCGCGAGAACTTGTCATCCCGCTTCATGTCACCACGGCGCAGCGCAGACTCTGGGCCTTGGCCTCCGTAGGGTGCGTGGCCCTCTCGATCGCGCTGATCGTCTTCGTGCGCTCGATTGAGTCGCTTGTCGCCGCAGGGTGGCTGCTCGCGATCCTCGCTTGGATCTGGATCACGACGCTCGTCGAACGACGCCTGACTGGAGGCGCTCCGAGGGAACTCGTTGTCACGACTGAGGGGATTCGCGGGCCGCTGTGGAGTCTTCGCTGGGAACGCGTTCGCAGCATCCGAATCGGCCGGACACACGCTCAGACCGGTTCGCAGCTCGCGCTCTTGATCGAATCGATGAGTCCACCGGACGTTGAGCTGCATATCTCACCAGTGCTGCGATTCAACGCGCGGCTCAACGCGCGCTTCTCCCGCGGCCACGCTTGGGTTCTCGTCCTTCAGGCCCACGTCGATCAGCCGCTCGACCAACTGCTCGGTGAGCTCGAAGCGTATGCAGGCCGGGACTTGAGTCCCCCTCCGGTGCCGATGCGGGCCTGAGTCGGAGCAGGTGAGCGGAGCCGCACGAGTACGATCGATCGTGCGCCGAGGGTGAGAATCGAGAAGCCGGCGGAGCCGGGCTTAGCCCGGCGGGAGCCACATGGTGAAACCGTCAGAGACAGAGCAGAAGGAGGGGGCTCATGGGGGAACCCAAAATTCCCCAATGATTGGGACGGTCGCCGTCGTCGGCTTTCCGAACGTCGGCAAGTCGACGCTCGTCAACCGGCTGAGCGAGTCGCGGGCGGCCGTCGTGCACGAGACGCCCGGCGTCACGCGCGACCGCAAGGAGGTCGTCGCCGACTGGAACGGGCAG
>DATIOF010000092.1:0-11628 GCA_035473395.1 Gaiellaceae bacterium
GCCGCGAGCACCTTGTAGGAGCCGATCCGAACGCCCGGAGCGACGCCGTTCGAGGCGAAGCCGTTCAGCGCGCCCGCGATGCGGCTGGCGACCCAGGTGCCGTGGCCCTCGAAGTCGCCGTCGCGGCAGTCGCGCAGGCCCCTGCGGTCAATGAAGCCGAGGCCGAAGAGGGCTTTCAGGTCGTCGCAGGGGATGAAGTTGCCGCCGAGCGTCTTGTCGACGACGCCGTGCAGCTCGCGATGGTCGGCGTCGACGCCGGTGTCCAGGACGGCGACGGCGATCGAGCGGTCGCCGGTCGTGTGGCGCCACGCGGGCTGAAGGTTCATATGGTCGTCGTCCCACTGGAAGAGCGCGTGCCACGGGTCGAAGTCCGGGATGCTGCGGGCGTCGCTCGGGCCGTCGCCGCGCCGGTCGTTCCGCAGCTCGTCGTGCCGGTCGGAAGCCAGGAGCGTGTCGGTGAAGAGGCCGGTCACGACCGGCTTCGAGGAGACGCGCGAATCAAAGCCAGCCGAGGCGGGCACGACCGCGAGCGCGTCGATCGCGCTCAGGTCGCCAACGACGACACCGCCGGACGCGGTGACCGCCGCGCGCATCTGCGCCGCGGTCGAGCCAGGGGAGAAGCGGACCACGGTGACACCGAAGGGATTGCCGGCGGCGGTGGCAGATCCTGTGATTGCGAGCGCGGCGGCAAACGTCGCAAGGAGAAAGGTGGGCCGCATCACCGTTCAGCAGGAATCGGCAGACAACTGCCGTCCTGCATCACTCGTTCTAGGAGTCGTGCGGCTTGGCCATCTTGCGGTAGTCGAGCGCCTCGTCGAGCGTGGCCTCGTCGACTCCCGCGTCCCGCGCGACCTCGCGCAGGGATCGCCCCGAGCTCGCCGCTTCCTTGACGATCTCGGCGGCCTTGTCGTAGCCGATGTAGGGGTTGAGCGCCGTCGCCGCGGAGAGGGTCAGCTCGGCGTAGCGCTCGCAGGTCTCGCGGTTGGCCTCGATCCCGTCGACGCACTTCTCGGCAAACAGGCGCGAGGCACTGGCGAGCAGCTTGATCGAGTCGAGCAGGTTTCGGGCCAGCAGGGGCACGAACACGTTCAGCTCGAAGTGGCCCTGCATCCCGCCGACGGTGATCGCCTGGTCGTTGCCGATCACCTGCGCGGCGACCTGCGTCACGACCTCCGGAATTACCGGGTTCACCTTGCCCGGCATGATCGAGCTGCCCTTCTGCAGCTCGGGCAGGGCGATCTCGGCTAGGCCGGCGCGCGGGCCCGAGCCCATGAAGCGAAGGTCGTTGGCGATCTTCGTCAGCGAGACGGCGAACACCTTGAGCGCACCGCTCGCCTCGACGAGGCCGTCACGCGCCGCCTGCGACTCGAACGGGTCGGCCGGGGGCGAGACCTCGAGACCGGTGTCCTCCTGCAGTCGCGCGCGCGCGCGCGAGTCGAACTCCGGGTGCGTGTTCAGGCCGGTGCCGACGGCCGTGCCGCCGAGCGGCACCTTGCCGAGCCGCGGCAGCGTGTCGCGCACGCGCGCCGCGCCTTCGCGCACCTGGGCGGCGTAGCCGCCGAACTCCTGGCCCAGCGTGACCGGCACCGCGTCCATCCAGTGCGTTCGTCCCGACTTGACGACGTCGTCGAACTCCTTCGCCTTGGCCTCCAGCGAGGCGGCGAGCCGGTCGACGGCGGGTAGCAGGTCGTTCGTCAGCTCGTCCAGCGCCGCCAGGTGGACAGCGGTCGGGAAGACGTCGTTGGAGGACTGGCCCATGTTCACGTCGTCGTTCGCGTGGACGTCCTCGCCGGCGAGGGACGCGATCACCTCGTTCGCGTTCATGTTCGAGGAGGTGCCCGAGCCGGTCTGGAAGACGTCGATCGGGAACTGGTCGTCGAGCTCGCCGTTCGCGATCCGGTCGGCGGCGGCGGCGATGCGCTCGGCCTTGTCGGCGTCGAGCAGCCCTAGCTCGCCGTTCACGCGCGCGGCGGCTGCCTTGATCCGGCCGAGCCAGCGCGCGACCGGCGCCGGGATCGGCTCACCGGAGACCGGGAAGTTGTCCACGGCCTTGCGAGTTTCGCTGCCCCAGAGCTCCTGCTGCTCGGTTCGCGCCATCAACGCGAGTCTAGTCAGGCGGCGTAGAGCCGGCGCCGCTCGAGCGGCCGCTTCCGCAGCCGGTGGCGAAGCGACTCGTCGAGCTCGTACGAGGCCGCCCAGCCGACGTAGGAGCAACGCGTGCACTCACCACCGTCCAGCCGGTGGTGCGAGTCCGGGTGCAGCACGCGGACGTCGCCGCAGCGGAGGCACTCGATCCGGAGGGAAGGCATCTCGGTCCTAGGATCGACCGCGCGACGTCGCGCCTCCGACCCTCGTTCGAGGGATGCCTAGTCCGTCGAGTACTTCGGCTGGACTTTTTCCCCGCGGATGCGGGCGACCGCGTTGTTCGCGGCGATGGCCGCCTCGCCCATGCCGATCGTGATCAGCGTGATCTTGCCCTCGTAACCGGCCACGTCGCCGGCGGCGTAGACGCCCTCGACCGTCGTGTCGCAGGTCGTCGGGTCGATCAAAATCTGCCGCTTGCCGTGCAGCTCGAGGCCCCAGTCGGCGATCGCGCCGAGGTGGGAGTGGAAGCCGAGCAGCGTGATCAGCGCCTCGCACGGGACCTGCTCGACCTCGCCCGTCTTCGTGTTCTCGATCGAGACGGCCTGCAGCGAGCCGTCGCCGTGCAGCTCGCGCACCTCGCAGGGCGTGAAGATGCGTACCCGACCCTCGCCCTCGAGCGCCTGCGCCTGGCTGACCGAGGACTCGAGCGCGCGGAAGTTGTCTCGCCGGTGGACGAGCCCGATCGGCGTCTTGGCCGTGTCCTGCAGCCCGAGCGTCCAGTCGAGGGCCGAGTCGCCGCCGCCCACGATCACGCACGTGCGGTCGCGGAAAACGTCCTTCTCGCGCACGAAGTAGTGGACGCCCTTGCCCTCCCAGTCATCGATGCCCTCGATCCCGAGCTTGCGCGGCTCGAAGGCGCCGTGGCCGGCCGTGATGATCAGCGCGCGCGTCAGGTACGGGCCGCCCTGGTCGGTGCCGATCGCGAGCAGCTCCTCGCCGTTTTGGCTCAGGCGCTCGAGCGTCTGCACCTCCTCGCCGAGCCGGACGTCCGGGCCGTACTGCAGCCCCTGCTCCGCGCAGAGCTCGACGAGCGCTGTCCCCTGGATCTTCGGGTGGCCGGCGACGTCGTAGACGTGCTTCTCCGGATAGACCGCCGCCACCTGGCCGCCGAGCTGCTCGAGGCTCTCGATGATCCGCACCGAGGCGTCGCGGTGACCGGCGTAGTACGCAGCGGCTAGGCCGGCAGGGCCGGCTCCGAGGATGGTGATGTCTACGACGTCGCTCACGACGGCAATGCTAACGGCGGGCTCTTGAACCACCTCGCCGGTTGTCCTACGCTCGCCTGGTCAAGCTTGGCGAACTGAAGGGGCTCACCTTGGACACCTACCACGTCGTGCTCTACATCCACCTGCTCTCGGTCTTCCTCGGGATCGGCGCAGCCTCGGTGCTCGTCGTCTGCCTGTTCCAGCTGCGCAGCGCGCGGGAGCTGATGGAGGCGGTGCCCTGGGGCATGACCGCCGGCAAGATCGCGCGCGTCTTTCCGGTCGCGATCCTCGGCCTCTTCGGCACGGGGGCGTACATGACCAGCGACGTCTGGACGTGGGGCACCGGCTGGATCTGGGTCGGCATCGTGGCCCTCGCGGTGCTTGGGATCCAGGGGCCCGTGATCGCCGAGCGGTCGGGCAAGAAGCTCGAGCACGCCCTGCGCGAGAATGGCCCTGGGCCGCTCGGCGAGCACGCCCGCGGGATGTGCCGCTACTGGGGTCTCTGGATCGTCGAGTTCAGCGCGATCGGCCTCGTGCTCGGCGTGGTCTGGAACATGACGACCAAGCCCGGCACCGGAACGTCGATCGCCGCCGCGGTGATCGGGTACGGCGTCGGTGCCGGCCTCGGCTACTGGTTCAGCCAGGCGGGCGCGGAGCGAGCGGCGCCCGTCTCAGCTGCAGCGGACTAGTGGCTGCAACCTGAGCCGCAGCCGGCGGCGCCTTCCGGCGCCTCCTCGCCCTCTTCCACCTGGAAAGAGTGGCCGCAGCCGCACGAGCCGGAGACGTTCGGGTTGTTGATCGCGAAGCCGGCCTGCAGGCCCTCGACCCAGTCGATCTCGGTGCCGGTCAGGTAGGGCGCGCTGAAGGGGTCGACGACCACCGGCACGCCGTGGCTCGCGAGCTCGTGGTCGCCGTCCTGAGGACCGCGGTCGAACCCGAGTGCGTACTGGAAGCCGGAGCATCCACCGCCCTGAACGGCGATCCGCAGGACCGTGGCCTCGCCCTCGGGCTCCTCGGCCATCAGGTCGCGGATCTTGGTCGCCGCGCTCTCGGTCAGCGAGACGATCGTCAGAGGCTGCTCGGCAGTCGCCATCGCGCCCATCGTAGCAGCGTGTCCGGGCCCTCCGAATCCCCCGCCAGAGGCCGTTTCGAAGGCCGAGCTTGTAACAGCTGCGACACGCGTGGTTGAGCCGTTTTCCTCGCCGCTCGTAGCCCTGCCTGAACCTGGTAACTTCCGGCTCGCTCACCGCGGGGAGGATGCGCGTTGCTGGACAGCTGGTTGCCCTTTCTGATCTATGGCTTCTTCGCGCTCGCGATTCCGTCCTCGATGATCTTCGCGTCGTTCGCGCTGGCCACCAAGCCGCACCGCCGCGAGCGCGGCCGCCCGCTGCCGTTCGAGTCCGGCGTCTCCGACGGGCCGCCGGTGCACAGCCGCTTCACGATCAGCTTCTACCTGACGGCGATGCTGTTCATCGTCTTCGACATCGAGATCGTCTTCCTCTACCCGCTCGCCGTGATCCTCCACGAGCTCGCCTGGTTCGGCTTCGTCGAGTTCCTCTTCTTCGTCGTGATCCTCGCGCTCGCCTACGTCTACATCTGGCGCAAGGGAGCGCTGGACTGGAAATGAGCAAGAAGCGCCTCGCCGACTACGGGCTCAACTCCGAGCGCGTGCAGTGGGACGACAAGGGCCCGGGAACCTTCGAGGAGGAGCTCGGCGACCTCGAGTCTCGCCTCGGCCTGACGACCGTCGAGAAAGCGGTCGCCTGGTCGCAGGCGAGCTCGGTCTGGCCGGACACCTTCGGCCTCGCCTGCTGCGCGATCGAGATGATGTCGATCGTCTCGGCGCGCTACGACATCGCGCGCTTCGGCGCCGAGGTGTTCCGCTCCTCGCCGCGCCAGGCCGACCTGCTGATCGTGTCGGGCCGCGTGGCGCACAAGATGGCCGCCCCGCTGCGCCAGATCTACGACCAGATGCTCGAGCCCAAGTGGGTGATCGCCATGGGCGCCTGCGCGAGCTCGGGCGGGATGTTCAACAACTACACGATCCTCCAGGGCGTGGACAAGGTCGTCCCGGTGGACATCCACGTCCCCGGCTGCCCGCCGCGGCCGGAGGCGCTCGTCGAGGGGATCGTCAGGCTGCAGGAGAAGATCAAGGCCGGCGTCCCGCCCGCATACGAGATCCGGGACGTGGCAACCTGACCTACGAGGGAGTCCCCGGGCTCGTCGAGACGCGTGAGGCCTACGGCGAGACCACCCTCGTCGTCGACCCGGCGCGCCTGGTCGACGCCTGCCGGCACCTGCGCGACCAGGAAGGCTTCTCGATGCTCGCCGACGTCTCGCCGACCGACTACCTCGGCTGGGGCTCGCGCGGGGTCGCGGGGTACATCGGCAACGCCTCGGGCCGCGACCTGAACTCGCCCGGCTCGCAGGGCCTGCCGCGCACGCCTGAGCCGAAGCAGAAGCGTTTCGCCATGAACTACCACCTCGTCGCCGTCCCGGGCGGGCAGCGCGTCCGCGTCCAGGCCTGGCTCGACGAGGGCGAACCGATCGAGAGCGTCGTCTCGGTCTGGCCGACCGCCGACTGGCACGAGCGCGAGGCCTGGGACATGATGGGCATCCGGATCGAGGGCCACCCGAACCTCTCCCGCATCCTGATGAGCGACGACTGGGAGGGGCACCCGCTCCGCAAGGACTACCCGATCGGCGGCGAGCCCGTCCGCTTCTCCGGAGAAGAGTGATGGCGCTCGCGCCGGAACGTCCGAAGATCTACGAGGGCTCGCGCATCCCCTCGCCGATCCCGACGACCCTGCAGGTTCCGCCGGAGCTGCGCGACTCCGAAGACCTGCTCGAGATCAACTTCGGGCCGAACCACCCCTCCACGCACGGCGTCCTCCGGTTGATCCTCGAGCTCCACGGCGAGGACGTCGTCGGCCTGCGCGCGATCATCGGCTACTTGCACACCGGCTTCGAGAAGAACATGGAGGCGAAGAGCTGGTGGAAGGCGATCACCTACGCGCCGCGGATCGACTACCTCTCCTTCCAGAACAACGAGCTCGTCTTCGTGCTGGCGGCCGAGAAGCTGCTCGACCTCCCGGTGCCGGAGAAGGCCACCTGGATGCGGATGTGCCTCGCCGAGCTGAACCGGATCCACTCGCATCTCGTCTGGCTCGCGACCGCCGCGCTGGAGCTGGGCGCGATCTCGATGTTCTGGTACTGCTTTCGCGAGCGCGACCAGATCCTCGACCTGTTCGAGATGGTCACCGGGACGCGCATGCACACCCGCTACTACCAGGTCGGCGGGCTCGCGGAGGACATCCCGCAGGGCTTCTATCCCGAGGCGCGCAAGTTCGTCTCCTGGATGCCCAAGGCGGTCGACGACTACGAGGCGCTCGTCGACAAGAACGCGATCTGGCTCGAGCGCACGAAGGGCCTCGGGCTGCTCTCGGCGGAGGACGCGATCGCGCTCGGCCAGACGGGCCCGGTGCTGCGGGGCTCCGGCGTCGACTGGGACCTGCGCAAGATGGACCCGTACCTGGCCTACGACCAGGTCGACTTCAACGTTCCGGTCTACGAGAACGGCGACGTCTGGGACCGGTACAAGGTGAAGATGGACGAGATGCGGGAATCGACCCGCATCGTCGCCCAGTGCCTCGACCGGCTCGAGGCGATGGAAGGCCAGCCGTGGATCGCGGACGACCGCAAGGTCGTGCTCCCGCCGCGCGAGGAGCTGCACACCTCGATGGAGTCGCTGATCCACCACTTCAAGATCGTCACCGAGGGATTCCGGGTGCCCGAAGGCGAGGTTTACGTGCCTGTCGAATCGCCTCGCGGCGAGCTCGGCTGCTACGTCGTCTCGGACGGCGGCCCGAAGCCGTGGCGGGTCAAGTTCCGCGCGCCGAGCTTCGTCGCGCTCGAGGCGACGGCGACCTGCATGTCGGACGCGCTCGTCGCCGACCTGATCGCGATCGTCGGCTCGCTGGACACGGTCATGGGCGAGGTCGACCGGTGATCCCAGAGCTGCGAGCCCTCGGCGAGCGCTACCCGGACTCCCGCACGGCGGTCCTGCCGGCGCTGCGACTCGTTCAGGAGCAGAACGGCGGCTGGCTGACGACCGAGTCGTTCGAGCAGGTGGGCGAGGCGCTCGGCCTGACGCCGGCGTACTGCCAGGCGGTCGCGTCCTTCTACGACATGTTTCACCTGGCACCCGTCGGGCGGCATTCGGTCGAGGTCTGCACGAATCTCTCCTGCGCCCTCGTCGGTGCGCAGCAGGTTGTGGACGCATTCGAGTCGGAGCTCGGCGTCGCCCCGGGCGAGACGACCGAGGATGGCGAGATCACGCTCCGCACCGTCGAGTGCCTCGGCGGCTGCGGGTACGCGACCGTCGTCGCCGTCGATCACCGCTACCACCAGCACGTCAAGCCGGACGACGTCCCCGAGATCGTGAAGGAGCTCCGTGGGGCTTAAGACGATGCTGCTCGCCGGCGCGGACGAGCACGACCTGACGAGGCTCGCCGAGTACCAGGCGATCGGTGGCTACAAGCAGGCGCCGAAGGCGCTCGCCATGAGCTCCGACGACCTGATCGCCGAGCTGCAGCAGGCGAACCTGCGCGGCCGCGGCGGCGCCGGCTTCCCGCTGGGCCGCAAGGCATCGCTTGTCGACCGCAAGAGCCCGAAGCCGAAGTACCTGGTCGTCAACGCGGACGAGTCCGAGCCCGGCGCCTTCAAGGACCGCGAGGTGATGGCGCGGGTGCCGCACCGGCTGCTCGAGGGCTGCCTGATCGCCGCGCACGCGATCGAGTCGAAGGACGTCTTCATCTACATCCGCGGCGAGTACCTGACCGAGTACGAGATCCTGCAGGCGGCCGTCGACGAGGCGCGGGGCGCAGGCCTCTTCGGCGACGTGAACGTGACCGTCTACCGCGGCGCCGGCGCGTACATCTGTGGCGAAGAGACCGCGCTGCTCGACTCGCTCGAGGGCCGGCGCGGCCAGCCGCGGCCGCGGCCGCCGTTCCCGCCGGTCCAGGGGCTCTACATGGCGCCGACCGAGATCAACAATGTCTGCACGATCGCGACGCTGCCCGCGATCCTCGAGCTCGGCGCCGCAGGGTTCGACCAGATCGGCACCCCGAGCTCGCCGGGCACCGTGCTCTTCTCGATCTCGGGCAACGTCGAGAAGCCCGGCAACTACGAGCTCGAGCTCGGCACGTCGATGCGGGAGCTGATCTACACGCACGCGGGCGGGATCGCCGGCGGCCACCAGCTGAAGGCGGTCATCCCGGGTGGCTCGTCCGTGCCCGCGCTGACCGCACGGCAGATCGACGTGCCGCTCGACTACGACTCGCTCGGCGCGATCGGGACGTTCTTCGGCGCCGCCTCGCTGATCGTGGTCGACGAGCGCTGCTGCATGGTGCAACTCGCGCTCCGCTCGACGAAGTTCTACATGCACGAGTCCTGCGGCAAGTGCACGCCCTGCCGCGAGGGAACGCGCTGGCTGGTGCAGATCCTCGAGAAGATCGAGCGCGGCGACGGTGAGGCCGCGGACCTCGACCTGCTGCGCAAGGTCTGCGACCGGATCGAGGGTAAGTCGCTCTGCGCGCTCGGCGACTTCGCGGTCTGGCCGGTGCAGAGCTACTTCGACAAGTGGCACGACGAGTGGGTCGCGCACGTCGAGCAGGGCGGCTGCCCGTTCGGCGGCGAGTCGTCGCTCGAGGGAATCTTCGCGCCGTCGGACCAGCACACGCACTCGCCCGTGGCCGAGGTGCCCGCATGAGCCAGCCCGAGCTCGTCACCGTCACGATCGACGGCCGCGAGGTCCAGGTGCCCAAGGGCCTCGGGCTCGTGGAGGTAGCGCTCCAGGCGGGAATCGAGATCCCCGTCTTCTGCTACGAGCCGCGCCTCGGCCCGCCGGTCGGTGCGTGCCGCATGTGCCTCGTCGAGCTCGAGGGCGTGCCCAAGCTCCAGGCCGGCTGCACGTTGACCGCGGCCGACGGGATGAAGGTGCGCACCGCCCAGACCTCGGCGAAGGCGGCCGAGGGCCAGGACGCGACGCTCGAGTTCATCCTCGTCAACCACCCGCTCGACTGCCCCGTCTGCGACAAGGGCGGCGAGTGCCCGCTGCAGGACCTGACCTTCCGCTGGGGCCCGGGCAACACGCGGATGGAGTTCCCCAAGCGCACCCTCGAGAAGCCGATCCCGGTCTCGCCGGCGATCGCGCTCGACCGCGAGCGCTGCATCCTCTGCTACCGCTGCACGCGCTTCTCCGAGAGCGTCGCCGAGGACAACCAGCTCGTCACGCAGAACCGCGGTGCGTCGTCGGTGATCGCCACCTTCGACGACCGGCCTTACCGCGCGCCCTTCTCCGGCAACGTGATCGAGCTCTGCCCGGTCGGCGCACTGACCTCGACGCAGTACCGCTTCGAGGCGCGGCCGTGGGAGATCCAGAACGTGCCGACGGTCTGCGGGCTCTGCCCGGTCGGCTGCAACGTCGCGGCGACGACGCGCGAGGGCAAGGTCAAGCGCATGCTCTCGCGGAACCACCCCGAGGTGGACGAGGGCTGGCTCTGCGACAAGGGCCGTTTCGCCTTCACGCACCTCTACGCCGGCGACCGACTCATCGAGCCGCTGCGACGCCGGCAGCGAAGCGGGCTCGAGGAGATCTCCTGGGAGGACGCGCTCGACGAGGCCGAGCGGCTGCTGCGCGAGTCCGGCGGGCGGATCGTGACCGCGCTCTCCGGCTCCGAGACGGTCGAACAGGCCTACGCGCTCGGGCGGCTGCTGCGTGGCGGTCTTGGCGCGCACACCGCCGTGATGCCGGAGGAGACGAGCCAGGCGCTCGACGCGTTCCGGCTGCCGCTGTCGGCGATCCGCGAGGCGGAGCTAGTGGTCGTGCTCGGCGACGAGCCGGTCGCCGAGCGGGCGCCGGTGGTCGAGCTCTGGCTGAAGGCCGCGCGCCGCGCCGGCGCCGAAGTCCATTACGCCGGCGACGCGCACGAGAGCTGCCGCCGCCTGGCCGGGAGCGACGACGAGCTCGGCGGCAGGCTGCGCGAGAGCGAGCGCGCGATCCTGATCTGGTCGGGCGAGGACGGGGCCGGCGGCGGGCACGTGGCCGCGCTGGCGCGGGAGCTCGGCTTCGACGGCAAGCCCGGCTCCGGGGCGTTCCACCTGCCGCGCACCGCCAACGGACGCGGCGTCGCCGACGCCTGGGCCTGCTCTGACGACGGCGAGAGCGAGGCCCCCGAGCAGATCGGCCTGCTGATCGTCTCCGGCGACGAGGCCGCCGCCGACCCGAACGTCCGCGTGCTGGCCGAGCGCGCCGAGCGCGTGCTCGTGACCTCGATGTTCCAGAGCCTCGCCGCGGGCTGGGCCGACCTCGTCCTGCCGGGGACGAGCTACCTCGAGCGCGACGGCACGACGGTGAATCTCGAGGGCAGGCTGCAGCGCCAGCGGCGCGCGGTCATGGCGCCCGTCCCCGACGTCGTCGCCTGGATCGCCAAGCTGGCTGAGCGCTTCGGCGTCGAGTTGTCGCCGCACGTCTCGGTCGTCTTCGACGAGATCGGCGCGAAGTGCTTCGGCGGCATCACCTTCGCCGACGTCCACGAGCGCGCCGAGCTGCCGCCGCGCGCGGAGAAGGTGTCAGACACCTCGAAGGTGTCTGACACCGTTGCGAGCGGCTCCGGCTTGCGGCTGGTCGCGTACCGCCCGCTCTTCTCCGGCGCCGCCGTCGAGCGGACGCCCGAGCTCCAGTTCCAGAAGCCCGAGGCGGAGGTGCAGATCTCGCCGGAGGACGCGAAGGCGCGCGGGGTCCGCAACGGCGCCACCGTCACCGTCTCGTCGAACGGCACGTCCGTCGAGCTGCGCGCGCGCATCGCGCGCGACCTGGGCGCCGGCGTCGTCCGGATCCCGCGCGACCACGCGGGCGATCTCCACGCGACGGTGGAGGTGAGCGCATGACCCACGAGGCGTGGTGGATCACCGTCCCGAAGGCGTTCATCGTCATCAACGTCGTGATGGTGTTCTTCGCCTTCACGACGTGGCTCGAGCGGAAGCTGCTCGGCCGCATGCAGCTGCGGTTCGGCCCGAACCGGGCAGGCCCCAAAGGCCTCCTCGTGCCGATCGCCGACCTGCTGAAGCTGATCCGGAAGGAAGCCTTCGCGCCGATGGCGGCGAAGGAGCCGCTCTACATCATCGCACCGGTGCTCGCGATGTTCACGGCGCTCGCCGCGTTCAGCGTCATCCCGTTCGGCAGCGGCTGGACGGTGTGGGGCGAGCACATCGAGGG
>DATIOF010000093.1:0-3579 GCA_035473395.1 Gaiellaceae bacterium
GCCGTGCCGACGGACATCACCCCGTCCGGATGATGCTCGCGCTAGCCGGTGCGAGAACGATCATCCAGCCGTGCACGTCCCCAAGCGTCTGCGCAAGAAGCCCGCCCCCGCGCCGTCGATCTTCGAGCTCGCGCCCGCGGAGGCCGGCGAGCTCGCCTCCGTCTTCGCCTCGCCGCGCTGGCTGCGTGACCTCGGGCGCATGTGCTGGCTGCTGCTCGGCGTCCTCGCCCTGCTCGCCGTGCTCGGCTGGCTGCTCGGCACGACCGAGACCATCGTCGGCCCGGTGGTGGCCGGGACGATCGTCGCGACCGTGGCCGGGCCCGTCGTGGCTCGGCTCGCACGGCACATGCCGCGCGCGGCGGCTGCCGTGATCGTGCTGCTAGCGCTCGCCGCGGTCGCCGCGGCGGTCGTCGTGCTCGTGATCGGCGGGATCACGGCCCAGCACGATCCAATCTCGCACAACGCCTCGGCGGGCTCGGATCGGATCGAGGGGTGGCTGAACGATCTCGGGGTCGACAAGTCCGGCTCGTCCAGCGCGAACTCGAGCGTCAAGCACGACGTTCCGCAGATCATCTCGACGCTCGTCACGGGCGTGGTCAACGGCATCCAGGGCCTGACGTCGCTCGCGTTCGCGCTCTCGTTCACGCTCCTGAGCCTGTTCTTCATCCTCAAGGACGGGCCGTCCATGCGGCGCTGGGTCGATCGCCATCTCGGGGTGCCCGTCCCGGTCGCGACGCTGATTACCGGCGGGGTGATCCGCTCGCTGCGCGGCTACTTTCTCGGAGTCACGCTCGTGGCCGCCTTCAACGGGATCGTCGTCGGGATCGCCGCGCTCCTGCTCGGCGTCCCTCTGGCCGGGACGATCGGCGTCGTCACCTTCGTGACCGCCTACGTGCCGTTCATCGGCGCCTTCGTCGCAGGTGCCTTCGCCGTCGTGATCGCGCTGGGCGCAAAAGGGACAACCGTCGCGCTCGTGATGCTGCTGGTCGTGATCCTGGCCAACGGGCTGCTGCAGAACATCTTCCAGCCGTTCGCGATGGGCGCGGCGCTCGACCTGCACCCGCTCGCCGTGCTGATCCTGACGATCGGCGCCGGCTGCCTGTTCGGGATGATCGGGCTCGTGCTCGCGGCGCCAATCGCATCCGCGGTCGTCCACATCAGCCGCGACCTCGCACGGGCGCGCGTGGCGGCGGCGCAACAGGAAGCCGGCGGCGCAACCGTTGCGGACGCGCCTGCCTGACGGACATCACCCGGTTGGGACGATGTCGCCCGGGAACCGCACTGCCACGCTCGCTCGACCTACCAAAGGAGAGAAACGGTGGAAGAAGGACTTGGAGCAGGGTTCTGGTTGAAGCTGATCGGCATCGTGCTCGCAGGCGGGATCGCGGCCATCTTGCTGTTCCTGCTGGTCAATGCCGCCTGGTATCGCTGGGGTGCGATCGGCGCGATCATCTTCTTCTCCGCGCTGGTGCTCCTGTGGGGCTGGATCTACGACCGCAGGCACGCCAAGGAGTACGAGCGGCTGCGCCAGGAGGCGTGAGGCCGAGCTAGGAGACTGCGGACTGGAGGTCGGCCGGCTGGCGGGAAGGACCGCCGACCGCCACCTCGACGAGGCCGAGCTCGACCGCCCGCGCGATCGCGTCGCTTCGGCTCGACACCCCGAGCTTGCGGTAGACGGAGATCGCCTGGGTCTTGATCGTGTTGCGCGAGACGAACAGCTGCTCGCCGATCTCGCGGAACGAGAGATGGGTCGAGAGCAGTGGCAGCAGCCGCAGCTCGGCAGGCGTCAGCCCCGAGCCGCCCCCGTCCGTCGCCTCCGGCATTGCCTCGATCTCTCGCTCGAGCTCGGCGATCCGCTCGGCGAGCACGCCGAGTGAGGGCCGCAGCGCGAGAATCGCCTGCGCCTCGCCGAGCAGCGCGGCGGCGCCATTGCGGTCGCGCAGGGTCACGTGGGCGTGGCCGAGCTCGAGCCGCACCTGCACCGCGAGCCACGGGATCGCGTGCGTGAGGCTCGGCGCCAGGCGCTGGGTGACCGTCAGTTGCCGGCGGGCCTCGTCCCACTGCCCGTGGCGAAGCAGCGCGCGAGCGGTGGCGGCAAAGTCGAGCGCGGACGTCGCGTAGCCGTCGAGCTGTCCTTCGTCGATCAACCGGTGTGCCTCGAGCGCCAGCGTCTCCGCCAGATCGTCGTCGCGTCCGGCCGCGAGCAGTGAGCGCTCGCTGAGAGCGAGGGCGTGGCTCTCGGGCTGGGCCGAGACCGCCGCGGCCCCCGCGAAGGCGTGGTCGGCGCGATCCCGGTCGCCGAGCAGCAGGTGCGCGGTTCCGTTGACGACGAGCGCCCAGGGGTGCCACGGGTGCTCGGGGGCGAGCTCGGCAAGGGCGGACTTCGAGCGGGTCAGCATCCGCTCCGGGCCCTCGACGCACATCGCGGCGCGCAGGACCTCGATGCAGGCCTTCGTCGCGCCGTTCTTCTCTCGAGCCGCGCCGCGCTCTGCGGCTGCCAGCCACGCTTCGGCCTGGTCGGCCCGGCCGCGCAGCGCGTGGATCCGCGAGCCCTCGACGGCGACCGCCGGGTAGCGGTGGAGCGTCTCGCCGTCGAAGCGCTCGAGCCACGATTCGACCGCGGCAACCCGGCCGGCCGCGGAGACGGGCATCGCGATCGAGCTGAGGATGCGTGCCGCGCTGTCCTCGTTGCCGGCCGCGTGCGAGTAGGCGAGCGTCGATTCCGGATCGCCCTGTTCCTCGAACCAGTCGGCCGCGCGCTGGTTGAGCACCGGCACCAGCTCGGGCTCGCGCTCCTGGAGCTCCTGCAGCAGCAGCTCGCGGAAAAGGTGGTGGTAGCGGAACGCGCCGCGCCGACGGTCGAGCGGCACGACGAACACGTTCGACTGCTCGAGCGACGCGAGCTCGAGCGCCGACCCCTTGCGATCGAGGACGGCGTCGCAGAGCGGCCCGCTCATCGTCTCGAGCACCGACGTCCGGCGCAGGAATGTCAGCCGGTCGGGCTCGAGGCGTGAGAGGTACTCAGAACGGAAGTAGTCGGCCAGGTAGCGGTCCGCGCCCGTGACGGCGAGACCGTCCCGGGTGTTGCCCTCGTCGTTCTCGGCGCGGGCCGCGAGCGCGGTCAGGTAGAGGCCGGCCGCCCAGCCTTCGGTGCGCTCGACCAGCTCGTTGATCTCGGAGTCCTCGGGCTCCAGTGCCGCGGCCCGCAACAGCAGCTCGGCCTCGCGCCTGCTGAGCGCGAGCTCGTACGCGCCGAGCTCGAGCAGTGGCCCGCCGGCCCGCAGCGCGGCGACCGGCAGATCGGGCAGCACGCGCCCGGAGAGCACGATCATCGACCTCGGCGGCATATGCCCGACGAGCGTCCCGACCGCAGCGATCGCGTCGTGGCTCAGCGCGTCGGCGCCGTCGAGCACGAGCACGAACGGCGCGCGCCGCGAAGCGATCGTCGCGCCGAGGCGCTGCAGCGCCTTGGCGGGTGCCGGCCGGCGCTCCGGGGCCAGTGGCTCGAGCGCCGACTGCGGCAACGGCTCGATCCGGTCGAGCGCGGCCGCGACGAGGCGCAGGATCGAGACCGGATCG
>DATIOF010000094.1:0-3609 GCA_035473395.1 Gaiellaceae bacterium
CACGAGATCACGGCGTGGGCGATCGGCCGTCGCGGGCGGGCGAGCGCGAAGCGGCGCGTGCGGGTCGTCGTGCCGCAGCCGAAACCGGCCGGCGTCGAGGTCGGCGGGCAGCCCGTGGGGATCGCCGCCGTCGAGTCGACGCTCTGGGTCTCGGGCGGCTCCAGCGGCGAGGTCGTCAAGGTCGACGCCCCGGCACGTGCCGTCCTGGCGAGGGTCCCGGTCGGCGGCCAGCTGGGCGGGATCGCGGCGAGCAAGTCGGCGGTCTGGGTCTCGAGCTTCGACAGCGGTGAGGTGGTGCGCATCGACCCGGCGATCGGCACGGTCGAGGGCCACGTCACGGTCGGCGGGCAGCCGACGGCGATCGCTTTCGACACGCACGGGAACGTCTGGGTCGGCAATCTCGACGGCACCGTCGCCCGCGTCGACCCGACCAGCAACCAGGTCACGAAGGTGGTGCGGCTCCCGTCCGGCGCCTCCAGCCTGCTCGCCGTCGCGGACCTGATCTGGATCGGACTGCAGGATGGCTCGCTCGTCCCGCTCGACCCTGCTGCCGGGACGCTCGCGGGCGCTGCGGTTCCCGTGAGCCCCGACGTCGACGCGATCGCACGGACGCCAGTCGGCCTGTGGGTGTCGACCTTCGACGGCCTCGCAGCGCGCGTGAACGGCGCCACACGGCAGGTCATCAGGCGAGTTCGGCTCCCGGGTCGGGGCGGCGGGATCGCGTGGTCCGGCCAGGCCGTCTGGGTCAGCGTCTACGACCGCGCCTATGCGGTGGCGCTCGACCCGCAGAGCGGCGCCTACCTCGACGCAGTACGCACGGGCGGCCAGCCGCGCGAGTCGGTCGTCGTGGATGCCACGCTCTGGATCGTCGACCAGGCCGCGGGCGAGCTGACGCCTGTCGCGCTCGGCTAGCCTGACAGCGCGGCGAAGAGGCGCTCGCAGACCTCGGGCGTCGCCGCCGCGACGCAGCGACTGCGCCCCTCGATGTCGAGCGGCGCGGCCCCGAACGGCGGCGCCTCCGGCAGCTCGATCGCGAGGCCGCGCTCGCGCACCAGCAGCTGCGCCGCCGCGATGTCGACCGAGCGCGCCCCCTTGAGCGAGCAAACCGCGTCGACGCGCCCGGCGGCGAGGTGACAGAGCGAGAGGGCGAGCGAGCCCATGATCCGCAGGCGGTAGGCGACGCCCACCATCGCGGCCGCCTTCTCGGCGACGCTCGAGGTCAGCGTCGCCTCGAACGAGAGGATCTCGATCTCCTCCTTCGGGTAGATCGGGCCGAGGTCGGCGCCGTTCAACAGCGCGCCGTTGCCCCGCTCGGCGACCCACTCCTCGCCGCTGCCGAAGTCGTAGACGTAGCCGAAGAAGACGTCGTCCATCGTCTCGCCGTTGGCCACGGCGATCGAGACCGAGAAGAACGGGATGCCGCGCTTGGCGTTGAGCGAGCCGTCGATCGGGTCGACGACGATGCGGGTCGGCCCGTCGCCCAGGATGCCGACCTCCTCCGAGACGATCGTCGTCCCTTCGATCCCTTGCAGTCGCTCGAGGATCACCTTCTCCGCGGCCGCGTCGATCGCAGTCGTCTCGTCGCCGCCCTCGCCGTCGCCTACGACCGGCTCGCGCTCATCACGGGTCGGCAGCTCGACGAGCACGCCGCGCACGTCTTCGACCGCCTCGCGGCAGACCTGGAGCCAGTCGGTCAAAGCGGCACCGAGGCGCCGCTTGCGGTGCCGTCCTCAGGACACGCGGGCTCCGCACGCGTGTCCGTCTGAACTGACCGGTCGACCCGACCGAACTCGATCACAGCGGCAAGAACAGCAGGCCGCTGACGAGCTTCGGGTAGAAGTAGGTGCTCTTCTGCGGCATCGTCTCGCCACGCTGGGCGACCGCGAAGACGTCCTCGATCCGGGTGGGGCGCATCAGCACGGCGACTTCGGCCTCACCCGCGTCAACGGCGTGCACGGCCTCGTCCCAATCCGCGGTGTAGCTGATCCCTTCGTGGCCGAGCCGGTCGACGAGACGGACGTCGAGCTCGTTCCCGTCGACCGCGAGCTCGAAGCCGTCCCCGCGGTAGAGCACGGCCGCGGCCCGGTCGGCCGGGACGTCGTAAAGCGCCCGTCTGGCATCGCCCGCGAGCGTTTCGGCCTGCAGCCGCTCGGCGGGCTCGTGCTCGAAGACGCGGTGAGTCGGGAAGATCATCAGGCCCGGGTCGTCGAGGCTGACCAGCACCGCGAGCACGTAGGCGTCCTCGCCATAGGCGAGCGTCGTCTCGTAGCGGTGGTGCCCGTCGGCGATCAGCAGCTGGCGGTCGGCGAAGGCTTCGGAGACGCCGTCGGACGGGAGACGCCAGAGCTGCGCCCCCTCGACCTCGACGTCGGGCTCGCGCCCGGGCCGGCTCGCCGGCGGTGCGCCTTCGTAGAGAAAGAAAAGCGGCTCCAGCTGCGCCCGCACCTCACGCAGCAGGCGCAGGCGTCCCTCCTTCGGGCCGCGGTGCGTGCGCTCGTGCGGGAGGACGACGCGGTTCTCGTACGGCTCGGCCTTCAACGCGGCGACCAGGCCCTCGCGCGTGCGCGCGACACCGTCCGGGCCGACGTAGTCCTGCGAGAGCCACCAGAAGCCGGGCTCGTCCTCGTCGGCGAGCGTGCCGTCCTCGCGCCACTCGCGCCAGAGGCGGCCGGCGGGTGCTTCGTCGCCGGGCAGCGTCAGGTGGACGACGTTGTGCTCGTTTCGGGCGGCTAGCTCGTCGCGCTGAGCGGGCGAGATGACGTCGTAGGGCGGAGCGACGAGGGTGTCCAGCGAGCCTGCGCGCTCGGCGTAGCGAACGGCGCGAAACGGCTTCACCTCGGCCACGGGGCCGGAGCGTACCAGCCGCGCTCGGGCCTAGACTCGCGGGGTGAGCGCGATCGCATCGTTGGCCGAAGACCGGGTCGTGGAGGGCGTCTACGCGGTCGCGAAGAAGGAGCGGCGACGTACCCGTGGGGGCTCGGCGTACCTCGCGCTGGAGCTCGTCGACCCGAGCGGCCGGATCGAGGCGCGCGTCTGGTCCGACGTCGAGCTGCTCGACTCGCGCTTCGGCGAGGGAGACGCCGTGCGCGTGCTCGGCAGGGTCGAGCGTTTCCGCGACCGGCTGCAGCTCGAGGTGCGCTCGCTCGAGGCGGCCGAGGACGCCGACCCAGCGGCGATGGCGCCCGCGATGCGCCGTGACGCCTCCGAGCTGGACGGGTTCCTGGAGTTCCTCGCCGCGGAGATCTCGCATCCCGGCCTGCGCGCGACCGTCGCTCGGTTCGTGGACGACGAAGCGGTTCGCGTCGCGCTGCGGGGGCTGCCCGCGGCGGAGACGCACCACTCCTACGCGGGCGGGTTGCTCGAGCACACGGTCGGCGTGGCGACGCTCTGCCGCGAGGCCGCGCAGCTGCATCCGCGCTTACGGGCCGATCTCGTCCTCGCAGCGGCGCTGCTGCACGACGTCGGCCGCACGGTCGAGCTGGAGCGCGGGCCGACGTTCCGCGCGACCGAGGAGGGGCGGTTGCTCGGCCACGTCCATCTGGGGTTGCGGCTCGTCGAGGAGCGCGCCGCGGCGCTGGAGACCGAGGTGCGGGCCGAGCTCTTGCACGC
>DATIOF010000095.1:0-24962 GCA_035473395.1 Gaiellaceae bacterium
AGGCCGCGAGGCGCGCAACTCCTTCGCGATGCGACCGGAATCTCCGACGAGCTCAAGCGGCGACACCGGCGCTCACCTCCTTCTCCAGCTTCTGCAGGGCACGGCTCAGGCGGGTCGAGCACGCCGTCGTGCTGATTCCGAGCACCCGCGCCGCGGCTTCGCCCTCGAGCTCGAGCACCACGCGCAGCGCAACCACCTCGCGCTCCGCCGCCGAGAGCCGCGCGAGGGCAGCCTCGAGCTCCGGGGACAGCCCTTCCCCGAAGACCTGCTGCGCGTCGCCCGGCTCGGTGGCGGCGTAGCGTCCCTCGCGCCTGCGGCGGCGCGCCTCGGCGCGAAAGTGGTCGAGCGCGGTCGACCGCGCGAGCTGGCAGAGCCACGTACGGGGGCCGGCACGCCGGGGATCGAACCGGTGCCAGCGCTCGAGCGCCCGCGCGAACGTCTCGGCGGTCAGCTCCTCGGCGGTTGCTCGGTCTCCGGTCAGGTACACGAGATAGCCATGGACGTCGTCGAGGTGGCGCTCGGCCGCCTCCGCGAATTCCGTCTTCACGGCGTCTATACGCCGCCGACCGGCGCGCACGTCACGCCGGGCGCAACGATCGCGCTGCTGTGAGTAACGCGTCCCTGGAAACGCCCGTCTCGATGGTCACGTAGACGCCGTCGACAACGAGGTTGCCCGTCCAGAGCGGCGTCGTCTTGTTGTCGCTGCCGCTCGACTCTCCCTCGGAGACACGGACGAACCCGCGCGGGATCCCCTTCCACTCGGACCGGTCGGGCGGACGCTTCAACTCCGAGATCCGCAGGGACTGCGAGCCGGTCTCAGAGCCGTAGACGACGTCGAACCCGTGCGCCGAGCGTCCGCTGCTCGACTCCATGAACGGAGACACCGATGTCTGGGGAAGACCGGCAACCGTCGGTCCGGCCGTCAGCCATGGCTTCCCCGTCCCGCCGGGAAGGACCGGGCCGCTGGATGCCGAGCCGGACGACGTCGTAACGCCGTTGAGCAGGTTGGGGACGTTCGTCCGGCGAGTGAAGTCCGCAGGGTCGTAGGCCTCCAGCCGCGCCAGCAGCACGCGAATCTCGAGGTACCGGCCGGGAGCGGACTCGTAGCGGAAGGCGAGCGGGCTGTAGGTCCGGCGGTCGATCGCGACCAGGCTGCCGGCGCGGCTGGCCTCCGACGGCGGGAATCGGAGCCAGTAGACGGGCCGCCCGTACAGACGATCCTCGCGCTCCACCTTTGCGGACCCGTTCTCGAGCGCCTCGCGGTAGCCCGTCCAGAGCGCCGCGTAGGCGGGGTCAATAGGGCCGACCGTGGCGTGGCTCCCCTTCAGGTCGTCAGGGACGATGAACTCGCCGAGCGGCCGGCCGTTCAGCCGCAGGATCATGTGCGAATGCTTGAAGTCGTGATCGCTCCAGCTCTCCATCTCGTACTGCGGGACGATCGTCCGGGTCCCGTTGAGCTCGACGAGCTCGGCGCCGACCGGCTGGCGCACGACGAGGTGCAGGACCGGCCCGTCGCCGAGCGCCGCCAGAGCCTTGCCGAGCACGCCGTGCGGCCGGCCGCCCCCGCCCGGCCAAAGCAGCACCGCGATGAGCACGACGGCGGCGACCGCCAGCGCTCCGCCCGCACGAGTGGCGAACCAGCGGGCTTGCGTCGGCCGCGGTCGGGCCTGAGTCTCGGCGACCGCGTCCGCGATCGCCAGGAGCTCGGGCTCGTCATGAAGCAGCTCGACGACTTCCTCGTCACGAATGGTCACGGCGTGACCCCCTTTCGTTCCAACTCTGCGCGCAGCGCCTCGAGGGCGCGGACGAAACGCATCTTGGCCGCCGCCTCCGTCACCCCGAGCGTGCGCGCGATTTCCGCGAAGCGTGCGCCGCGAAGCAGCTTCAGCACCACGACCTGCCGCTGCCCTTCGGGAAGCGCGGCCAGCGCGTCGGAGATGGCCGCGCCGAGCTCAGCGCCGTACTCGGGCTGCGTGGCGGCGACGAGCGCCTCGGGACGCGAACGCCGGCGCGCCTCGTCCGCGAATCGGCGCTTGGCGACGGTGTAGAGCCACGCAAGCGGCGGCGAGCCCGTGTCGCGTAGCGACGCCGCGGCTTCGGCGAACACCTGCTGCGTGAGGTCTTCGGCTCGATGGTGATCGTGCGTGCGTCGGCGGACATAACGGTAGATCTGGTCGTAGTGACGCCTGAATGCGTTCTCGGCGACGTGGTTCACGCCCGGTTTCTCGTCCACCGAGCGGAAACGTAACGAGGGGCTAGGTCGTGGCCCGCACCGCGTCCTCGTACACGCGGTCGCGGGAGAAGCGGTCGAGCTCGTCGCTGAGCAGGTCGGCCGGATCCGGCCGTTCGCCCGGCGGGAACGCCGCCGACTCGCCGTCGACCTTCACGCCGGCCAACCGGTCGGACGGCAGTTGCTCGAGCGCGACGTCGTGCTTGAGCCGCGAGCGCAGCCAGCCGGCGAGCAGGTTGGCCTGCGCCTCGGTCCCGGTCACCTCGATCGCCTTCACGTCCTTGATTCCCGGCCAGAGCGACGCGAGCTGGGGGCGCCAGCGGCTCGTGCGGGCCCAGGCGATGTCGGAGACGACGACCCGGTCGAAGACCTCGCTCAGCGGTTTGTAGGGCGCCGGCAGGTCGGGCCACTCGGTCGAGTCGACGATCAGCCGGTCGACCACGTCGATCAGCTCCTCGAACGGCCGCTCGCCGAACGGGGGCACCCCACGCCAGCGCAGGAAGACGGGCAGGTCGGGCAGCAGCAGCGGCTGCACCACGCTCGCCGGCACCTCGGCGCGGGAGCCGTTGAGCCGGACGCGGATCGTCTCGACACAGACCTGCCGCCCGTTGCCGAGCGGAAACTGCATCACCTCCGCGTTCGCGTCGATCCCATCCTCGGCATCGGGATCGGGCACGAGCACGATCGTGCGCGAGGGGTGACGGTCCGCCAACCCCGTCAGCACGTCCTCGGCCGCTTCGACCCACTGGGTCGGCACCCAGGCGATGTGCGTCATCACGCTCGTCCGCTGCATCGGCTCGCCGGTGGCGGGATCGACTCGCCGCAGCGCTAGCTCGCGGTCGATCTCGGAGATGGTGCCTAGTGCCGCGGAGGGGGTCATTCCCGGATTCCTGGGGGCCGGAAAGCAAGCCAGGCTAGGACGCAGGGAGCGTTCGCATCCGGAGGATACGGGCGCGACTGAGGACGACGCGTGGCGCCGCTTTGCGGTCGCCAGGGGCCGGGCAATGGCCTCCTCCGCGGCACTCTCAGTGCCGTCGCCATTTCCGGCCGTCGCGGTTCATCAGCTCGTCCGAGGCTGCGGGCCCCCAGGTCCCGGCCTGGTAGTTCGGGAACGAGGGCCGGTCGCGCTTCCAGAACGCGACCATCGCATCGACCAGCGACCACTGCTCCTCGACCTCGTCCGCGCGGGTGAAGAGCGTCGCATCGCCGAGGAAGCAGTCGAGCAACAGGCGTTCGTAGGCCTCGGGGATCCCGGTGCGGAAGGTCGGCCCGTAGAGGAAGTCCATGTGCACCGCGCGCAGCATCACGCCCTGGCCCGGCACCTTGGCGAGGAACTCGAGCGAGACGCCCTCGTCCGGCTGGATATGGCAGACGAGCACGTTCGGGCGCAGGCCCTCCTCGTCGACGATCGCGAACGGCGGATGCGGTGCGCGCTTGAACTGGATCGCAATCGTCGTCTCGCGGCGCGCCAGTCGCTTGCCGGCGCGGACGTAGAAGGGCGTGTCGGCCCAACGCCAGTTGTCCACATAGAGCTTCGCGGCGACGTAGGTCTCGGTCAGCGAGTCCGGCGCGACCCCTTGCTCCTCGCGGTAGCCCGGCACCTCATCGCCCTCGACGTACCCACGTCCGTACTGCCCGCGGACGACGTGCTTCGGGCCGGGCGTGTGCAACGCGCGCAGCACCTTGACCTTCTCGTTGCGCACCGAGTCGGCGCTGAAGTCGATCGGCGGCTCCATCGCCGTCAGCGCGACGAGCTGCAGCAGGTGATTCTGGAACACGTCGCGGATCGCGCCGGCCCGCTCGTAGAAGGCGGCGCGGCCCTCGATCCCGATCGACTCGGCGACGGTGATCTGGACGTGGTCGACGAACTGGCGGTTCCAGATCGGCTCGAAGATCCCGTTCGCAAAGCGCAGAGCCAGCAGGTTCTGGACCGTCTCCTTGCCGAGGTAGTGGTCGATCCGGAAGATCTCCTGCTCGGTGAAGTGGCGCTTGACCTCCTCGTTCAGCTCCTTCGCGGAGGCGAGGTCGTGGCCGAACGGCTTTTCGATGATCACCCGCGTCCAGCCCTCGGTCGTGCGCCGCTCGCCGATCTCGTGCAGGAGCGTCGAGATCGCGTCCGGCGGGACGGCGAGGTAGTAGACGCGGTTGCCGGCCGTGCCGCGCACGCGATCGAGCTCGGTCAGCGCTTTCGCGATCCGGTTCTCGCCGTCCTCGTCGGCGAAGTCCGTCGAGATGTAGGACATCCCCTCGGCGAGCCAGTTCCAGACGTCCTCCTTGAACGCATCGCGGCCGAACTCCTGGACGGCCTCTTTCATCCGCTCGCGGAACTCGTCGTCGGTCTCCGGGCTGCGCGCGACGCCAACGACGGCGAACTTGTCCGGCAACAGGCGCCGGAGCGCGAGCGAATAGAGCGCGGGAAAGAGCTTGCGGCGGGTCAGGTCGCCCGAGGCACCGAAGATCACCAGCACGCACGGGTCGGGCGTGCGGTGCAGCTGCAGCCCCTCGAGCAGCGGGTTCGCTTCGTGCTTGGGCTCCGTCGCGGTCATTGCTCGGGGCTCTTCTCCAGGTGGCCCCCGAAAGCCTTCCGCATCGCCGAGAGGACACGGTTGCCCCAGTCGGCCTCGCCGCGCGAGTCGAAGCGGCTGAAGAGCGACGCCGCCAGCACCGGAGCCGGCACGCCTTCCTCGACGGCGGCCTGCACCGTCCAGCGGCCCTCGCCCGAATCGCTCACGTGGCCGGCGTAGTCGTCGAGGCTGGGCGACTCGTGCAGCGCCTGCGCGCCCAGGTCGAGCAGCCACGACGCGACCACCGAGCCACGGCGCCAGAGCTCGGCGACCGCTGGGATGTCGAGCTCGTACTGGTAGTGGGAGGGATCGCGCAGCGGCGTCGTCTCCGCGTCGGTCTCCTGCGCGTGCTTGCCGATGTTCGCGTGCTTGAGCACGTTCATCCCCTCGGCGTAGGACTGCATCAGCCCGTACTCGATCCCGTTGTGGACCATCTTCACGAAGTGGCCCGCGCCGTTCGGGCCGCAGTGGAGCCAGCCCTGCTCCTCTGGGGCTGGATCGCCGCTGCGGCCGGGAGTGCGTCCGGCCGCGTCCATGCCCGGAGCGAGCGCCTCGAAGACCGGCACGAGGCGGCCGACGGCCTCGTCGTCGCCGCCGATCATCAGGCAGTAGCCGCGCTGGAGGCCCCAGACGCCGCCGCTGACGCCCACGTCGACGTAGTGGATCCCCTGCGCGCCCAGCTCCTTGGCCCGGCGCAGGTCGTCGACGTAGTAGGAGTTGCCGCCGTCGACGATCGTGTCCCCTTGCTCGAGGTGCGGCGCGAGCTCGTTCACGACGTCGTCGACGATCCCGGCGGGCACCATCAGCCAGACCGACCTCGGCGCGTCGAGCTGCTGCACGAGCTCCTCGAGCGTGGCCGCTGTCGAGTCGACGTGCGTGTCATAGGTCTTGACGTCGTGGCCGGCCTTGCCCAGCCGGATCGTCATGTTCCCGCCCATCCGGCCGAGGCCGACCATTCCCAGTTGCATCAGTGTTCCTTCCGTCGGTTGCGGTGATGCTCTGGCGAGCGAAAAGCAAGCGAGGCAAGGACGCAGGGAGCGTTCGTACTCGCCAGAGTACGGGCGCGACTGAGGTCGCCGCCTCGCGCCGCTTGGCAGCCGCCAGAGCGCGCCGCGGCCGGCGGGAGGGACACTTAGATGTCCTCCAATCGGATGCGGACTATGCGGCGCCCGCGCTCTTCGAGCGAGGCGAGATCGCCGGCGGCCTGCGAGTGGATCAGCCGCCGGAAGCCGAAGTCGCGGCCCGGGATCTTCAGCTCGTCGCCGGCGTCGTCGACCACCTGGACGAAGAGCCCCGTGTTCGGCCCGCCCTTGTGCAGCTGGCCGGTCGAGTGCAGATAACGCGGGCCTAGGCCGTGCGTGACGACGCAGCCGGTGTCCTCGCGGGCGCGCTCCAGCAGCGGCTCCAGCTCGGGCTCGCGCTCGGGATCGATGAACGCCTGCACCGCGACGTAGTCGCCGGGACGCGCCTGGGCAAAGAGCTCGTCGAGCGAACCGCGCGGCTCGACGTCCGGCTCGCCTTCGGCCAGCACCTCGTTCGTCTTGTCCTTCGCCGCCTGGACGTTCGGCTGATCGAACGGGTTGATCCCGAGGATCGAGCCGGCGACGGCGGTCGCGAACTCCCAGCGGTAGAACTCCTGGCCGAGCTCGTACGGCGCCGGCAGCCGCACCTCCGGCGCCTGGCGGTCGGGCCCGTCCGGCGATTCCTCCGGTGCGGGAATCAGTCCCTTGCCGTCCTTGCCGGTCGACTCGGCCAGCAGCTGCTCGGCCCAGAGCCCGAAGCCGCCGGGGTTCGGGTTGATCGTCACCTTGTCGCGGCCCTCGGCCCAGCCGTCGCCCAGCTCGAGGCCGAGCTCGAGGCCCGGGTTGCCCTCCTCGCCATGGCAGGCCTCGACCGTCTCCTCGACGCGCTCCAGCAACCGCACCAGGTCGACGCCCATCAGCGCGGCCGGCACGAGCCCGAACACCGACAGCGCCGAGTAGCGCCCGCCGATCGTCGGCTCGCCGTCGAACGTGCCGAGGAAGCCGCGCTCCTTCGCCACCTGCTCGAGCTCCGAGCCGGGGTCGGTGATCGCCGCGAAGAACTCGCCGCGCTTGCCTGCGCGCTCCCAGAAGAACTCGAGGTGGCAGCGCGTCTCGAGCGTCGTGCCGGACTTCGAGGCGACGATGAAGAGGGTCGCGTCGAAGTCGAGCGTCTCCGCGGCGCGGCGGATCGCGGCCGGATGCGTCGTGTCGAGCACGTGGAACGACTCGGCGCCGAAGGTGCGCTTGATCACCTCCGGGGCGAGGCTCGAGCCGCCCATCCCGAGCAGGACAAAGGTGTCGATCACGCCGGGTGAGGCGAGCTCATCGACGAAGCGCTCGAGATCGTCGAGCCGGCTGCGCATCCGCATCGGCTCGTCGAGCCAGCCGAGCCACTTCGCCTCGTCGCCGCCGGTCCAGAGCGTCGGGTCGCGCTGCCAGATCCGCGCGACGAGCTCGGCGGGGGCGACCGTGCTCACGCCGTCTCCTCGAGGAACGGGAGCACGAGGGCCTCGAACTCGCGCGGGCGCTCCATGCTCGGTACGTGCGCTGTGGCCGCGATGGTGGCGAGGCGCGCTCCCGGAATCTCGGCCGCCAGGCGCTCGGCGATCGCAAGCATGTCGGGCTGGTCCTCGACGCCGGCGAGGACGAGCGTCGGCACCCGCACGTCACCGAGGCGCTGCGGCAGGTCGTCGACGAGCAACTCCTCCTCGTCCTCCTCGATCCCGGCCTGCAGCTCGTAGGCTCGCCGTTGCATCGCGGCCACGCGGGCCCGAACCGCGGGATCGACCTGGTCGGGACTGCGGCCCGGTCCGTCGACCCAGGTGCGCATGCTTACCTCGACCGCGCCGTCCAGGTCGCCGGCCTCGAAGGCCGCCTCCTCGGCCGCCCACTGCGCTCGCAGTCCCTCCGACCACTCGTGCCCCGGAAACCCCGGCGCGACGAGGACGAGGGCCGAGACGAGCTCGGGCCGCGCCAGCGCGACCTCGAGCGCGACCCGTCCGCCGAGCGAGACGCCGATCAGACCGGTCGGCCCGAACCCTTGCTGCTCGATGGCCTCGATCACGTCGCGAGCGTGCGAGAACGGCCCGGGCTCGAGCGGCGTGCGGCCGAAGCCGCGCAGGTCGACCCGCAGCAGCCGGCGCGAACGCGACCAGGGCTCCCACTGCTCGTCCCACATGCGGCTGTCGCAGATGCCCTCGTGCACGAGCACGAGCTCCGGCCCCTCGCCGGCAACCTCCGCGTAGATCGCCACGCGGCGGGCCTAGGCCGAGACGAGCTCGCCGCGCTTGGCCTGGACGCCGTCGAGCAGCTCGCGGAACGAGTCCGAGAACTTCTCGACGCCTTCCTGCTCGAGCGTGACGACAACGTCGTCGTAGTCGACTCCCGCCTCGGCGATCCGGTCGAAGACGCGCTGCGCCTCGTCGACGTCACGCGCCAGCGTGAGAGCCACCTCGCCGTGATCCTGGAAGGCCTCGATCGTCTCCTCGGGCATCGTGTTCACGGTCTCGGAGCCGATCAGCTCTTCGACGTAGAGCACGTCACGGTAGGCCGGGTTCTTGGTCGAGGTGGAGGCCCAGAGGCAGCGTTGCGCGCGAGCACCCTTTGCGTGGAGCGCGTCCCAGCGCTCGCCCGAGAAGAGCTCCTGATAGCGCTGGTAGGCGAGCTTCGCGTTCGCCACCGCGAGCTTGCCCTTCAGCTCGTCTGGTGCACCGACCTCGTCGAGCCTGCGATCGGCCTCGGTGTCCACGCGCGAGACGAAGAAGCTCGCCACGGACGCGACCGAGCCCGGATCGCCGCCGCTCTCGACCAGCCGCTCGAGCCCGCGCAGGTACGCCTCGACGACCTCGACGTAGCGCTGCAGCGAGAAGATCAGCGTGACGTTGATCGGACGGCCGCGCGCGATCATCTCCTCGATCGCCGGCAGCCCGTCCTTCGTCGCCGGGATTTTGACGAAGCAGTTCGGCTTGTCGACCAGCTCGTGGAGCCGCTGCGCCTCGGCGATCGTGGCGTCGGTGTCGAAGGCGTAGTTCGGGTCGACCTCGATCGAGACCCAGCCGTCCTGGCCCTTGCCGCCGTCCCAGACCGGGCGCAGCAGGTCGCAGGCGTTCTGGACGTCCTGGACGGCCAGCTTGAGGAAGACCTCCTTCGGGTCGTCCTCGTGGGCAAGCACCTCGCGCAGCTGCTCGTCGTAGGCGTCGCCCTCGGCGATCGCCTTCTGGAAGATCGTCGGATTCGAGGTGATGCCGACGACGGCGTCCTCTTCCATCATCCGGGCGAGTTTCCCGCTCTGGAGCAGCTGCCGCGAGAGGTAGTCGATCCAGACGCTCTGGCCGAGCTCGCTGAGCTCGTGAAGTCGTGAGTTAGCCATAAGTGGTCTCCCTTTCCATCTCCTCGATCTTCTCAAGCCTGCGCACGTAACGGTCGCCACCGTCGAAGCGGGCGGCGAGGAACACTCGCGCCAGTTCGGCGGCCAGCTCAGCCCCGACGACCTCCGAGCCGAGGCAGAGCACGTTCATGTCGTCGTGCTCTACCCCCTGGTGCGCGGAATATGTGTCGTGGCAGATCGCCGCGCGGATCCCGGCCACCTTGTTGGCAGCGACCGCAGCGCCCACCCCTGACCCGCAGACGAACAGCGCGCGCTCGGCTTCGCCGCCGCGAATGGCCTCGGCGACCTCGCGCGCCTTGTCCGGATAGTCGATCCGCGGCTCCGGCTTGTCGGTGCCCAGATCGACCGTCTCGTGCCCGAGCGCTGCCAGTTCCTCCAGCAGCCGCTCGCGCAACTTGACGCCGCGGTGGTCGAAGGCAACCGCGACTCGCATGGACCGTTACGTTACCCGCATGGAAGGGCCTGAGCTCTGGCGTGAGCTGGGACAGCAGCTGCGGGTCGACTCGATCCGCGCCGCGAACGTGACCAAGTCCGGCCACCCGACCTCGTCGATGTCCGCGGCCGACCTGATGGCCGTCCTGCTGGCCAAGTACCTGCGTTACGACTTCGACGAGCCGGACAACCCGGCGAACGACCACCTGATCTTCTCGAAGGGCCACGCCTCGCCGCTGCTCTACTCGATGTACAAGGCGGCCGGGGCGATCAGCGACGAGGAGCTGCTCACTTTCCGCGTCTTCGGCTCCCGGTTGCAGGGCCACCCGACTCCGGCGATCCCGTGGGTCGACGTCGCCACCGGTTCCCTCGGCCAGGGGCTGCCGTTCTCGGTCGGGATCGGGCTCGCCGGCAAGCGGCTCGACCAGCTGCCCTACCGCATCTGGTGCCTCTGCGGCGACAGCGAGATGGCCGAGGGCTCGATGTGGGAAGCCTTCGAGCACGCGGCCTTCTACGCGCTCGACAACCTGACCGCGATCATCGACGTGAACAAGTGGGGCCAGCGCGGCGAGACGATGCACGGCTGGGACCTCGACTCCTACGCAAACCGCGCCAAGGCCTTCGGCTGGCACACGATCGAGATCGACGGCCATGACGTCGAGGCGATCGACGAGGCGTTCGGCGAGGCGGCCGCGCAGCAGGGCCAGCCCACCGTGATCGTGGCGCACACGCTCAAGGGCAAGGGCGTCAAGGAGGTCGAGGACAAGCCGAACTGGCACGGCAAGGCGCTCGACCATCCCGCGGAGGCGATCGCGGAGCTCGGCGGCGAGCGCAACATCCTCGTCGAGGTCGCCAGGCCGGAGGCCGCGGAGCCGCATCGCTTCGAGGTGAGCGGCGGCGAGGCGCCGACGTGGGAGCTCGGCGACGAGGTGGCGACCCGGCGTGCCTACGGCGACGCGTTGGCGGCGCTCGGCTCGGCGCGGGGCGACGTGGTGGCGCTTGACGGCGAGGTCTCGAACTCGACCTTCGCCGAGATCTTCCGCGACGCCCACCGCGACCGCTACTTCGAGATGTACATCGCCGAACAGCAGATGATCGCCTCGGCGGTCGGGCTCCAGGTGCGCAAGTGGGTCCCGTTCGCGTCCACGTTCGCGGCCTTCCTCAGCCGCGCCTACGACTTCATCCGCATGGCCGCGATCAGCCAGGCGAACATCCGCCTCTGCGGCTCGCACGCCGGCGTCTCGATCGGCGAGGACGGGCCCTCGCAGATGGCGCTCGAGGACCTCGCCATGATCCGCGCCGTCCACGGCTCGACCGTGCTCTACCCGTGTGACGCGAACCAGACCGCGAAGCTGGTCGCCGAGATGGCCGACCGTGACGGGATCGTCTACATGCGAACGACGCGCGCGGCCACACCGGTCGTCTACGGCGCCGGCGAGGACTTCCCGGTTGGCGGCTCTCGGGTGCTACGCGAAGGCGACGACCTGGCGATCGTGGCCGCGGGGATCACGCTGCACGAGTCGTTGAAGGCGGCCGAGGAGCTCGCCGGCGAAGGGATCGAGGCGCGCGTGATCGACCTCTACTCGGTCAAGCCGGTCGACGGTGAGACGCTACGAGCCGCGGCCGAGGCGACCGGCGGGCGGATCCTGACCGTCGAGGACCACTGGCCCGAGGGCGGGATCGGCGACGCGGTGCTGGAAGCGCTTTCCGACGGCGACTCTCCGGCGCGCGTGGTGCGCCTGGCGGTGCGCGACATGCCGGGCTCGGGCAAGCCCGCCGAGCTGCTGGCCGCGGCGGGGATCGACGCCGAGCACATCGCCGCAGCCGCTCGCTCGCTCGTCGGCTCGACCGTCAGCGCCTAGAACAGCCGCTTATAGAGCTCGCGCTGGCGTTCGCGCGCCGCCGCGTAGATCTCGGTGCGCCGAGCGTCGGGCTCGTACGCTCGGCCGAGCGGCGCGGCCTCCGGCTCTACTCCGAGCCGCTCCAGGGCGTGAACCGCGGCGCCGCGCGCCGAGCCCTCCGGCACGGCCGAGGCGGTGACCGGCCGGCCGAGCACGTCGGCGAAGAGCTGGATCCACCACTCGTTCTCGAGCAGCGCATGCCCGGTCGCCACGACCTCCCGCACCTCGGGCAGCGAGTCGGCGATCTCGGCCAGCCGATAGGCGACGCCCTCGAGACCGGCCTGCAGCAGGTCGTCCGCGTCGACACCGAAGGTCAGCCCGGCGATCGTGCCGGTGGCGCGCGAGTTCCAACCCGGGCTGCGCTCCCCGCCCAGCAAGGGCAGGAAGGTCAGGCCGTGCCCGTCTGGCTCGCGCGGCGTCACCGTCTCCAGCCGCAGCGTCCGCTCGAGCCACGCGTAGAGGTTGCCGCCGTCGGAGACCGCGCCGCCCTCGACGACTCGGCCGTCGTCGGCGAAGTAGCAGAAGAGCCCGTCTCGCGGGCTCGGCTCGGCCTCGTGCAGAACGCGGTAGGCGCCGGACGTGCCGACCATCAGCGCCGCTCGCTCACGCGTCGTGCAGCCGGCGCCGAGGTTCGAGCAGGCGCCGTCGCCGAGCGGCGGGAACATCGAGCCCGCGGGCTCGTCGTCGATCGGAGGCAACAGACGCTCGTCCACACCGAGGGTCTCGAGCAGCACGCCGTCCCAGGCTCGCGCGCGCAGGTCGAGCAGGCCTGAGCCGGACGCGGTCGACAGCGTCGTCCGCAGCTCGCCCGTCAGCCGCAGGAAGAGGTAGTCCGCAAAGGAGACGATGCGCCGCGCCTGGTCGAGCGTGCCCTGCTCTTGCAGCCAGGCGAGCTTGGCCGGCCAGTAGCTCGGGTGCAGGAAACACCCCGTGCGAGCGTGGACAGCGGCCGGGTCGAGGCGTGCTCGCAGCTCCTCCGCCTGGGCGACCGAGCGCCGGTCTTGCCAGAGGAGGACAGGCGTCAGCGGCCGCTCCTTCTGGTCGAGCAGGAGCAGGCTGTGCCAGAAGCACGAGATTCCGGTGGCATCGCCTCCAGCGCCGGCCTCGGCCAGCACGGCCTCGCCCGCGCGCACGAGCTCGCCGGGGTCGAGCTCCATCGCGCCGCCGTAGCCGTGGCGCGCTTCGTAGCCCCTGCGAGCAGGCTCGCCGACCTCGCGACCGCGCTCGTCGTACGCGCAGGCGCGGGTCGAAGAGCTGCCGACGTCCAGCGCGAGCACCCGCATACGCTTAGAGCATGCCCGTCGTCACCGCTGCCAACCTGCGCAAGGAGCTCGCCGGCTCGCTGCTGTTCGAGGGTGTTTCGTTCTCCGTCGAGCGCCGCGACCGCCTCGCGCTGTCCGGTCCGAACGGCGCCGGCAAGACGACGTTGCTGCGGATGCTCGTCGGCGAGAGTGAGATCCACGGCGGCGAGCTCGCGTTCGCCAAGGGAACCCGGATCGCGCTGCACGACCAGCGGCCGCCGCTCGACCGTGGCCTGACGCTGCGCGAGTACTCGCTCACGGGCGCGCGCGACCTAATCGAGACCGAGGAGGAGCTCGGCAGGCTGGAGCAGGCGATGGCCGGCGGCGACCACGACGACGCCACGCTGCGGCGCTACTCCGAGGCGCAGGCGCGGCTCGAGCACGCCGGCGGCTACACGTGGCGGGACCGCGCGGCGGCGACCCTGCGCGGCCTCGGCTTCGCCGAGCGCGACCTCGACCGGCAGCTGACGACCTTCTCCGGCGGCGAGCTGACCCGCGCCTCGCTCGCCCGTGCGCTCGCAGGAGATCCGGACCTGCTGCTGCTCGACGAGCCGACAAACCACCTCGACGTCGAGAACCTCGAATGGCTCGAGCAGGAGCTGCAGTCGCTCGACGCGGCCGTGATCCTTGTCGCTCACGACCGCTGGTTCCTCGAGGCGGTCACGACGGGCGTGCTCGAACTGGAGGCCGGCCGCTCGCTCTTCTTCCCCGGGCCCTGGCACGTCTGGCGTCTCGAGAAAGCGGCGCGAGCCGCTCATGCGGCGAAGACCGCCGAGCGCGTGGGCGCGGACATCGTGCGGCTCGAGCGTTTCGTGGAGCGGTTCCGCTACAAGAAGAGCAAGGCCAAGCAGGCGCAGGCCAAGTTGACGCAGATCAAGCGGCTCGAGACCGAGCGCTCGGACGCCCGTGGCGAACTGGAGCTGCTGACGCGCAAGAGCCGCTCGCTCGGGTTCGACTTCCTCAAGCCGCCGCGCAGCGGCCGCACGGTCGTCGAGGCAAATGGCCTGGGCGTGGCCGCGGGCGACAAGCGCTTGCTGACGGACGCGACCTTCGCGGTCGAGCGCGGCGAGCACGTCGGCCTCGTTGGGGCGAACGGCTCCGGCAAGACGACGACGCTCGAGACGGTGCTCGGCCTGCGCGAGCAGCTCGAAGGCTCGGTGCGCCTCGGGCACGGCGTCGTGCCGGCCTACTTCTCACAGCACGAGGTCGAGCTCGACGAGCGCGGCAGCGTGCTCGACTGCGCCCAGCGTGGGACCGGGCTCTCGCGGCCGCAGGCCCAGAACCTGCTCGGCCGCTTCCTCTTCTCCGGCTGGGAGGCCCACGAGAAGCCTGTCACGGCGCTCTCCGGCGGCGAGCGGAGACGGCTCGCGCTGGCGCTGGTCGTCGCCTCCGGCTCGAACTTTCTCGTGCTCGACGAGCCGACCAACCACCTCGACCTGGAGAGCCGCGAGGCGCTCGAGGAGGCGCTCGACGCCTTTCCGGGCACGGTGCTGCTCGTCTCGCACGACCGCGCCTTGCTCGACGCAGTCGCCCACCGGCTGCTGGCGATCGAGGACGGCGCGCTGCACTCCTACGAGGGCGGTTGGGCGGAGTACGCCCAGCGTCGCGCCGAGCCTCCCGAGCCCGCTCCGGAGCCCCGGACGCGCAAGGAGAAGCCCAAGCAGGAGCGCGCGCCGAGACCGAGCGAGCTCGAGCAGCTCGAGGGCCAGATCGCGCGCAAGGAAGAGGCCGTCGCCGAGCTCGAGCGGCGCCTCGCCGACGACTGGTCGGACGTGGACGCGCTGGCCGCGCACCGCAACGCGCGCGAAGAGCTACAGAGCCTGATCTTGCGCTGGGAGCAGCTCTTCGAAGAGGCGCAGGCCTAGGTTCTCGCCCACTCGCGTGCCGCGCGGCGGTTCCGGAGCCAGATCCCGACGGCGATCGCGATCGGGGCGAGCACGATCAGCCCGAGCAGCGCGAGCGGCACGGCCCACCAGAGCGTGCTCGGCTTCGGCGTCGACACCGCCGGCTCGGGGGCCGGCGGGGCGACCGCCTTGCGAGCCTTCCGGCGTGACGACTTGGCCTTGGCGCGCGCGGCTTGCGCCTTCGCCTTGGCCTGGGCCTTCGCCGCGGTGGACAGGGACGGCGGACCGTGGAACCGCTTCGGCATCCAGTAGTCGACGCGCCACTTCCCGTCGTGGCCCTTGACGAGCTCGACGTCGGCCGTCATCGCCGACCAGCCGGAGCCCGGCTTCGGGAAGAGGAACACCTCCAATCCGACCAGCCCCCGGTAGGAGTACTGGACGTAGCTCCAGTCCCCGAGCCCACGGTCGGCGGCGGGGTACGGCACGACCGGAAGGTCGCCGTTCGCCCACTGCTTCCGCGTGAATCCCTCCCGCAGGCTCGGCGCCGAGATCTCCCAGGAGCGGCCGACATCCTTCCGGTCGACCGCCGTCAGGACGAACTGGCGCAGGACCCCGTGCACGGCCTGCTGGTCCTGCTTCGTGAACGGCGCCTTCTTCGGCTGCGAGTTGTTCTCGTTCACGAGCGGGCCGTTGGCGTTGCCGGGGTTGCCGGGGCTGGAGAAATGGACGCCGAGGAAGATCAGCGGCGCGGCCACACCGAGGACGAATGCGACCTGGAGCAGCCGGCGGCGCCGGCGAGGTGAACTGACCAGACCCACGTCGTCATTCTGCCGACGGCGTCACTCCGATCGCTCGAAGGTAGCGACGACCGCCTCAGCGACGACCTTCATCGGCCGGCCGGAGACCTGGCTCGCCTTGCGCAGCCGCCCAAAGGCCTCCTGCTCGGTCAGTCCTTCGCGCTCCATCAGCAGGCCCTTCGCCCGCTCGATCGACTTGCGCGAGGCGAGCGCCTCGGCGAGCGAGTCGGCCTGTTCGCGGAGCGCAGCCAGCTCTTCGTGCCGTGCGCGCGCGGTGCGGATGGCGGGCAGCAGGTCCTGCTCGCGGAAGGGCTTGACCAGGTAGCCGAAGACGCCGGCCTCGATCGCGCGCGAGACGAGCTCCTCCTGGCCGTACGCGGTCAGCATCACGATCGGAATCGGGCGCTCATCGAGGATCCGCCGTGCCGCCTCGATCCCGTCCAGCCGCGGCATCTTCACGTCCAGCACTGCGAGGTCCGGTTGCTCGCTGCGCGCGAGCTCGACCGCCTCGAGGCCGTCCTTGGCCTCCGCGCAGACGTCGAAGCCGGCCCGCACGAGCAGCTCGCACAGGTCGAGCCTGATGATCGTCTCGTCTTCGGCGACCAGGATCCTCATGGGGCGGATCGTAGACCGCTCCCGACGCCGCGCCGCAGCCCGTTAGCTGTTCACGCGCGACACTTGACGGGTCCCGACCCGCCCCCCTGCCATGGCGTCGAGCCTACCGGCGGCGGGCGCGCGTGTCTGTCACGGGACCGTGCCGGAAGCGTGACGGCTTGTCCACAGGCTCAGGCCGGGAAGACGACCTCGGCCCGCAGGCCGCCGTTCGACTCGAGCGCCAACGTCCCGCCGAGCTCGTCGCGGACGAGCGCGCGCACGATCGAGAGCCCGGTGCCGGAGACCGGCTCGCCGTCCACGCCCGAGCCGTCGTCGGCGATCGCCAGCACGACGTCGCCGTCCCGGCGCGCCAGCTCTACCCGTACAGAGTCGCCGCCGTGCTCAAGCGCGTTCTGCAAGAGCTCCGAGAAGACCAGCGCCAGCGCCGTGGCGCGGTTCCCGGCCAGCGCGACCGGCTCCAGCGACGACTCGACCGCCTTCGAGGCGCCGAGCCCCTGGACGAGCATCGCCCGCAGCCGGTCGAGCAGCTCGTCGAGCTCGACGTCGTCATCGCGCCGCTCGGTCAGCACCTCGTGCACGGCGGCGATTGCGAGGATCCGGTTGACCGAGTCCTCGAGCGCCTTGCGAGCATCTACGTCGTCGGCGCGGGCCTGCAGCCGCAGCAGCGACGCGACCGTCTGCAGGTTGTTCTTGACGCGATGGTGGATCTCCTGGGCGAGCACCCCGCGCATCACCGCCCTCCCGTGCTCCAGCGCGACGGCCGCGTGCGAAGCGATCGACGCGAGCAGCGCGCGATCGTCGGCGCTGAACGGCGTGTCGCGGTCGCAGACCAGCTCGCCGACCTGGCGGCCCTTCCAGCGCAGCGGCACGCGCACCGCATGCGCGCCCGCCTGGCCCTCGGGCCAGACGACCTCGCCGTCCTCCAGCACGAGCGCGGCCCCGGTCGCGCCGAGCGCGTCGACGGTGGCGGCGACAATCCCCTCGAGCGACTCCTCGAGGTAGAGCGACTCCGAGACCGCCTCCGAGATCCGCGACAGCGCCTCGAGCTCGACCACCCGGCGCTGTGCCTGCGCGTAGAGCTTCGCGTGCTCGATCGTCTGCGCGACCTGCGCCGCGATTGCGAGCAGCAGGTCGATCTCCGCGCGCGTGAACTCGCGTGGCTCGCGCGTCCGGACGTTGAGCGCGCCTTCGAGACGCTCGCGCGCGAGGATGGGCACGGCGAGGATCGACTCGTACTCGTCCTCGGGCAGGTTCGGGAAGGCCTTGAAGCGCTCGTCGAGATGTGCCTGCGCGGCGATCATCACGGGCGCGCGGGCCGCGGCAGCGGTGCCGGTGATCCCCTCGCCCGGCCGCATCCGGGGACGTCCCGTCATCTCCTCGACCCGCGTGCCGAGGGTCGCGCGCAGCACCAGCTCGTCGGCCTGCTCGTCGTAGAGGTAGACGAAGCAGGCATCGGCGCCTAGCGCGTCGGCAACCTCGCGCGCGACCAGCGAGAGCACTTCCTCCAGGTCGAGCGTCGAGTTGACGGCTGCGATCGTCTCGGTCAGGAGGCGCAGATGACGAGCGGTCTCGTCCACCTGGCGATTGTAGGTAGCCGCCCGACCCCTTACGCTTTCGCGCGATGGACACGTATCAGTGGCTGCTGGTCTTCCACGTGACGGGCGCGTTCCTGCTGCTCGGCGGCGGCGCGATCGCTGCGGCGCTGAGCCTGTCCGCGCTCGGACGGGAGCGGCCGAGCGAGATTCTGCTCCTGTTCGGGCTGATCCGGATCGCGGTCGTGGCGATCTCGATCGGCACAGTGCTCGCGTTCGTGTTCGGGCTCTGGCTGGTGCACGAGGCCGGCTACGGCTACTTCGACGGCTGGGTGGTCGCGGCGTTCGTGCTGCTGATCGTGGCCAACGCGCTCGGCGGGGCGGGAGGCAAGCGCGACCAGGCGACGGTCAAGCTCGCGCGCGAGCTCGCGGCCTCCGGCGATGCGCCGAGCCCGGAGCTGAGGGCACGCGTCCACGACCCGATCTCGCTCGCGCTCAGCTACGGCAGCGGCCTCGTGCTGATCGCCGTGCTCGCCCTGATGGTCTGGAAGCCGGGGGCCTGATGCTGGCGTTGATCCGACCGGACAACTGGAACCTCCCGCTCTTCCTGCACATCCTCGGCGCGACCGTGCTGTTCGGAACGGTCGCAACCGTCGCGATCGCCGGGTTCGCGAGCCGCAGCCACGCAGGCTACGAGCAGCTGCTCGCGCGGGTCGCCCAGCGGACCTTCATGCTCGGGATCGTCCCGGCGTACATCGTGATGCGAGTCGGCGCGCAGTGGATCGACAGCAAGGAGTTCCCGAACAGCGGGGAGCCGGGCTGGGTCGGCGTGGGCTTCCTCGTCTCCGATGCGGGCGTGGTCCTGCTGCTGATCGTCGGGATCCTGCTTGCCGTCCGGCGCCAACGGGTGCTGCTTGCCGTGCCGATTTTGACGGCGATCTACGTGGTCGCCCTCGGCGTCGCCTGGATCGCGATGTCGGGCAAGCCCTAGAACGACCACGAGCTGCGGACGTATCCAGCAGCTCGCAGTCGGCCGTCAGTTGGACCTCGCCGGCCGCAGAGCCAGGCGAGATCGAAGCTCATCCTCTCACGCTAGAGAACGGATAGGTAGCGCTCCAGCTCCCAGTCCGTCAGCTGGACGCGGTAGTCGTCCCACTCCTTGCGTTTCAGCTCGACGTAGCGGTCGAAGATGTGCGGCCCGAGCGCCTTGCGCGCGAGGTCCGAGCCGGCCAGCTCGTCGATCGCCTCGCCGAGCGTCTCGGGCAGCGAGACGATCCCGCGCTCGCGCCGCTGCTCGGGCGTCAGGTGGTAGAGGTTCGTCTCCATCGGCTCGGGCAGCTCGTAGCCCTGCTCGATTCCCTCGAGGCCGGCGTGCAGGAGCGCCGCGAAGGTCAGGTAGGGGTTGCAGGCCGGATCGGGGCAGCGAATCTCGGCGCGGGTCGCCTGCTCGGAGCCCGGCTTGTAGAGCGGAATCCGGATCAGCGCCGAGCGGTTGCGCTGCGACCACGCCACGTAGACCGGCGCCTCGTAGCCGGGCACGAGCCGCTTGTACGAGTTGACCCACTGCGCGAAGACCGCCGAGATCTCGCGCGCGTGCCGCAGCTGGCCGGCGATGAAGGCCTTGCCGACGTCGGACAGGTGCCACTGGTCGTCGCCGTCGAAGAACGCGTTGCGCTCCTCGCTGAAGAGCGACATGTGCGTGTGCATCCCTGAGCCGTTCTCGCCGAAGATCGGCTTCGGCATGAAGGTCGCGTGGAAGCCGGCCTTCTTGGCGACCTCCTTCACGATCAGGCGATAGGTGACGGTGTGGTCGGCCATCGGCAGCGCCGGCGCGTAGCGCATGTCGATCTCGTGCTGTGACGGGCCGACCTCGTGGTGGACGTACTCGATCGGGATCCCGACCGTCTCGAGCGCGCGCACTGTCTCCTGGCGCAGCTCGCTGGCGGCGTCCATCGTCGTCATCGCGAAGTAGCCGCCCTCGTCGAGCGTCTCCGTCCCCTTGTCGTCCTTGAAGAGGAAGTACTCGAGCTCGGGGCCGACGTTGAAGGTGTCGAAACCCATCGTCTCCATCCGCTCGAGCGCTCGGCGCAGCACGTAGCGCGGGTCGCCCTCGTACGGCGCGCCGTCGGGCGTGACCACGTCGCAGATCATCCGCCCGACCTTCGTCTCGCCTTCCTTCCACGGCATCGGCGTGAACGTCTCGGGATCGGGGATCGCGACCATGTCGGACTCCTCGATCGCGTTGAAGCCGGTGATCGACGAGCCATCGAAGCCCATCCCGTCGTCGAGCGCGGCCTCCATCTCGCTCGGCGTCACCGCGAAGCTCTTCAGGTGCCCCTCGATGTCGGTGAACCAGAGCAGCAGGAACTCGATCCCCTCGCTCTCGATCCGCTTCAGCACCCGCTTGCGGGCCTCCGGATCGCTCGTCGCCCTCGGCTTGCTCTCGACCTGCGCCACGCTCGCTCCTTCCCTGAAAACACGAAAGCCCCGAGCGCTGTACGCGCCCGAGGCCGCGTCGCCTACGAACGGGCTCAGTCTACAACAGGCATTGCCGGAAGCTGCTCGAGCTCCGGCTCGCGCCCGTGGTGGACGATCGCGCGCCCGAAGAGGCCGAGTGCGGGCACGATCGCGGCCGCGCCGCCGGCCAACGCGGCGCTGATCCCCCAGACGTTGCCGACCAGGCCGAGCACCGGGCCGCCGGCCGTCTGGCCGATCGCGTTCGACTGGCCGGTCAGCGAGATCACCGTCGCGCGGACGCTCGAATCGGTGATCTGCTCGTTCAGCCAGGTGTCGAACAGCGGTCCGGCCATGTTGCGGGCGAAGAAGACGCCGAGGATGCCCGCGACCGCGACCCAGATCGAGCCGGTCAGCGCGAAGACGAGCATCCCGACGAGCTCGAGCAGGATGAACGCGAACAGGTAGCGCGCCACCGACTCGCGGCCGCCGCGGTCGACGCGTTTGATCAGGCTCCCGATCGCGGCGATGTTCAGCACCATCCCGGCGAGCCAGAGCAGCCCGAACCAGACCACCGGGTCGATCTCGCCCGGGAGGCCGACGTCACGGAGGAAGTGGGCCTCCTTCAGCCGGTCGAACGCCTCGCTCGAGGCCCCCAAGAACAGCTCGGCGCCGATCAGGAGCAGGATCGCCGGCGCCGCCCAGGCGTAACGAGCGCCCGCCGAGGCGGTGACGCGCAGCTCGGCAAGGGCCGAGCCCCGTTCCTCTCGCGGCCGCCGGCGGAAGCCGTGCTCCGGCATGAAGGCGAGGCAGCCGAGCCCGCACGCGATCGTGAAGACGCCGCCGAGGATCACGCCCGCCCGCAGCGAGACGACTCCGACGCCGACCTGAACGAGCAGCCCGATCACCGCGCCCACCTGTCCCCAGCGCGCGCCGCGTAGGAAGACCCGGCCGACGTTGTCGGCGCCGACCTCGTCGGTGATCCAGGCCTGCTCGGCGCCGCTCGTGAAGGTGTACGAAAGGCCCCACGCGGCCCACAGCCCGATGATCAGCCAGGGCGCGGAGACGAGACCGACTGCGGCCCACGCCACGCCCATGCCGAGGTAGCCGATGATCAGCGAGAGCCGCCGGCTGTAGGTGTCGGCGACGACGCCGGTCGGCACCTCGCCGAGGAAGACCGCCGCCTCCATCGCCGTCCCCATCAGCACGAGCTGGAGCGGCGAGAAGTGCAGCTCGCGCACCAGGTACACGGCCATCACCACCCACGTCGGAAGGTGCGCGCCGAACTGGAGCGCGAGGTAGACGCCGCGGGCCGGCAGCGGTCTCATCCCGACCGCTTCAGCTTCCCGTGCTTCTTGGCGTAGCGCTCACCGGTGCGGAAGGTCCACAGCCCGAGCGGCACGGAGACGGCGCCGATCACGAGCAGCGCCCAGATCTCGCGCCAGAGGTCGGTGATGCCGGCGCCGTTGATGATCGCCGCGCGGCAGCCGCGCAGCGCGTAGGTGGCCGGCGAGATGACGGAGATCGCCTGCATCCACTGCGGCAGCACCGAGACGGGGTAGTAGACGCCCGAGACCACGAGCAGGAGCCCCTGCGCGACGAAGCCGAGCTGCGTGCCCTTCTCCGGCGAGATCAGCGGCAGGACGGCGGTCATCATCCCGATCCCGATGAACGAGATCGAGGCGACGATCAGCACGACGAGCGCGGCGACGTAGTCCGGGTTCGCCAGGTGCAGGCCGAAGAACGCCGCCACCACGCCGAAGAGCAGGATCGCGCGCACGACGCCGTAGCCGACCGCGAACAGGCCCATCCCGAACAGGTGCACCGGCCGCGAGAGCGGCGCCATGAACGTGTACTCGATCGTCCCCTCCCAGCGCTCCCAGGCGACCGTCTCGGTGAGGATCTCGAAGATGATCCCGAGGTAGGCCCAGATCACGGCTCCGACCAGCAGGATCGTGGTCACTTTCTCGACGTCGATCTTCCCGCCCACCGCCGGGATGCCCTTGGCGATGAAAACGATCGTGAGCGTGTTCGCGACCGTCCAGAGGAAGAACGCGACGTCCCACCAGATGTAGCGCTTGACCAGGTAGATGTTGCGCTCGATCACGCCGCCGAGCCCGACCAGCTCGTGGCGCAGCGCGAGGCTCATGGTGCGCATTTAGTCGTCACCTCCGTCGCCGTTCTCGAAGGCGTGGCCGCTCGCGGCGAAGAACGCCTCCTCGAGGGTGGTCGAGTCGTAGCGGGCCTTCAGCTCGTCGGCCGGCTCCAGGCAGAGCAGCTCGCCGTTGTCGAGGATCCCGACACGGTCGGCGAGACTTTCGGCCTCGGCCAGGTCGTGCGTGCAGAGCAGGACGGTCGCGTCGTGCTCGGCGCGCACCTCGCGGATGAACTCCTGCACCTCCTGCTTGGAGCGCGGGTCGAGGCCGGTGGTCGGCTCGTCCAGCAGCAGCAGGATCGGCGAGGTCAGCAGGGCACGCGCGAGCGCGACCTTCTGCTGCATCCCGCGGGAGAGGTTCTCCATCGGCTCGTCGCGGCGGTCGGCGGGGAAGCCGACGCGCGTCAGGATCTCCGGGATCCGGTCCTTGGTCTCGTGCGGCCGCAGGCCGTAGAAGCGCGCGGCGTAGCTCAGGTTCTCGGTCGCGCTCATCTTCTTGAAGAAGCTCGCCTCCACCGAGACGCGGTTGATCATCCGCCTCACCGCTCGGGTGTCCTTGAAGGCGTCGCAGCCGAAGACGGTGGCGGTGCCGCCGTCCGGGAGCAGCAGCGTCGAGAGCAGGCGGACGAGCGTCGACTTGCCCGAGCCGTTCGGGCCCAGGATGGCGACGCACTCGCCGCGCTCGATCTCGAAGTCGACGCCCTTGAGCGCGGCCACGCGGCGCTTGCCGCGGCTGTCACGGCGGGTGAACTCCTTGCGCAGGTTGTGGACTTCTAGGGCTTTCATGGTTGCTCCAACTCGACGGGACGCGGACAGTGCGCACTCGCCGAAAGCAGGCGGTGCGCGCGGAAACCGGAGTCAGCCGAGGAGCAACATCGCCCGCCGAGGGTACCTACGGCCTCGGCCGGTAGCAAGACTTGCGTTCCATCCGTCGCGTCCGCTACGTTGCGTCCAGTGCTCGCCGCCGAAGGCGGGCGCAGAGGCATTGGGGCCTCAGGACTCGCAGGAGTTCTGGGCCCTTTTTTTGTTGGTCCGAACGGAGGAGGAACAGGATGAAGCTCAAGCTCGAATACCTCTGGCTCGACGGCTACGAGCCGGTGCCGAACCTGCGCAGCAAGACGAAGATCGTCGACTTCGAGACGGAGCCGACGGTCGAGCAGCTGCCGCTCTGGAACTTCGACGGCAGCTCGACGCGCCAGGCCGACGGCTCGAGCTCGGACTGCTTCCTGCAGCCGGTCGCGCTCTTCCCCGACCCCGCCCGCAACGACAGCCGCCTCGTCATGTGCGAGGTCCTGCTGCCGGACGGGACGCCGCATCCGTCGAACAGCCGCGCCCTGATCGCGGACGACGCCGACGCCTGGTTCGGCTTCGAGCAGGAGTACTTCCTCTACCAGGACGGCTCGCCCCTCGGGTTCCCGAAGGAGGGGTTCCCCGCGCCGCAGGGCGAGTACTACACCGGCGTCGGATTCAAGAACGTGGGCGACATCGCGCGGCAGATCGTCGACGAGCACATCGACCTCTGCATCGGAGCCGACATCGGGATCGAAGGCGTCAACGCCGAGGTCGCGAAGGGCCAGTGGGAGTTCCAGATCTTCGGCAAGGGCGCCAGGCGAGCCGCCGACGAGCTCTGGATCGCGCGATACCTGATGCTCCGCCTCTGCGAGCGCTACGGCGTCGACGTCAACTTCCATCCGAAGCCGCTCGGCGCCGAGGTCGACTGGAACGGCTCGGGCCTGCACACGAACTTCTCGACGAAGCAGATGCGCGAGAGCGGCGGCGAGGAGTACTTCAACGCGCTGATGGACGCGTTCGCGGCGGCGCGCGAGGAGCACATCGCCTGCTACGGCCCCGAGAACGACCTGCGCCTGACCGGGCTGCACGAGACCGCGGCGATCGACGACTTCACGTACGGCGTGGCCGACCGCGGCGCGTCGATCCGGATCCCGCACAGCTTCGTCAACAGCGGCCACCGCGGGTACCTCGAGGACCGTCGCCCGAACTCGCTGGCGGATCCATACCGGATCACCGGCCGGATCCTGCAGACGATCGGGTCGGTCACCGCGCAGGCGCTGATCGAAGACGCGTTCGCGGCGTAGGGAATGCGTGAGGTGCGCGACCTCCGGCCGGGCGACTGGCCCGAGGTCGCGCGCATCTACGCGGAAGGGATCCAGACGGGGAACGCGACCTTCGAGACCGAGGTTCCGTCGTGGGAAGCCTGGGACGCGGCGCACCTGGAGGACCACCGCTTCGTCGCCGAGCGAGACGGCAGGGTCGTCGGCTGGGTTGCGCTCGCACCCGTTTCCTCGCGCTGCTGCTACGCCGGCGTTGCCGAGATCAGCGCCTACGTCGCCGAACAGGCGCGGAGCGAGGGTGTGGGCCGGGAATTGCTCGCGACCGTGATCGAGAGCTCGGAGCGGGCCGGCATCTGGACCCTGCAGACCGGCGTCTTCCCGGAGAACGAGCCGAGCCTCGGGTTGCTGCGCCGCTTCGGCTTTCGCGCGCTCGGCACCCAAGAGCGAATCGGCCGGCTGCACGGCGTCTGGCGCGACGTGGTCCTGCTGGAACGACGAAGCGAGGTGGTGACATGACCAAGGTGGAGGCCGTCGTCCTGCGCGAGCGGGTCGAGATCGTGATCGATGCAGTCGAGGAGCAGACCGGCCACGTCGGCGTGACGGTGGTCGAGGCCGTCGGCCACGGCCGGGAGCGGGGGATCACGCACGAGTACCG
>DATIOF010000096.1:0-9993 GCA_035473395.1 Gaiellaceae bacterium
TACGACGAGGAAGACGACGAGCGCGCCTACCGCGACCTGATGGGCGGCGAGCTGCTCGACGGCCGGCGTTCGGCGCTCGACGTCGTCGCGCAGACGCTCGACCGTGAGCGGCTGAGCGCGGACGAGGCCGACGCGTGGCTGCGCGCCCTGAACGACCTGCGTCTCGCCCTCGGCACGCGCCTCGACGTCAAGGAGGACACGTTCGCCGAGGAGCTACGTCGAGACGACCCGCGCGCGCCGGCGCTGGCGGTCTACGGCTACCTCTCCTGGATGCAGGAGCAGCTCATCGAGGCGCTGTCGAGCTAGCTACTAGGTACCGACGACCTGGACGATCCAGCGCCGGTCGCGCTCGCGATCGAGCTCCAGGAACAAGACCCGCTGCCAGGTGCCGAGGCAGAGCTCGCCGTCGCGCACCGGAATCGACTCGCCCGCGGTCCCGAGCAGCATCGCCATGCAGTGCGAGTGCCCGTTCCCGAAGTCCATGTCCTCGGGGCAGATGTTCTCGGTGCGCCGGTCCCAGTCGTCGTGGGCGTAGTAGGTCTCGCTCGGCACGAGGCGCTTGAGCATGGAGGCGAAGTCCTCCAGGAAGCCGCTCTCGAACTCGTTCACTCGCACACAGCAGGTCGTGTGCGGCGAGTAGACGCACGCGATCCCGTCGACGACGCCGCTCTCGCGGACGGCTTCGACGACCTCGTCGGTGATGTCGCGTACAGCGAGCCCGCCGGTGGTTCGAAGCTGCCGTTCGTGCTGGAAGACCTTCACCGTTCGCCACCCTCCTTCGTTGACGGCCCTGGAGTGAGGAACACGCGACCTATTGTGAGGGTTGCACCCCGTTCCCGTCTAGCGGAACTGCGCCGGAGGGGACCCGACCGCCGCGTTACGCTAGACGCGCGGGCCCGTAGCTCAGGTGGTCAGAGCAGCGGACTCATAATCCGTTGGTCCCTGGTTCGAATCCAGGCGGGCCCACCTCGAAACCGGTGCAAGCTGAATGACCGGCCAAGTCGCAAGTCCAATTTGCGGACTTTTTCTCTTCGCAGAGCCTTGTGCTCGAGGCTCGGAACTCCTAGATTCCCTCGCGCGCCGAGTACGGAGCGTGACTAGATCGAAGCCGAACTTGAAGGCTTAAGGCGGAAGCCGAGGGTCAGTGAGAGCGGTGGACGAAAGCGAAATCGGCTCGGCGAACAAAGGAGCGCCCTTCGGGGCGCTCTTTCGTTTCCTGAGGGCCGAAGGTCTCCGCCCCGCCGGCGGGCTTGCGCGGTTGGCCGCAAGGTCGTACCGTCAGAGGTGAGAAACCGCTCCGTTTGCGGCACGGACGACGATGGAGGGCCAGATGAACTCCGTGCTCGCACGATTCCTCCCGGGCCATGCCAACGGCGATGTCGCCGCGGTACGTGAGCCGAAGGACCACCTAGACCGGCAGCAGGTCACGTTCCCCGACCTCACCTGGGACCACTTCCACTGGGAGCAGCAACGGCGCACGGGCAGGTGCGACCGGCCGAAAGCCGCATCGCGCTACCGCGAGACGAGAGCTGCGTTCGAGGCCAGGTACGGCGAGATCGTGGGCGAGTACTGGTCGATCGTCGAGCCGTCGGCGGTGGCGCTGACGCTGAAGAAGGCGCCACTCCTGCTCAGCCCGGTCATCAATGACCGGCGTGAGTTTCACCGGTCGACCGACTGGGTGACGCGGCACAACCCGCAGCTGGCGGATGTGCTGTTCGACTGCGAGAACCTCTCGATCCGGATCAGCGAGGTGCTGCGTTACACGAGCGAGAGTGTCGGCCTGAAGCGACTCATGGCCGTCGCCAGCCACGTGCTCGGGGTGATCGACCGCGCTGGAGGCGAGGTCGAGCATGGCCAGGCCACGCGCGTCGCTCGCCAGGAAGACCTCGAGCTCCGCGAGATCCGCGACTACTACCGGCGGGCGGGCGTGCGGATCGGGCGGACGGTCTACACGCAGGGGATGATCATCGGGCTGCTAGTGATGGCGGTGCTCGTCGCGCTCGTCGTGGTGCCGCTCGTCCTCTGGAGCTCGGTCAGGTGGGACAGCAACGTGCACGTGCTCGTGATCTCGGCCGCCGCCGGCGCCATTGGTGCGTTCGTGAGCGTCCTCCAGCGCATGGCATCGGAGAAGTCGAAGTTCGCGGTGCACTACGACCTCGGCAAGCGCACGCTCTACATGCTCGGCAGCTACCGGCCGGTCCTGGGGGTCGTCTTCGGCGTCTTCACCTACTTCGTGCTCGCGAGCCGCATCCTCGGGACATCGCCGCCGGCTCACACCAAGCCGTTGTACTACTACGGCTCGCTCGCGTTCGTCGCCGGCTTCAGCGAGCGCTTCACCCAGGTGCTGGCCAAGAGCGTCGAGGGCCTGGTGCCCGCGCAGGGGACGGACGAGCCCGAGCCCGGTCCGCGCGAGGAAGAGCGCGACCGGTCCGAAGGGTCAGCCGAGAGCGGGGCGGCGCTGGCGTCGGGTCGCGTGAACCAGGCCGACCGCCAGAAGGCCTAGCGCAAGCGCGCTCGCCCCGAGTGCCCAGGCCCACGTCAGGCTCGAGTCGTTCGGTGCGGACCTCGGGCTAGGCTCGGGCGGTTTGCTCACCGCGAACGTCCTGGTGTTCACGACGAGCTCGCGCGCGAGCCCATTCCAGACGATGAGGCGCTTGCCGCCGGCGCCGACGGACAGGCGCATGCCCGAGAGGTACGTGTCTCCCTTGAGCGCGTCGAGGTCGATGCACCGCGCCGTGGAGCGGCTCGTGTCGAGCGCGTGGACGAACGGCGTCTTGCCGTTGCCGTCGTAGAGCGTGTAGGCCCAGCGCCCGTCAGGGCTCATCGCCCGCGAGAGAGGCTGGCCTCGCATCTGCTCGTCGGCTTCGTGCGGATCGACGACCGGGTCGCGCAGCAGGCGGCCGGCATGGACGTCGTAGGCGCGGACCGCGTATTTCGTCGGGTCCTGTGACGAGAGGTACTCGATCAGGTAGATGCGGTTCCCACGCGGCGAGATCGCGTCGAAGCTGAAGTCGCCGTCCAGTCGCACGAGCTTGAGGAGCCGCAAGCGCCGGGCGTCGACCACGGCGAGCGCGGTGCGCGCGCGCGGGAACGAGAGCCGCGGCTGGATCAGTACGAGCACGCTTCCGTCGGCCGAGAGGCCGCTCGACGACCCGTCGTACGCAACGGCCGGGATCGTGAAGGTGCCCTCGAGGAGTCGCGAGCGGAGAACCTGCCCGCCCTTGCGGGCAACTCCGGCCAGGATCGTGCTCCTGGGGCTGGCCCAGAGCGTGACGTAGCGCGCGGCGGCGCCCGGAACGGTCACGCCCTTCGAGCCGACGTCCACGCCCAGGACGGGCAGGCCGTCGGCGCTCGCACTCGAGGCGCCGGCTCCCACCGCGATCGCCGCCCCGGCCAGCAACCCCAAGATCCGCCGTTTCATCGCTCCTCCTTCGTCTCGTCTGGAGGAGGTACGCCTGGGAGGCCGTCCGGGGTCCCTCAGCTGCGATGCTCCGGCAGATGGGCCGCGACGCGAATACCGGGCGCCGTGCCCTTGCGGCTGTAGCTCTCGTCGGCGTGCGCGTCCTGATCGAGCTCTACCGGCGGGTGCTTGCGATCCCGCAGCGGCCCAGCTGGCCGCCACCGCGCGATGCAGTGACCTCGGCGGGCGCCCAGGCCGCGATCGAGGCGCGCTCGCGGGGTGCGCTCGACTTCGCGTGGTCGACGGCAGCGACGATCGAGCCCTGGGTTGAAGGCGTCAACTTCTTCCCACGGATCTTCGCGGACATCGAGGCCGCGAGCTCGTCGGTGCACATCCTCATGTTCGGCTGGCGGGAAGGCGCGGTCGGGACGCAGATGGCCGAGCTGCTGAAGCGCAAGCTGGGCGAAGGCGTCGAGGTGCGGGTGATCGTGGACGGGTTCGGCTCCAGGCCCTACGCGGCGGCGCGCGAGCTGTTCACCGGCCTCGCCGCGGCAGGTGCGCAGATCGTCGTGAACGACTTCTCGCCGTTCGAGCGCCGCGGCCTCTTCCCCGATCGCCAGCAGCGCGCGTGGCGGCAGGGCGAGCTCGGCCGGGTCGACCATCGCAAGCTGTACGTCGTCGACGGGACGGTCGCGTGGACCGGTGGCGCGGGCCTCGAGGATCACTTCGAGAACGGCGCCTTCCACGACGTGATGGTGCGCGTCACCGGTGACGTAGTGCGGCAGGCGCAGGCGGCCTTCCTGACCGCTTTCGAGGGTCACGGCGGGCCGTTGCCGACCGACCTCGCAGGCCTGTTCCCCGAGCAGCCCGACCCCGGCACGACGCCGGTCGCACTGGCGGAGGTGATCCCTGGCGGGCGGGTCCCGGCCACTCAGGCGATCCGGGAGCAGCTCGACCAGGCGACCGAGCGGCTCGACATCGCGAACGCGTATCTCACCGACCACGACGCGATCGCCCGGATCCTCGAGGCCGCCCGGCGCGGCGCGAAGGTTCGTCTGCTCGTCTCGGAGACCTCGAACAACGCTCAGGCGAGCGCCGCCCTCCGCCATCGCTACGCCGAGTTGGCTGAAGCGGGCGTCGAGGTGTGGGAGCTCCCGGGCACGGTCGTGCACGCAAAGGTGGTGGGCGCCGACGATCTCGTCAGCTTCGGCACCGTCAATCTCGACGCCTGGGCCCTCTACCGGAACTCGGAGATCATGATGCTCGCCCGGAGCCCCGAGCTCGCGGAGCTGTTCGAAGAGCGCATGTTCGAGCCCGACATCGCCCGCGCGAAGCGCGCCGACCCGCCGTCGGGAACTCGCGAACGCCTCGAGTGCTGGGTCTGCGACAAGCTCACGTTCGTGCTCTGACCTAGACGACCGCTGTCAACAGCTTTATGCTCGTACTCCGATGGGTCGTCGCTGCGGCGACTGAAAGCTCGAAAACCAGGGGGAGAGACATGAAACGACTTTGGCTCACAGCGCTGGGGGCGCTGGCGGCGCTCGCGTGCCTCGGCGGAACCGCCTCGGCCTCGACGCTACTCAACGAGGCGAGCGCAGCCTCCTGCACGCCGACCGGCTTGATGCGGGATGGGAACAACCTGACCGCTGCGGTGTACAACCCGCAACGGGCAGTGACCGGCACGGTGGACGCGACCGGCTGCAACATCGGCGTCTACTTCGCGCCCAGCTCGCACGGTCGCGTGCTGCACGCGAACGTCTTCGGAGCCAACTACTTCGGCGTCGTCAACAACGGCGGGGACGTGACCGTCCGCTCGTCGCAGATCCACGACATCGGCGAGCATCCGCTGAACGGCACCCAGCACGGAATCGCCGTCGCCTTCGTGCGTGACAGCGGCCAGCCGTCGACCGGCTCGGTCTCGCAGAACGGGATCACGCACTACCAGAAGGGCGGGATCGTCCTCAGCGGGCCGAACACGACCGGCAAGATCACCGGCAACGAGGTCTTGGGTGAGGGGCCAGTCTCGTACATCGCGCAGAACGGGATCCAGGTCTCGGCCGGCGCGCACGCGCAGGTGAAGAACAACACCGTCAACCGCAACTCCTACACCGGCAGTGGCGGCGCCTCGTCCGCGGGGATCCTCATCTTCGGCGGCTGCGGCCAGGAGCTCGTCACCGGGACGCTGGTCAAGGGCAACAGCCTCGACGGCAACGACGTCGGGATCTGGGCCTTCGACGCCGACCCTGCCTGTGCCAACGCGTCCCCGACGCCGACGAACATCAAGATCGAGCGGAACCACGTCTCGAACAACGCGGTCAACAACACCAGCGGCTGGGGGCCCGGCGAGGGCTACCAGGCCGGGATCGCCGACTTCGGGAACAGCGACAGCATCCTCAAGAACTCGGTCTGCGGCGCCGGCTACACGCCCACGCCGGGCCCGAACCACCTCTACTACATCGACATTACGGGCGCGATCGCCCCGACGGTCACCGGCAACATCACCAGCGCGACCTGCTAGCGGGTCGTTCGGCTAGGGGCCCGCAACGGGCCCCTAGCCGATGATCGCCGCGGCGTGGTTGCGGTACGCCTCGCCCTCGTAGTCGTGGAGCGGATGTGGCTCGAGCTGGTGCTCCGCGATCTCTCCGGCTCGGCGCGTGTAGAGCATCGGGATGATCTTGCCGCTCTCGTCGACCTCGACGGTGGCGGCGAAGGCGTCTGGCCCCGCGGTGTCGAGGAACGACGAGAGCGGGAAGACGCCCTCGTCCACGTAGGCGCCGTCGGCTGCCGAGACGACCCGGCAGAGGTAGCCCTTCTGCACCCACAGCTCCGGCGCGGCCGTCAGCTCGCGCAGCAGGAACGGCACCACCTCGGGCACCGGTGTGCGGGACACCTCGTGGCCGTCGAGCCGCTCGGCCAGGTGCCGGGCGAGCACGCGCGCGTTGTAGCGGAAGCCGTTCACGGAGGTCGAGCTCGCGCCCGCGCCGTGCTTGCCGATGCCGCGCGCGCCCTGCGACGCGTTCCCTGCGAAGAAGACACCCGGCAGCGAGACGCTCTCCCAGAACGGCGTCAGCGCGGGAATGCGACCGTCCGCGACGGTCACGAGCCCGAGCTGCGGCAGGTCCTGCAGCGGCGTCTGGAACCCGGTGGCGGCAATCACGTCGTCGACCTCGAACTCGAGCTTGCCGTCCCAGGTCGTCCCGCGCGTGACCACGCGCAACCGCTCGCCGACGCGCTCGATCCGCTCGATGGTCACGTCGATCACGTAGGTGCCGGGGCCGCCGCGGGCGTACTCGTCGTAGGGATGCAGGTAGCGCACACGCAGCGCCGAGAGCGCGAGCGCGTCCGTCTGCACCGGGCGCGGCGAGCCGAGCACGATCGAGCGCGCCCACGGCAGGATCCCCTGCGCGACCTCGAAGCCGGAGTTGCGCTTGCCGACGACGAAGACGTCGCGGCCCGCGTAGCGCTCGGGCACCCGCGTGTCGACGTAGTGCGCTGCGTGCTCGAGCCCCGGAACCTCGGCCCGCCACGGCTCGGTGACCCCGAGCGCGAACACCGCCGCGCGACAGCGGTACTCGCCGTCGCTCGTCTCGAGCACGAGCCGCTCCTCCTCGTATCGGGTCGACTCCCACGTGCAGCCGTAGCGAGCTTCGAGCCCGGCGCGCTCTGCGAACGCGGCCAGCCCGGCCTCCATCTCAGCGCGCGAGGGCAGGTCGTAGGCACGGTCCATCAGCGCCGGGACGAGCGCCTTCAGCTCCGGCTCGTCGGCGAGCAGGCTGTTGTGGTCGTACCACTCGTACTCGCGCGATCCCCGTTCGACGGGGGCGTCGGGCTTCGTCCAGGTGATCAGCCGCTGGAAGATCGGGAAGCGCTGGAACATCCCACCGGGCCGCTCGTCGCGTGAGAGCAGCGCGTGCCTGACGCCGAGCTGCCGTAGGAAGTAGCTCGTTTGCAGCCCGCCGGGGCCGCTGCCGACGACGACCACGTCGTAGTCGCCGGGTGGGAACGGGCGCGCTACGGCTGCCACTCGAGGGCATTCCGCAGGCGCCGCACCTCCATGCGCAGCATCCGCAGCATCAGCTCCGGCCGGTCGAGCAGCAGGCGCTCGAGCTGCGGACCCGGAATCACGAGGCAGCGGAGCATGGTGGAGGCGACCACGTCCGCAGTCGGTGGCTCGCCGGTCAGCGCCGAGATCTCGCCGAAGAACTCGCCCCGCCCGAGCTTGGCACGCGACTCACCGTCGATCTCGACCGACGCCTCGCCCTCGAGGATCACGTAGAAGTTGCCGCCGGAGAGGCCGCGACGCAGGACGCGCTCGCTGGCCGCGAAGACGTCCTCCTCGTGCGTGTGCGCGATCGCCTCGAGCTGCGAGGGCGTCAGGTCGGCGAACAGGGCTAGCTGGCCCAACGTGTCGGCGATGCTCATGTGCGGTTTCTACCAGGAGGGGTTGGCGGAACAGAGCTCGTCGACTGAGTGCGCTGCTCGTTCCGAGGCAAGGACGCAGGGAGTGTTCGTACCTGGAAGGTACGGGCGCGACCGAGGACGCCGCATCGGGGCGTGCAGCGTGCTCAGGCGGCTCAGTCTCTGTTTCGTCAAGCCCTCTAGCAACTAGAACGCGGTCAGCCAGACCGCTGTGCCGTGACCGTGCGCGCGCTGGTAGCCGTCCTCGGCCGAGAAGCGGAGCTTCTTGGGACCCGAGTCGTCGCCGTGCGAGACGAGCATCGGGTCGGAGCCTGCGCCGACCACGACGCAGACGTGCTGCCCGGTGCCCGGCGGCGTCCAGATCACCAGGTCGCCGGGCTTGGCGGCGTTCCTTGGAATCTTGCGCAGGTGACCGAGCATCGAGCCGGTGAAGGCGGGCTGCCGCGGGTCGTAGGGCCCCGGCGCGTTCGGGTTCGGCGCGCCGGCCCACGAATAGCAGAGCGTGGCGAAGCCGGAGCAGTCGGTCGCCAGCGGCAGCGTCGCGCTCTTGCCGAGGCAAGAAAGCCGAACGTTGCCGTTCTGCGAGTACGCGATCTGCCCGGTGTTCTTGCATCCCCAGAGCGCGAACTGGACGATCCGCTTCCGGATCCCCTGTTCCGAGCCGGCCTGCTTCAGGCGCTGCGCCCGCCGCTGCTTGAACGGGGCCGGGAGTGGCTTCTTGCCGGAGAGGAACGCCTTCAGCTGCGGGCCGAAGGTGCTGTCGCGGGCGTTGGCCGGGTAGCCGAGCTCCCACTTCGCCCGCTGCACCGCGCCGGCGGTCAGCTCGCCGTACTCGCCGTCCGGCTTGCCGGCGTCGAACGAGCCGAACGGGTTCTTGGCGAGCAGCTTCTGCGCCTCGAGCACGTCCGGGCCGATCACGCGCGGGTTGGTGAGCTGCAGCACGCGCGGCCCGGGCTGGACGGTGATGCCCTTCGCGGCGGACAGCTGCTTGAGGAGCAGCGCGGCGCCGACCTGCTGCGAGACGGCCGTCGGCGAGAAGCTCCCGTCGGCGACGTACTTCCCGCGGGTGTAGTGGTTCGAGAAGCTCCAGAGGTACGGCGAAGGCACGTTCGGGTGGTGGTCGCGGTAACCGAAGCCGTTGTAGCCCTCGAGCTCGAAGAGCGTCCCGGGGACGCTCCAGTCCTTCCACGCGGCGAGGCCCTGGCCGCGCAGGGCGTCGATCGCGCTCTGCTCCCAGGTGAACGGCGGTTTGCCGGTCTTCGGCCGCCCGGCCGGGACGTGCGTCGTGCGGGCGGTCAGCGGGTCGCCGTTGTGCAGGTGACGCGTGAAGTTCCCGCTTGCCTCCAGCGAGTGGATGATCCCGACCACATACCACGGGACCCCGAGCGCCTTGCCCACCTTCTCGTAGCGCGGACGCGACGCTTTGATGCGTGAGACGAGCTGGTTGACCGCCGCCTGGCGGTTCGGCCGGATCAGGCACGACTCGTAGAGCAGCTCGTACTGCTTGCGCGCCCCTTGTGTCAGCGCGGCCATGTCAGAGCCCCGTTCCGGTCGTGGTGGCGGGCTCGAGCGTGTCCTCAGGCGCCGGCGGGATCTCCGTTGCCGCCTCCGGCTCCTGCACTGCGCGCTTGCCCTTTGCCGCCGCGGCTCCGACGGTCGGCCCGATCAGCATGTCTTGAGCGAGGCGCTCGCTGAAGCCGGCTGCGAACGCGAACAGGATGTAGAAGTAGGCGCTCTTGTTGGAGTTGACGATGTCGAGCGCGACGACGCCGCTCTTCAGCGCGAAGAACGTCATCAGGCCGAAGACACCGCCCACGAACGGGCGTAGCGCGCCGAGCGTCCGGAGCGTGTCCTTGCCGAACTCCCAGTCCACCCGGATCCGGTTGGAGGTCATGCGCGACATGACGCTGATCAGCGCGCCCAGGCCGCCGGCCGCGAAGCAGAAGAGCCCGGTCCGAACCGCGGCGTCGTTCGAGTCGGCCAGCTTCAGCACGAACGCCAGTACGACGAGCAACAGCAGCGGCAGCGCGCCCAGCAGCATCCCGCCGACGTAGACGATCTGGCCGGAGCGCACGGCGGCGCGCTGGTAGTAGCTCTCGATGCCCTTCAGCTCGCTTCGTGTCTCGCGGTCGAGCTCGGCGACGGCACGGTCGTTGTGCGCGCGGTCGGTCTCG
>DATIOF010000097.1:0-16035 GCA_035473395.1 Gaiellaceae bacterium
GTCGCGGCCAGGGTCAGCAGCGAGCTGGAGCAGCTCGGCCACGCCTCGACCGCGGAGCAGCAGCGCCTCGCCCGCGAGCTCGAGCGGGACGCGAAGGCGCTCGCATGAACATGAAGAACTTCCTCGCGATCGCGCTCGGGATCCTCTCGGCGATCGGCGGCTTCGTCGACATCGGCGACCTGGTCTTCAACACCCAGGCCGGCGCTACGTTCGGCTACCAGCTCCTCTGGGTCGTCGTGATCGGCGTCGTCGGGATCATCGTCTACTCGGAGATGTGCGGCCGCGTGGCCGCGGTGGCGAAGCGGCCTGTCTTCGACCTCGTGCGCGAGCGGACCGGGTTCGGGGCGGGGCTCGCCACGCTGATCGCCTCGCAGGTTGTGAACCTGCTCACCTGCGCGGCCGAGATCGGCGGCGTGGCGATCTGCCTGCAGCTGCTCTCCGGGCTGCCGTACCGGTTGCTCATCCCGCTCGCCGTCGTCGCCCTCGTGGTCGCCTGCTGGGTGCTGCCGTTCGAGTGGATCGAGCGCGTCTTCGGCTACCTGGGGCTCGGCCTGCTCGTGTTCGCGGTCGCCGCGATCAAGCTCCACCCCGACTGGGGCGCCGTCGCGCACGGCTTCGTGCCGGGCCACCACACCGGCGGCAGCCTGCTCGTCTACCTCTACTTCGTCGTCGGCCTGCTCGGGGCGGCGATGACGCCTTACGAGGTCTACTTCTATTCTTCCGGCGCGGTCGAAGACCAGTGGGGCGTGAAGGATCTTCGCCTCAACAAGGTCACTTCGATGATCGGCTACGGGCTTGGCGGCTTCCTCTCGTTCGCGCTGATGATCGTCGCGGGCGCGCTCTTCCTGCCGCTGAAGATCGACCCGCAGTTCCTCGGCACGCCGCCGCTGGCCGCGGCCGATGCCCTGGGCCAGGTGGGGCTCCTGCTCGCGCTGGTCGGGATCCTGTTCGCCGTGGGCGGGGCCGCGATCGAGACCAGCTTCTCGGGGGCCTACAACACCGCCCAGTTCTTCGGCTGGCGCTGGGGCAAGAAGGAACGCCCGGCCGCCGCCTCGCGCTTCACGCTGACCTGGGTCGTGATCTTCGCGCTCGCCCTGCTCGTCGTGATGACGGGGTACGACCCGGTCAAGCTGACCGAGTACTCGGTCATCTTCTCGGTGGTGGCGCTGCCGCTGACCTACCTGCCGATCCTGCTGATCGCGAACGACCGGACGTACATGGGCTCGAACGTGAACGGGCGGCTGGCGAACGTGCTCGGCGTCCTCTACTTCTTCGTGATCATCGCGATCGCGCTCGCGGCGATCCCGTTGCTGATCGTGACGAACGGAGGCCAGGGGTGAGCCAGCACGCCGAGGTCGACATCGCGCTCGGGATCCTCGATCACCAGCTCGTCGACTCGAACGGGATCAACTGCGGCAAGGTCGACGACCTCGAGGTGACCGGGCTCGACACCGGCTCGCCCGAGGTGGTCGAGATCATCGTCGGCGGCAACGCCTGGCGGAAGCGCGGGCTGCTCGGGCGGCTCGCCGGCCGGCTCGCCGGCGACGCGGTGCACGTGCCCTGGTCGGAGGTCGAGTCGGTCTCGTCGGTCGTGAAGCTCAAGCGGCCGGCCGCGGAGCTGCGGTTGAATCGCGGCGACCCGCGGTGGTCGAGGCTCGTCAGGAAGGTGCCGGGCTCCTGATGCGCCTGTCGGAGCTGCTGAAGCGCGAGGTGGTGACCGAGTCCGGGGAGTCGCACGGCAAGGTGCACGACGTCCGCGGCGAGCTTGAGGGCGGGCGCCTGCGGGTCACCGGCCTCGCCTGCGGGAGCATGGGCTTCCTCGAGCGCTACGGCGTTGGCACCGGCGGGACCGGCGGCCCGAGCCAGGCGAAGGTGCACGGTCACCCGGCGGTCCCGTGGACGCGGGTTCTGCGCGTGGGCCCCAAGCTCGTCATCCGCGACTAACTCGGCACAGAGTCGTCACAGACACGTCACACCTTGCCTGGCTCAATGGGGTCATGTGGGACGGGCCCCCGACGGTGAGGCAGGTGTACGCGCTTGCGGGCGCGCTGTGCGAGCGGGCGGGCGAAGGGTTTCCCGAGACGCGGGCGGAGGCGTCGGAGCTGATCGAGCGGCTGCGGCTCGAGAACAGGCACCCAGCTCCGCGGCTCTCGGACACGCCGCTGCGCCGACGGCGGCGGCGCAGGCGCGGCGTGGGGCGGACCGGCCTGGGCGCGCACTACTGGAGGGCGAGCGAGGTCGCGGCCGAGCTCGCGCGAGAGATGCGCTGAGCCGAGCGACAACCAAGGAGGGTTCGGCGCGAAACAGTCTGTGCCGCCGACGCACGCTGCTCGCCCGCTGATCTGCGTCCTCAGTCGCGCCAATAGCTATGGCTATTGACGCTCCCTGCGTCCTTGTCAGCGAACGAGCAGCGCACGCCGACGACGAGCGGTTTCCCGCCAAACCCTCCTTGGGCGTCGCAACGCTCAGGCCGGCGCCGGCGCGCGCCTGGCGAAGACGTTCTCGAGCGCGGCTTCGAGGCCGACGGCGATCGCTCCGGTCAGGACGGCGGCCTCACCCAGCGTCGAGACCTCGACGCGCGGCGCAAAGGGCAGCCATTCGGCCAGCAGCCGGGCGACCGGGTCGAGCAGCAGGTCGCCGTTCGCGCCGATCCCGCCGCCGAGAACGACGAGCTCGACGTCGGCCACCGCCGCAACCGGCGCGACGTGGAGCGCGATCCGCCGGGCGATCTCGTCGACGACCGCGCGTGCCGCTGGATCGCCGGTGCGCGCGGCTCCGAAGACGGCGCGCGGCTCGGCGCTGAGCTCCGCGTGGGCGCCGGCGAGCTCGGTGACCTGGGGCGCGGACGGGTCGACGGTCTCGCCGAACCCGACAAGGGCGAAGTCGAGCTCGCCGGCCGCGCCGTGGCGGCCGCGGTGAAGCTCGCCTCCGAGCACGAGCCCTGCGCCCATCCCGGTCCCGACGGAGAGGAAGACGAAGTCGGCGACCCCTCGCGCGACTCCTTGCCACTGCTCGCCCAGCGCGGCGAGGTTGATGTCGTTCTCGAGCGTGACCGAGAAGTCGAGCGCCGCCTGGAGCTCATCGCCGAAGCGGCGGCCCTCGAGGCCTGCAACGTTCTCCGTTACCCGCAGCGTCCCGTCGGCCGCGACGACGCCCGGCACGCCCACCACGACGGAGTCCACCAGCGACGGGTCGAGCGCGGCGATGTCGAGCAAGGACGCGCGCAGGCGGACAATCGCATCCGTCGCTCCCTCGGCGTCCGCGCTGGTGAGCTCGAGATCCTGGCGCGCGCGGATCACACCCTCGAGATCGCAGAGCGCGCCGCGGACGAAGCGTGCGCCGAGATCGAGCCCGAGCACCAACGCGGCCTCGGCCACAGCCTCGAAGTAGACGGCTCCGTAGCCCGGGCCGTCGGGGCCGCGCGCGGCTTCACGAACAAGCCCTGCATCGAGCAGGGAACGCAGCGCGAGGGAGACCGTCGGCTTGGAGATCCCCGAGCGGCGCGAGATTTCGGCGCGCGAGATCGGCGCGCCTTCGCGGATCGCCTCGAGGACGGTCCGCTCGTTCAGCGCCCGGAGCAGCGGCGGCGTCGCCCGGCGGGTTGCGGCCATCTGGTCAAGGACATTAACCCAAGAAGGTCAGAATTCCTACGCCTTGACTCCGTCCTGCGGGAGTGAGAAGGTCGTCTCGTCTGGGTTCCTAACACGATTCACAGCTCCAGGAGGTTGCTGCGCGTGCAGATGGCCGGAGTCCAGCGGTGAAGCTCGCCGTCATCGGCGGGGGCTCGACCTACACCCCGGAGCTGGTCGCGGGGCTGGCGCGCGAGCGCGAGCGGCTCGAGCTGACCGACGTCGTCCTGCAGGACATCGACCCCGAGCGCCGTGAGGTCGTGGGCGGTCTCGCTACGCGCATGCTGGGCGCGGCCGGCTACGAAGGAACGCTCGCAATCACCGACGACCTCGAACGGGCGCTCGACCGCGCGTCGTTCGTCCTGATCCAGCTCCGCGTCGGCGGCCAGCAGGCCCGGCTCTCGGATGAGACGATCCCGCTTGCCTGCGGCTGCATCGGCCAGGAGACGACAGGTGCCGGCGGGTTGGCGAAGGCGCTGCGCACGGTTCCGGTCGTGCTCGAGATCGCGTCCCGCGTGCGCGAGCTCGCGGCCGACGACGCCTGGATCGTCGACTTCACGAACCCGGTCGGGATCGTGACGCGCAGCCTGCTCGACGCCGGTCACCGCGCGGTCGGGCTCTGCAACGTCGCGATCGGGATCCAGCGTTCCGCCGCCAAGCTGCTCGGTGTCGAGCCCGAGCGCGTCCTGGTCGACCAGGTCGGCCTCAACCACCTGACCTGGGTGCGGGCGCTGTTGCTCGACGGCGAGAACGTCCTGCCCGACCTGCTTGCCGAGCGGGGCGACGAGCTCGCCGCGAGCGTCGACTTGCCCCGCGCGCTGCTCGAGCGGCTCGGCGTAATCCCCTCCTACTACCTCCGCTACTTCTACTTCCACGACGCGGAGCTCGCCTCGCAGCTCGTCGGCAAGCCCCGAGCCGCCGAGGTCGCCGAGATCGAGCGCGAGCTGCTCGAGCTGTACCGCGATCCGGAGCTGACGACGAAGCCGAAGCTGCTCGAGCGCCGGGGCGGCGCCTTCTACAGCGAGGCCGCCACGCAGCTCGTCGCCTCTCTCGCGAGCGACGCGGGCGACGCCCAGGTCGTTGACGTCCGCAACAACGGCACGCTCGCCGGCCTGGCCGACGACGACGCCGTCGAGGTCCCGGCCCGCATCACCGCGCGGGGCCCGGAGCCGCTCGACCAACCGCCGCTCGCACCCGAGTACCTCGGGCTCGTGCAGCACGTCGCCGCCTACGAACGGCTGGCCGCTGCGGCCGCGATCTCGGGCGACCGCGAGCTCGTCTACAAGGCGCTGCTCGCCCACCCGCTGATCGGGCAGGTGCCGCCGGCCGACGAGCTGACCGAGCAGCTGCTCGCCGCCGACCGCGACCACCTTCCGCAGTTCTTCGCGCAGGAGCGAGCATGAGCGCCCCGATCGTCCTGGCGATCGACGGCGGCAACTCGAAGACCGACCTCGCCCTGGTGCGCGCGGACGGCGAAGTGCTCTCGCTCGTCCGCGGCGGACTGAGCTCGCCGCACCACCTCGGCCTCGACGGCGCCCTGGAGGTGATCGACGACCTGCTTGCCCGGGCGCTCGCCGACGCAGGGATCGAGAACGGCGCCGGCCCGGTCGCCGACGTGGGGCACCTGCTGCTGGCGGGCGTGGACTTCCCCTCCGAGGTCGAGCAGATGCAGGAGGCGGCGGGCGGGCGCGGCTTCGCCGCGAACGTCACCGTCGGCAACGACACCCTCGCCGTCCTGCGCGCCGGCACAAAGGACGGGTGGGGCGTCGCGATCGTCTGCGGCGCCGGGATCAACTGCGTCGGCGTCACGCGCGAGGGGCGGCACGCTCGCTTCCCGGCGCTCGGCTGGACGACCGGAGACTGGGGCGGCGGCTACGACGTCGGCCTGGCCGCGACGGTGGCGGCGGCGCGGAGCGAGGACGGGCGCGGCGAGAAGACGACCCTCGAGCGCGCGGTCCCCGAGCACTTCGGGCTCGAGACGCCGATGCAGCTCGCCGAAGCGGTCCACGCGGGCCGCATCTCGCAGCGCCGCGTGGTCGAGCTGGCGCCGGTCGTCTTCGCCGAGGCCGATCACGACGCCGAAGCCGGAGCGATCGTCGATCGCCTCGCGGAGGAAGTCGTGACCATGATCCGCGTCACGCTCGACCGCCTCGAGCTGACGCGCGAGCCGGTTCCCGTCGCCCTCGGCGGCGGCCTCATGCAGTCGGGCGACTCGAGACTGATCGGCGCGGTGAAGGCCGGTCTGGCCCGCGTCGCGCCCGCTGCGAGCGTTCACGTCACGAGCTCGCCGCCGATCGTCGGCGCAGCGCTGCTCGGCCTCGACGAGCTCGGTGCCGGCGACGGCGCGCAGGAGCGCCTGCGGCGCGAGCTCGGCCGCGTCTTCACGAATGTCGAAACCCCGCAACCCCCCGACGGTCGCGCGCGACCTGGAAGGAGTCGAAGATGAAACGCCTGCTCGTCCTGGCGCTGGTGGTCGGCCTCGCGGCGACCGCGTGCGGTAGCAACAAAAAGTCGAGCTCGAAGGGCGGCACCAGCTCGGTCACCATCTCGAACGAGCAGGGGACGACCTGGCCCTGCGGGTTCAACCCGTTCAACGCGAGCGTGAACTTCCTCTCGTTCGGCACCGAGTACGAGGAGCTCACCTACGTCGACGGCCTGAAGAGCGGCGCGACGACGCCCTGGCTCGCGAAGAGCTACGCGTGGAGCAACGGCAACAAGACGCTGACGTTCACGATCCGCGACGGCGTCAAGTGGAGCGACGGCAAGCCGTTCAGCGCGGACGACGTCGTCTACACGTTCCAGCTGTTGAAGAAGAACCCCGCGCTCGACCTGAACGCGAACTGGTCGGTGCTGCAGAGCGTCACGCAGAACGGCAACAAGGTCGCGTTCAACTTCAAGACGCCGGCGGTTCCCTACTTCTACTACATCGCCGATCAGACCCCGATCGTCGCCAAGCACATCTGGACGACGATCAAGAACCCGACGACCTACAAGGACGAGCACCCCGTCGGAACCGGCCCGTTCACGATGAGCTCGTGCTCGCCGCAGGTGATCAAGTACAAGAAGAACCCGAGCTACTGGCAGCCCGGGAAGCCGTCGATCGACACCGTCTACTACCCGGCGTTCACGTCGAACGACCCCGCGAACCAGCAGCTCGCGAGCGGCAAGGCCCAGTGGGGCAGCCAGTTCATCCCGAACATCAACGCGTACTACCTGAAGAAGAGCGCCGACAACCACTACTGGTTCCCGCCGGTCGTGAACGTCGCCGTCTACATCAACCAGACCGATCCGATCCTCAAGGACGTCGCCGTCCGGCAGGCGATGGCCTACGCGATCGACCGCAACAAGGTCTCGGAGATCGGCGAGTACGGCTACGAGCCGCCCTCGAACCAGACGGGCATCGTCACCCCGACCTTCAGCGACTGGCTCGACCAGGGGCTGGCGAAGAAGGTGGACTACGACCCGCAGAAGGCCGAGCAGATTCTCCAGCAGGCCGGGTACACCAAGCAGGGCGGCGTCTACTCGAAGAACGGTAAGCCGCTCTCGTTCACGATGATCAACATCGGCGGCTACTCCGACTGGGTCGCGTCGGCGCAGCTCGTCCAGGAGCAGCTAAAGGCGGTCGGCATCAAGGTGACGCCGCAGAACCTCTCGAGCCAGACCTACGACAACGACGTCTACAACGGGCACTACCAGCTCGCCTACGACGGGAACCAGACGGCCGGCCCGACGCCGTACTACGAGCTGCGCTCGCTGCTCTACTCGAAGGGCTCGGCTCCGATCGGGAAGTCGGCCGGCTCAGACTGGGAGCGCTACTCGAATCCCCAGGCGGACAAGCTGATCGAGCAGTACGCGGCGACCAGCGACTCTGCGACCCAGCACCAGATCGTCAAGCAGCTCGAGGCGATCATGGTGAACGACATCCCGGTGATTCCGGTCACCGAGGGCGTCGACTGGTACCAGTACAACACCAAGGACATCGCGGGCTGGGTGACGAAGGGCAACGCGTTCGCGCGCCCCGCCGCGTACGTGAACCCGGACTGGGGTGTCATGCTGCTCCATCTCAAGCCGAAGCAGGGGTAGCGCGACGAACATCGACACTGGCATGAGGCACGGGGCGTGAGGTTCGTCGCCCGCAGGCTGGGGTTCTTCCTCGTCACCCTCTGGGCTGCGGTCACGCTGAACTTCTTGATCCCGCGCCTCATGCCGGGCAACGCGGCCATCGCGATGATGAGCCGCTACAAGGGGCGCCTGAACCCGAACGCGCTGCACGCGCTCGAGATTGCTTTCGGCGTCAACGCGCACCAGAGCCTCGTCCATGCGTACTTCACGTACCTCGGCAACATCGCGACCGGGCACTTCGGCATCTCGCTGACGTTCTTCCCGGACACGGTCGCCCACCAGGTGCTGCAGGCGCTGCCATGGACGCTCGCGCTCGTCGGGATCACGACGATCATCGCCTTCGTGCTCGGGACGGCGATCGGGCTCGTCTCCGCCTGGCGGCGCGGGACCGCCCTCGACGGCGCGCTGCCGCCGCTGTTTGTGATCACCTCGGCGTTCCCGTACTTCTGGCTCGCCCTGCTCGCTATCTGGCTCTTCTCGATCAAGCTCGGGTGGTTCCCCGAGAGCGGCGGCTACGACGTCACGACCACCGTGGGCTGGAACTGGACCTTCGTGACCGACGCCGTCAACCACTCGATCCTGCCGGCGCTGACGATCATCGTCACCGCGATCGGCGGCTGGATCCTCACCATGCGCAACAACACGATCACGGTCCTGACCGAGGACTACGTGCGCATGGCCCGCGCGAAGGGCCTCAAGCCGTGGCGGATCATGTGGACCTACGCGGGGCGGAACGCGATCCTGCCGAACCTCGTCGGCTTCGCGATGTCGCTCGGGTTCGTCGTAGGCGGCGCGATCCTCGTCGAGTTCGTCTTCAACTATCCAGGCGTGGGATGGATGTTCCTCCAGTCGGTCGAGAACCAGGACTACGCGCTGATGCAGGCGCTCTTCCTGCTGATCACGGTCACCGTGCTGATCGCGATCCTTGCCGCGGACATCGCCACGGCGATCCTCGACCCGCGCACGCGGGAGCGCGGGTGACGCTTCCCTCGGTCGCGGACTCCGTCGAGCCGGCGGGCGCGACCGTCGGCTCCGGCCCGCCGGAGGAGGCGACCAGGCGCAGCGTCGGCGCCGACCTCTTCCGCTCGGTCCTCCGCAACAAGAAGGCGCTCGTCGGGCTCGGGCTCCTGCTGTTCTTCGTGGTGCTCGCCGCGTTCCCGGGCGAGATCGCGCCGGACGACCCGCGGGCGAAGGTCTACCCGCCCGGGCTCGGGCCGTCGTTCCACCACCTGTTCGGGACGACCGCCTACGGCGAGGACGTCTTCTCGCAGCTCGTCTTCGGGACGCGCCAGTCGCTCCTGATCGCGCTGCTCGTCGGCGGACTGGCCACGGCGATCGCGGTGGTCGTCGGCGTCTCCGCCGGCTACCTCGGCGGCACGACAGACGGGGTCCTCTCGCTGATCACCGACGTGATCCTGGTGATCCCGATCTTCCCGCTGATCATCGTGATCGCCGCCTACGAGCGGAACTCCGGGCTGTTCACGCTCGTGATCGTGCTCGGCGTGCTCGGCTGGTCGTACGGCGCCCGGCAGCTGCGTTCGCAGACGCTCTCGTTACGCACGCGCGACTTCCTCGAGGCGGCCCGCGTGCGCGGCGAGCGCAAGTCGTACGTGATCGTCCACGAGATCCTGCCGACGATGACCTCGCTGATCCTGGCGAGCTTCCTCGGCGCTGCGCTCTACGCCGTGCTCTTCGCGGCCGGCCTGCAGTTCATCGGGCTCGGCGACCCGAACAGCCAGAGCTGGGGGACGATGCTCTACTGGGCCGAGAACAACGAGGCGCTCGGGGCCGGAATGCCGTACTGGGCGATCATGCCCGGCGTCTGCATCGCCCTCCTCGGCGCGGCGTTCGCGCTGCTCAACTACGCCTTCGACGAGGTCTCGAGCCCGGCGCTGCGGCTACGGAAGCTCCAGCGTCGGGGTGTCGAGGCAGAGGGCGCCGAGGTCGTGCCCGCGCGGCCGCAGGACCCGAAGAACATCCTCGAGGTCAGGAGCCTCTCGGTCGCGTATGCCTCCGAGCACGGACCGGTGGTCGCGGTCGACGACGTCAGCTTCGAGCTGGCGAAGGGCGAGTTCCTCGGCGTCGTGGGCGAGTCGGCCTGCGGCAAGTCGACGCTCGTCTACGCGATCGCCCGGCTACTGGGCGCGCCGCTCGCCGGCGAGATCACGAACGGCCAGGTGCTCTTCAAGGGCCAGGACATGGTCACGCTCTCCGACAAGCAGCTGCGCCACATCCGCTGGCGCGACTACTCAGTGGTGATGCAGAGCGCGATGAACGCCCTCAACCCGGTGCTGACCATCGGCGCCCAGATGCGCGACGCCTGCGAGGCGCACTCGACGATGTCGAGGCGGCAGATCGAGGATCGCTCGAAGGAGGTCATGCGCCTGGTCTCGATCGACCCGGTGCACCTCCTCAGCTACCCGCACCAGCTCTCGGGCGGGATGCGCCAGCGCGCGATGATCGCGATGGCCCTCCTGTTCACGCCGGAGCTGATCGTGATGGACGAGCCGACCTCGGCCCTCGACGTGGTCGGCCAGCGCTCGCTGATGGTGCAGATCAAGGAGCTGCAGGAGCAGCTCGGCTTCGCCGTCATCTTCGTCACGCACGACATGTCGCTCGTGCGCCACTTCTCCGACCGGCTGCTCGTGATGTACGCGGCGCAGGTGGCCGAGCTGGGGCGGACGCGGCAGCTGTTCGAGAAGCCGCTCCATCCGTACACGCACGGGCTGCTCGATGCGTTCCCCTCGATCCACGGTCCGAGAGAGCGGCTGGTCGGGATCCCCGGCTCGCCGCCCGACCTGCTGCGCCCGCCGACCGGCTGCCGCTTCGCGCCGCGCTGCCCGCAGGCGTTCGCACGCTGCCAGGCCGAACGGCCGCGGCTGCTCGAGGTCGACGGCGAGCTCGTGCGCTGCTTTCTGCACGAGCCGGCTGCCGAGGCTCCGGCCGCGAAGGAGGTCGTGGCGTGAGCGAGCCGCTGCTCAGGGTCGAGGGCCTGACGCGCCACTTCCGCGTCGGCAAGCTGCTCTCGCGCCAGAAGCTGCATGCGGTCGACGACGTCGGCTTCGAGCTCGAGCCCGGCGAGATCGTCGCGCTCGTCGGCGAGAGCGGCAGCGGCAAGAGCACGATTGCCCGCCTGCTCGCGCGCGTGTACAAGCCGACCGCCGGCGAGATCTACTTCGAGGGAAAACCCGTGAGCAACCTGCGCACACGGAGCCAGCGGCTGGCCTATGCGAGCGACGTCGCGATGGTGTTCCAGGATCCGTACAGCTCGATCAACCCGGCCTACCGCGTCACGCACCCGATCGAGCGCGGGCTCGTCCTGCATCGCCGCGACGTCGCACGCCGCAGGCGGGAGGCGGAGGTCGAGCGCTCGCTCACCGAGGTCGGCCTCCTGCCGGCCGCGCGGGTGGCGGGGAAGTTCCCGCACGAGCTGAGCGGCGGTCAGCGCCAGCGCGTCGGCTTCGCGTCGGCGCTCGCCGTCAAGCCGAAGCTGATCGTGGCCGACGAGCCGGTCTCGATGCTCGACGTCTCGATCCGCATCGGCGTGCTCAACCTGATGACCGAGCTGCGCGAGCGTGAGGGCGTCTCGTTCCTCTACATCACCCACGACGTCGCGAGCGCGCGCTACGTCGCCGACCGGGTGCTCGTCCTCTACGCAGGCCACCTCGTCGAGGAGGGCCCGGCGGAGGAGGTGATCCAGCGGCCGAAGCACCCGTACACGCAGCTGCTCCTCTCGGCCGTCCCCGACCCGCGGGCCGAGCTCGGCATCTCGGACGCCGCCGATGTCGGCGAGCCGCCGAAGGTGATCGACCCGCAGCCCGGATGCCGCTTCCGCGCCCGCTGTCCCTTCGCGATCGCGGACTGTGAGACCGTCACGCCGCCCCTCCGGCCGATCGGACCGGAGCGTCTCGTGGCCTGTCACGTGGCCGTGGCCGAGGCCGAGGACGCCGCTCTCGAACGCGTCTGACCGCCGCACTACACTCGACCATCCGTGGCAGAGGCCGGCTTCGTTCACCTGCACGTCCACTCCGAGTACTCGATCCTCGATGGAGCGTGCCGCATCCCCGCGCTGGCGGAGCGGGCGGCCGAACTCGAGATGCCGGCGGTGGCGCTGACCGATCACGGCTCGCTGGCCGGAGCGGTCGAGCTGGTGCGCGAGACGGACAAGGCGGGCGTCAAGCCGCTGATCGGCTGCGAGCTCTACGTCGCCGAGGACCGCCGGGCGCAGCGGAAGGGCTACGCGCACCTGACGCTGCTCGCCGAGGACAACACCGGCTACGCGAACCTGATCAAGCTCGCCTCAGCCGGCTACCTCGAGGGCTACTACTACAAGCCGCGGGTCGACTGGGAGCTGCTCGAGCGCCACTCGCAGGGCCTGGTCGCGCTCTCCGGCTGCCTCTCGGGCCGCGTCTGCAAGGCGCTCGAGGAGAACCGGCCCGACGACGCGCGCTCCGACCTCGACCGCCTGGCGCAGGTCTTCGGCCGCGACTCGACGTACGTCGAGATGCAGAACGCCGGCCTCGACATCCAGCAGCGGATCAACCCCGCGCTGGCGAAGCTAGCGGCCGAGGCCGGGCTGCCGCTGGTCGCGACCGGCGACGTCCACTACCTACGCCACGAGGACGCGCGCGCGCACGAGGCGCTGCTCTGCATCCAGTCCGGCGACTCGCTGAAGAACCCGAATCACTGGAAGTTCGACACCGACCAGTTCTTCTTCAAGTCGCCGGCAGAAATGGCGCTCGACTTCCCGGGTCACGAGGAGGCGATGCGGCGCACGCTCGAGATCGCCGAGCGCTGCAATGTCTCGCTCGAGCTCGGGAACATCCTGCTGCCGAAGTTCCCGCTCCCCGACGGCAAGGACGCGTTCGAGTACCTGGTCGAGCTGTGCGAAAAAGGCCTGCAAAAGCGCTACGAACGCGTGACGCCGGAGCTGCAGGAGCGCCTCCGCTTCGAGCTCAAGACGATCAAGGAGATGGGCTTCGCTGACTACTTCCTGATCGTCTGGGACTTCATCGCCTTCGCCCGGCGCGACGGCGTCTCGGTTGGCCCGGGCCGCGGCTCGGCGGCCGGCTCGCTCGCTGCCTACTGCCTCGAGATCACCGACGTCGACCCGATTCGCTACGACCTGCTCTTCGAGCGATTCCTCAACCCCGGTCGCAAGTCGATGCCGGACATGGACATCGACTTCGCCGTCGCCGGGCGCGACCGGGTGATCAACTACGTCGCCGAAAAGTACGGCCGCGATCGCGTGGCCCAGATCATCACCTTCGGGACGATGATGGCCCGCGCCGCGGTGCGCGATGCAGGCCGCGTGCTCGAGATCCCCTACGGCTCGGTCGACAAGGTCGCGAAGCTGATCCCGGAGGGACCGAAGGTCTACCTGGACGACTGCCTCAAGCCCGGCTCGGAGCTGAAGCAGGCCTACGACGCCGACCCGGTCGTGCGGGAGATCGTCGACCTCGCCAAGCCGCTCGAAGGCCTCATCCGGCAGGACTCGATCCACGCCGCTGGGGTCGTGATCTCGGACCGCCCGCTGACCGACATCGTGCCGCTGCAGCAGAAGGGCAGCGACCAGGAGGTCGTGACCCAGTTCGGGATGTGGGACGTCGAGGCGCTCGGCCTACTGAAGATGGACTTCCTCGGCCTGCGCAACCTCGACGTGATCGACAAGGCGGTCGAGCTGGTCGGCAACGTCGACATCGGCAAGCTGCCGCTCGACGACCCCGCCACCTACGCGATGCTGCAACGCGGCGACGCGGTCGGCGTCTTCCAGTTCGAGTCGTCGGGCATGCGCGAGGCGCTCCGCCAGGTGAAGCCGACCGAGTTCGAGGACCTGATCGCGCTCGTCGCGCTCTACCGACCCGGGCCGATGGGCTACATCCCCGGCTACGCGAAGCGGAAGAACGGCCAGGAGGCGGTCACGTTCAGCGACCCACGCCTCGAGTCGATCACGGGCGTCACCCACGGGATCTGCATCTACCAGGAGCAGTACCTCGAGATCGCGAAGCAGATCGCGGGCTTCACGCCGGCCGAGGCCGACGATCTGCGCAAGGCGATCGGCAAGAAGATCCACAAGCTGATGGCTTCGCTGAAGGAGAAGTTCCTCGAGGGCTGCGCGCAGAGCGGGACGACGACGTCGGTTGCGAACCAGCTCTGGAAGGACATGGAGCAGTCGCAGGACTACTCCTTCAACAAGTCGCACGCTGCCTGCTACGCGCTGATCGCCTACCGCACCGCGTGGCTGAAGGCGCACCACCCGAAGGAGTACATGGCGGCGCTGATCTCCTCGGTGATGAACACCAAGGACCGCGTGCCCTTCTACGTCAACGCCTGCCGCGAGATCGACATCGAGGTGCTGCCACCGGACGTGAACGGCTCGCAGTGCGACTTCGCGGTCGTCGAGGGCAAGATCCGCTTCGGCCTGAACGCGGTCAAAAACGTCGGCGACTCGGCGGCGCGCGCGATCGTGGCGGCGCGCGGGGACGGCGGCCCCTTCGCCTCGCTCTGGGACTTCACCGAGCGCGTCGACCCGCAGGTGGTGAACAAGCGCGCGCTCGAGTCGCTGGTCAAGTGCGGTGCGCTCGACTCGACCGGCGCCTCGCGCCGCGGGATGCTCGAGGCGCTCGAGCACGCGCTCTCGCACGGGCAGCGCGCCTCGGACGAGCGGCTGCGAGGCCAGAGCTCGCTCTTCGCAGAGGTCGAGGAGAAGCTCGAGCATCCGCCGATCGGCAGCGAGGAGTACGAGAAGAACGAGCTGCTGCGGCAGGAAAAGGAAGCGCTCGGGCTCTACGTCTCCGAGCATCCGCTGGAGGCGATCCGCGCGCAGCTACGGCGCAAGACCGACGCGACCCTCGCCGAGCTCGAGCGCCGCCGCGACGGCGAGATCGTGACCGTCGCCGGGATCGTCTCGGCGATCAAGCAGCTGACGACGAAGAAGGGCGACCCGATGGTCTTCCTGCGGCTCGACGACGTCGTGGGTAGCGCCGAGGTCGTCGTCTTCAACTCCGTCTACGCGGCCGCGCGCGAGCTGCTCGTCACCGACGCCGTGCTGGTCGTGAAGGCGCGGGTCGACCACAAGGAGGGCGAGTCGAAGCTGATCGCGCTCGAGGTGACGGCCTTCGAGGCGACGCCGGAGCGGCGCGAGGTGCGGCTCAAGCTCGACGCCCGCCAGGCGCGGGCCGGGATCATCCGCGAGCTGGCTGCTGTCGTGCGCGACTTCCCCGGCGAGGCGCCGGTGATCGTCGACCTGGAGACCTCCGAGGGACCGCGGACGCTGCAGTTCGGCAGCGACTACCGCGTCAAGCCCGAGCCGGACTTCTTCGCCGAGGTGAAGGCCCTCCTCGGCGAGGCCGCGGTGGCGTGAGGCCACGGCGGGTCTACGAGACCGTCGTCTACGCAACCGACCTCGAGGCCGCGCGCGCCTTCTACCGCGACGTGCTCGGCCTGCGCCAGGTGGAGGACAGCGTCTTCCGGCTCGACGACGACGGCATGCTGCTGCTGTTCGACCCGACGGAGTCCTCGCGGCCAGGCCGCGTGGTCCCCTCGCACGGCCCGACCGGCGCGGTGCACGTCGCCTTCTCGGTGGGCGAGGGCGAGCTCGACGCCTGGCGCGACCGGCTCGCGGCCCACGGCGTCGAGCTCGAGCAGGACCAGGACTGGCGGCGGGACGGCGCCCGCTCGCTCTACGTCCGCGACCCGGCTGGCAACTCGGTCGAGCTGGTCGACGGCGACCTCTGGCCGCGCTGACGGCGCCAGAACAGGAGCAAGGCCACCCCAACGAGCACGGCCGCACCTAGTCCAGCCGGCAGCGTCCAGCTCGTCCCGTCCGACGACGCGCTCGGCGCCTTTGCCGGTAGACCCAGGCGCACCAGCGTCCGCTTCAGCGCGGTGTCGCGGTACCAGCCCCCGTGCGTGGTCATGTCGAAGATCGGCTGTCCCGGCTTCATGTACGTGACCGCGCCACCCTTTGCGTACGGGTAGACGACCTGCCGGATGTGGTCGGGCGAACCGTTGCCCGTCGGCACGGTCCAAACGATCGTGTAGCTCGGTCCGAGCACCGCCGGCTTGCGGTGCAGCATCGGGTCGGGCGACTGGCCGAAGGCGGCCGGGAAGAACCCCGCTGTCTGGGTCAGGTCGCCACCGGGCGTGCCGCCACTTCCGTCGCCGGTCACTTTGAAGGTCTTCGTGAGCCCCGGCCCGGAGATCGTGCCCTCCGATGGACCCTTGGCCAGGGCGAGGGTTGGCAGGACGAGAGCCGCGAGGGCTGCGGCGACGATCGTGAGGC
>DATIOF010000098.1:0-3504 GCA_035473395.1 Gaiellaceae bacterium
AGGAACGGCCCTTCGAGGTGGACGCCGAGCAGCCGCGGGCCGGGCGGGTCGAGCGGCACGTTGCCGAGCGCCGTCAGCAGGTCTTCTTCGGGCGCGGAGATGAAGGTCGGCAGGTAGGCGGTGACCCCCGTCTCGAGCAGCGCCTCGCCGCCCCGGGCGTAACCGTCGGCGTCGGCGCCCATGAAGTCGACGCCGCCGAAGCCGTTCACCTGCAGGTCGACGAAGCCGGGGATCGCGATGCAGCCGTGGCCGTTGCCGCCGCTCAGCCCGTAGGCCGCGATCTCGCCGTTCGAGAGCTCGACGTCGCCGGGGACGAGCTCGCCGCCGACCAGTGCGGCTTCGACGCCGAGCCTCATTGCTCGACCGCCGCCTGTACGTGGCCCGAGGCCTGCTCCAGTCGGGTGCGCGCCGTCTGTGCGTCCACGCCCGCGAGCAGCGCGACGACCGCGACCTTGGCGCTGCCGTCGGCCTCGGCGAGGGCGCGCTCGGCCTCCTCGTCGGAGACGCCGGCCGCCAACCGCACGACCCTGCGCGCGCGGGCGGCGAGCTTCTCGTTCGAGGAGCGCACGTCGACCATCAGATCGCCATAGGTCTTGCCGAGCCGGACCATCGTGACCGTCGAGATCGTGTTCAGGACGAGCTTCTGCGCCGTGCCGGCCTTTAGCCTCGTCGAGCCGGCTACGAACTCCGGGCCGACGACAACGGCCAGCTCGTGGTCGGCGCCACGGGCGAGCTCGGATTCCTCGACCGCCGTCAGCGCGACCGTCAGGGCCCCTGCCTCCGCGGCAGCCGCGAGCGCGGCGAGCACGTACGGCGTCCGGCCGCTCGCGCTGAGGCCGACGACGGCGTCCGCAGAGGAGACGGCGAGCTCCTCGACCGCGCGGCGTCCGGCAGCGCGGTCGTCCTCGGCCGCTTCGCGCTCGGCGGAGGGAAGGCCCTCACCGGCGACGAGCGCCACGATCTGGCCGGGCGCGGTGGAGAAGGTTCCTTCGCATTCCTCGGCGTCGAGCTGAGCAATGCGACCCGACGAGCCGGCGCCCACGTAGACGAGCCGGCCGCCCGCACCGAGCCTGGCGACGATCGCGTCGATCGCCGCCGCGAGCTCGTCCCCCACGGCGGCCACCGCGGCCGGAACGGACGCGTCGTCCTCGTTCATCAGCTCCACGAGCTCCTGCGTCGAGCGCGAGTCGTAGTCCGCGTCCGCTCGGCGCGCCTCGGTCACGAGCCTGTCCAGGCTCCCGGCTCCCTCGCTCAAGGCCATTGGCCCGAGTCTAAGCGCTCGGGAGCACGGTGGTCAATACCAGTTACCGGCTCGACGCAATGTGGTCTTGCTTTTCGGGCCAAGCGGTCCTATCCTTGTCTGGCCCGTGGCCCAGATTCAACTCGAGCAGCTGACGAAGGTCTACTCCGGCGACGTCACCGCCGTCGACGACGTCAGCCTGGAGATCGGCGACGGCGAGTTCATGGTGCTCGTCGGCCCCTCCGGGTGCGGCAAGTCGACGCTCCTGCGGATGATCGCCGGGCTCGAGGAGGTCACCGCGGGGCAGATCTCGATCGGCGGCGTCGACGTCACCGACCTCGCGCCGCGCCGCCGCGACATCGCGATGGTCTTCCAGAGCTACGCGCTCTATCCGCACATGAGCGTGCGCAAGAACATCGGCTACGGCCTGAAGGTGCGGCGCACGCCGAAGGACGAGGCGCGCCGTCGCGTGGACGAGGTGGCGAAGCTGCTCGGGCTGGAGGAGCTGCTGGAGCGCAAGCCTGCGCAGCTCTCGGGCGGGCAGCGCCAGCGCGTCGCCATGGGCCGCGCGATCGTGCGCGAGCCGAAGGCGTTCCTGATGGACGAGCCGCTCTCGAACCTCGACGCGAAGCTGCGCGTCGAGATGCGCGCGTCGCTCTCGCAGCTGCACGCGCGGCTCGGCGTGACCACGGTCTACGTCACGCACGACCAGACCGAGGCGATGACGCTCGGCCAGCGCGTGGCGGTGCTGGACGGCGGCCGCATCCTGCAGGTCGACACGCCGCAGCGGCTGTACGACCACCCGGCGAACGTCTTCGTCGCGGCCTTCATCGGCACGCCGGCGATGAACCTCGTCGAAGGCACGATCGACGGCGACGACGTGATCCTCGGCGGCTTCCGCGTCCCGCTCGACGAGGCCCGGCGGCCGGAGCGTGGCCTGCGCACCGCGATCGTCGGCGTGCGGCCCGAGGCCTTCGGCGCGGTCGCCTTCGCGGCCCCCGGCGCGCCGACGTTCACGGTCGTGCCCGAGGTCGTGGAAGAGCTTGGCTCCGACGCTCACGTCTTCTTCCACGTCGACGCCGATGCGGTTGCGACCGACGTCAGCGGCCGCGAGGAGGCGACGCTGGTGGCCGAGTCCAGGGCGCTGTTCAGCGCCCGCGTCGACCCGCGGGCCCACGTCCGCGTCGGCGAGCCGCTCGAGCTCGCGCTCGACACCGCGCGGCTGCACTTCTTCGATCCCGAGAGCGGCAAGACGCTGCTCCCGGACACTGCGTCCGAGCCTCGGCTCGCACCGGTCGCGACGTGACCAAGCAAGCCGAGACCCGCGACCGGGTCTTCGACCTGATCGACCGGCTCGGCGTCGGCGAGGCGATCCCGTCGGAGCGCCAGCTCAGCGTCGACCTCGGTGTCTCGAGGCTGACGGTACGCGCCGCGCTGGACGAGCTCGCGCGGGAGGGCTACCTCGTCCGCCGCCGCGGCTCGGGAACGTTCGTGAGCGAGCCGAAGATCGCGCAGGAGCTGACGATGACCTCCTTCACGGAGGACATGCGCCGTCGCGGCATGCATCCGGGGAGCAAGACGCTCGGGCTCCAGGTCGTCCCGGCGGGCGCGCGGCTCGGGCGCTTCCTGCACGTCTCGCCCTCGGAGCGAATCGTCGTCGCCACGCGTCTGCGGATGGCCGACAGCGAGTCGATGGCGATCGAGACGCTGCACGTCCGCGACGCGCTCGTTCCCGGACTGAGCGCCGCCGACCTCGAGGGCAAGTCGTTCTACGACCTGCTCCGCTCTCGCTACGGGATCGTGATCTCGGGCGGCGTGCAGACGATCGAGCCGACGGTGACCAACGAGGAGGAGTCCGAGGCGCTGGGCATCCCGCTGCACTCGCCGGCCTTTCTCTTCGAGCGGGTGACGCGCTCCGAGAGCGGGGAGATCGTCGAGTTCGTCCACTCGATCTACCGGGGCGACCGCTACCGGCTCGTGACCGACCTGAGCGCGCAACCGCTGCCGCACCGTCCCGCCCTCGCGGCGGCTGGTCATAACCAACGAGACGGGCGGGATCAGCCAGCATGAGCCGTTCTCGCACAATTGGTCTTGACATTCCGACGCGATCTGTGCGAATGTCTGCGCCGTGGCCAAGTGGTACACACCAATCGTGCGGCCGTTCGCGGCGCTCCCGGCCACCGGGAGAGAGCGCAGCAACCTGCAGGCCGTCGACCGAGTCAGTGGGAGACTGTCGATGAGAGTACGCCTCTTCGTCGCCGCCG
>DATIOF010000099.1:0-6623 GCA_035473395.1 Gaiellaceae bacterium
CGCTCGTTGACGTGCGTCGGGATGCGAATCGTCGCGGACTGGTTCGAGATCGCCCGCTGGCAGGCCTGGCGGATCCACCAGGTGGCGTAGGTCGAGAACTTGAACCCCTTGCGCCAGTCGAACTTCTCGACGGCACGGTTCAGCCCGATCACGCCCTCCTGGACGAGATCCAGCAGCGGCAGGTCCTTCCGCTGGTAGCGCTTGGCGATCGAGATCACCAGGCGCAGATTCGAGTTGATCATGCGCTCCTTGGCCTCAGCGTCGCCCCGCTCGACACGCTTGGCGAGCGCGACCTCCTCCGCCGCGGTCAGCAGCGGGTAGCGGCCGGCGCGGTGCATGAAGAGCGAGAGCGCGTCGGTCGGCGCGGCCGTGTGCGCGTGCGCAGGGGCGGCCGGAACGTCCGCCGGTGGCTGGACGATCTCGACCTCTCTGGCCTCGAGCTCGGCGCGCAACTCGACGAGGTCATCCTCGTCGAGGTCGTGCTCGAGCGCGAACGCCTCCAGGGCGGCCTCGTCGATCGACTCGTGCTCCTCGGCCTCTTCGAGGAACGCGGGGACAGCAAGTTCAAGCGTGGTGGTGCTCAGTTCTGCTCACATCCTTTGCTTCGTTGGTGTCGGGCGAACGCGAGGGCGTTTGCCACCAACCACTACAACGGCCTACGGGGCCGTTGTATTCCGTGCGGGACCAAAAAAATTCGCCGAGCCGGTTTCGCTTTCGTCCACCCCGCCCGGTTGACCTTCCGCTTCCGCGTACTGCCCTCCGGTGAAGCTTCGTCCTACTCGCGCTCCGTGCTCGGCGCAAGAGGCAACCTAACGCCGAGGACAGGTCCGCGCAAGGCCCTGAAAAATTCATGTGCGCTCTTTGCGAGGTTTTCTCTCAGGCGCCGCACTCGAGGTCGTCCTGCGGGTCGACCGGCAGCCGTTCGAGCAGGCGTCCGAGGGCCTCGAGCTCCTCGTCGGAGAAGCGTCCACCCATGTACTCGCGGATCTCGGAGACATGCGACCGCGATGCCTCGCGGAGCTTCGCGTGCCCCTCGTCGGTCAGCTGTGCGTAGGTGACGCGCGCGTCCGAGGCGCACGAGGCGCGCTCGACGTAGCCGGAGCGCTCGAGCCCTTCGAGCAGCCGCGTGATTCCAGACGGCGTGAGCAGCACGCGCTCCGCCAGATCGACGCGGCGCAGCTGCCGGTCCTCCGCCTTCGACAGGTTGAGCAGCACTTCGAAGTCGTTGATCGTCAGGCCGTGATCCCGCACCAGCTGCGCGTTGAACCGCCGCACGGTCGTCGCGTGGGCTCGGACGAGCCCGATCCAGGCCGTAACTGCGGGATGCTGAGTTGCTTGCGTGCTCAATACTTGACGTCTCAACTTTCTCTTGCTAGATTGTTGACGGCTCAAGTATAGCGAACCGAAAGGAGAGCCACCAGAAATGAGCACCACCATGATTCCCGAGGTCATGCCCGCCGGACCCTGGGCAGTCGACCCCGTCCATACGACGATCGGCTTCCAGGTCACCGACACGAGCGACCTCTTCAGCTCGGTGAACGGGCGCTTCACGCAGTTCGAGGGCCGCATCAGCGGTGGCGAGCAGCCGTCCCTCGCGGGCACGATCCGCGTCGACAGCCTCCGCACCGACAACGAGCAGCGCGACGCGCACCTGATCTCGCCGGACTTCCTCGACGCCGCGAAGCATCCGGAGATCCGCTTCGAGACTACCGCGGTCGAGCCACTCGACGCCGAGCGCTTCACGGCCCGCGGCAACCTGATCGTCAAGGACACGCCGTTCGAGATCGAGCTCGAGGGCCGAATCCGCGGTCAGGGCCAGGGCAAGATGGGCGACGAGCGCCTGCTCGTCGACGCCCGCGGCGCCTTCGACTGGGGCACCACCACCGTCGAGATCACCGCGGCCGTCTCGGCCGTCAAGGAGGCCTAAGCAGCGTGAAGATCCTCGGAATCGCCGGCAGCCTGCGCAAGGGCTCGTACAACCGTGGGCTCCTGCGCGCGGCGCGGGAGCTCCTCCCGGAGGGCGTCGATCTCGTCGAGCTCGACATCCGCGACCTGCCGATCTACGACGGCGACGTCGAGACCGCCGGCGATCCCGAGCCCGTCGTGGCGCTGAAGGACGCGATCCGCGACGCGGACGCGCTCCTGATCGCCACGCCCGAGTACAACCGCGGAATGCCGGGCGGACTGAAGAACGCGATCGACTGGGCCTCGCGCCCGCCGCTCGGCTCGCCGCTCGCCGGCAAGCACGTGGCGCTGATGGGCGCGTCGACCGGTCGCGGCGGAACGGCGCTCGCGCAGCAGCAGCTGCGGGAGGCGCTCGAGTTCCCGCGGGCCGTCGTGCTCGACGAGCCGCAGGTGCTCGTGCCCGAGGCGTACCTGCGCTTCGACGACCACGGCGACCTGGTCGACGAGGGCATCCGCGCCGAGCTCGCCGAGCTGCTCGACACCCTTGTTCACGTCGCGGGCGGTGTTACGCTCGCGGCGTGAGCACCGTCCGCGAGCTGATGACCAGCGACGTCCTCTCGGTCGACCCGGCCGACACGATCGGCGAGACCGCGCAGAAGATGGTCGAGCGCGGTGTCAGCTCGGCCGTGGTCTCCGACTACGGGACGCTGATCGGGATCGTCACCGAGCGCGACTTGACCCGCGCGGTCGCGGGCCGCGTCCACTCCAGCGAGGCGCGCGTGCGCGAGTGGATGACGGCCGACCCGCTCACGCTCGCGCCGGATGCGACGCCTGCCGACGCGGCGAAGATCATGCTCGACAACGGCTTTCGCCACGTCCCGATCGTCGACGACGGCCGTGCGGTCGGGATCGTCTCGATCCGAGACGTCGCCCGCTGGAGCACCGAAGAGAGTTGACCTGCCGCGCGGGCCGGCGCGACCGGACCAGCGGTAGTGGCGGGCTCCATCCCTAACCCCCACCCACCCGGGGTGAAGTCAGGGTGCCTGACGAATTCGCGCGGATATGTGCCGTGTTTGTGCCGAAAGTGTGAAATCTCGTCCCGGGCGGACTAGACGAGCTCGAGCTGGCGATGTGTCTCGAGGCCGGAGACACCGACGCCGACCAGGCGGAGCGCGCCAGGCCGGTCGGCCAGCGCGCGGTCGAGGCACGCACAGGCGAGCTCCCAGATCCGCTCGACGTCGTCCGTGCCGACGGGCAATGACGTCGAGCGCGAGCGGATCGAAAAGTCCGGGTAGCGCACCTTGGTCGTGACCGTGCGGCCCGCCTGGCCGCTGGCTTCGAGGCGTTCGGCCACCAGCGCCGCCAGCCGGCGCAGCTCCTCCTGCAGCCGCTCGACCTCCGCCACATCACGCGGAAACGTCTCCTCGGCGCTGATCGAGACCGTCTCGGCCGACAGCTCGAGCGGCCGCGGGTCGATCCCGCGCGCCCGGTCGCGCAGCAGCGGCCCGAGCTTCCCCGGCAGCAGCATGCGGAGCTTCGCGTCGTCGAGCACGGCCAGGTCGCCGATCGTCTCGACCCCCACGCGCCGCAGCCGCTCTTCCGCCCGCGGACCCACGCCCGGCAGCCGCCGCACGTCGAAGGGAGCGAGGAACCAGGCCTCGCGTCCGGCAGGCACGACGGTCAAGCCGCCGGGCTTGCGGCGGTCGCTCGCGATCTTGGAGACGACCTTGCAGCTGGAGACGCCCAGCGAGCACGTGAGGCTCGTCCCGCCGCGCACCGCCGCCTGCACCGCCTCCGCGACCGCGCGCGCCCGGCCGAAGTCGGCTGCCACCTCCCCGACGTCGAGGTAGCCCTCGTCCATACCGGTTCGCTCGACCGTCGGCACCACCTCGCGCACCGCGGTCCAGACCGCCTTCGAGTACTCCGAGTAGAGCCGTTTGCGCGGCGTGACGAACACCGCCTGCGGGCAGCGGCGAAGCGCCTCCGCGCACGACATCGCCGAGTGGATCCCGAATCTCCGCGCCACGTAGTTGGCGGTCGCCACCACGCCGCGGCCGTGGGGATCGCCGCCGACGACGAGCGGCTTCTGCCGCAACTCGGGCTGCTCGAGCTCCTCCACCGCGGCAAAGAACGCGTCGAGGTCGAGGTGCGCAACGATCACGGGTCGCCTCGGTTCGCGAGCCGCATTGGCACGCCGAGCCGCCGGGCTACGAACGGCACCGTGCTGCCCTGGACGATCACCGAGAAGGCCACGACAACGAACACGATCCCGTAGATCCGATCGGCGCCGGGAACATGCTCGAGCAACGTGAACGAGGCGAGCAGGATCGGAACCGCGCCCTTGAGGCCGCTCCACATCACGAACACGCGCTCACCGCGTCGCAGGTGGAGCGGCGCGAGAAACGGTGCGATCCCGAGCGGGCGCGCCAGGAACGCCAGCACGAGCGCGATCAGGACCGCGTCTTTCCAGACCGGCTCGAGGTTGACCTTGTTCACCGTCAGGCCGAGGGCGATAAAGACGACCACCTCGGCCAGGCTCGCAAGCGAGGTCTGGAAGCGCTCGACGTCGCGCCGTCGCGGGTAGTCGGCGTCGCCGATCAGGATCCCGGCGACGAAGACGGCGAGAAAGCCAGAGCCGTGCGCCACGGCAGCGGCGCCGTAGATCACTCCCGCAGCCGCGAGGCTGCGCAGCGGGTAGAGCGCGGGGTTCGCGACCTCGATGCGGCGGATCGACTGCAGCACGATCCACGCGCCGGCGATTCCGACGGCGAGGCCGATCGACATCTCCAGTGCGAACTCCCGCACCACCACCCAGAACGTCGCATCCGTGTGCGTGGCGAACTCGATGAAGCCGAGCATCAAGGCGATCCCGACCGGGTCGTTCACGCCGGACTCGCCCTCGAGGATCGTGCCAGTGCGCCCGCCGACCTCGCGCTTGCCGAGCACGGAGAACATCACGGCCGGATCGGTGGGCGCGAGCGCGGCGCCGAGAATGCCCGCTCCCGTCCAGCTGAAATCGAACAGGTAGCGCCCGGCCAGCGCGACGAGGGCGGCGGTCGTGAAGGTGCCGAAGACGCCCAGCGCGGTGATCGGCACGGCCGCGACGCGGAAGCGCTTCCAGCCGATCCGCACGCCGCCGTCGAAGAGGATCACGATCAGCGCCACCACCGCCAGACGCTCGACGTCGAGCACGGGGAGCTTCCGGCCGAGGCTCGGCCAGAAGTGCACCGTCACCGCCGCGGCGAGCAGGAAGATCGCGGGAGCCGGGATCGGGAAGCGCTCGCTGACCTTGTTCGACAGCAGCGCGACCGAGACGATCCCGGAGACGAACAGGACGATCAGGCCGAAGTCTTGAACCTCGCTCACGGCCCGAGCCTATTCCGCAGGGCCGCTAGATCTCGGCGGCCAGAGCCTGCCGCGCCGCGTCGTCCGCCGTCTCCACCGCGCGCTCCGCGGCTGCGAGCCGCTCGTCGCCGGGCGAGGTCGCGAGGTTGACGGCGACGAGCTTCGCCGCGGCCCGTGCCGCGCCTGCCGCCAGAGCCGCGGCCGCCGACGCGTCGGCCCGCGAGGCCCCGTCCGCGCACTCGGAGGCCTGGGCGGCCAGCAGCGCGACGTCCGCCGACGTCTCGGCGAGCGCGAGCGGCACGGCGGCCGCGGCGTCGAGCGCCCGCGCGAGGGTCGAGTGGCGCTGCTCGAGCGCCTCGAGGGCGGTCTCGTAGGCACGCGTGTCTTGCTCGGCGAGCGCGAGCAGCCGGTCGCGCAGGTCGAGCGCCTGGGCGCGGGCCCCGGCCGAGTCGCTCCAGCCCTCCGACCGTCCGGCCGCCTTGGCCACGAGGGCAGCTGCGAACGCGCCAGAGATGCCGGCGACCCAGCCGGAGGCGGGCACGGCCTCGGCCGAGGAGATCAGCTCGGCGAGCTCGAAGGCGTTGGCCACGGCCCTAGAAGAAGAATTGCTTCCACGCCGTCCACCAGTCGTCGGCGCGGGAGACGACCGTGCGGTCGTCCAGGATCTCGACGCCGTGGCGGTAGCGGAGCTTCGCGACCGGGTCGGTCCACTTGTACTCGACCTTGATCTCGCATGGCTTGCCCGGGTCGTAGGGCTTGACCGCATTCAGGTCGGAGAGCGCCTGCTTCGCGCCCGCCTCGATCGCCTCACGCGCCCGCGAAGGGACGAGGTTGCGCGCGCTCTGGACGCCTGTCCCGCGCTTGACCTGCACGGTCGTGAGGCCGTCGCCGAGCAGCTCGCTGCCCTCGAGGCAAGCGGCCTGGTCGCCGGTCACCAGCACCACCGGTGTGCCCCAGGTGCCGCAGAGCGCGGCGTTGATGCCCGTCTCCCCGACGAGCGTGTCGTTGAACCAGAGGTTCTGGAAGTTCGGCCCGGAGACGGTGTGGTTGAGCACTCCCTCGGCCGTGCCCGCGCGCGCGTGCATCCCCACGAACAGCGCCGCGTCGACGCCCTGCTCGAGGAACTCGATGTACTCGGTCCACTGGTCCTGGACGACGAACTCGCAGTCGGGGTCGAGCTCCTCCGGGATCAACGAGTTGAATGTGTAGCCGCCGCCCGCGCCGTGGCAGTCCATCGCCACGATCTCGGTCGCGCCGGCGGCTTTTGCGCCGCGCACTGCGGCGTTGATCTCCTCGGTGTAGAGCTTCCGGCCCTCGTTGAAGAGCGTCGAGTCGCCGTGCGGAGGCGGGCTGGTCTGCTCGCCCTTGACGAT